>JAUMUA010000011.1:30665-40365 GCA_030530925.1 Rothia sp. (in: high G+C Gram-positive bacteria) | reverse complement strand
GCACCTGCTCCTGCGGCTAAGTCAACTTTGCAGACCGCAACCGGATCAGCAAAGCGCAACGCAGTAGTTGCAGCAGCTCGTGGTTATGCAGCTGTAAATGCTCAGACTGACTGCACCATGTTGGTTACCAACTCATTGCGTAGCGCTGGCGTGAACTTCCACGGCTGGCCCGCTGATTACCTTCAGCTTGGTCACACCGTGAGCGCTGCACAGGCTCAGCCAGGCGATCTCATTTACTACGCATCTAACGGCTTCGGTTCATCTCACATTGCTGTGTACACCGGTAACGGTATGGCAATCCATGGCGGATGGAACGGCATGGGCACCTCGGCATTCTCGGCATACTTGCCTAGCGCATCAGCTCCTGTTTTCATTTCAGTAGATGCTTACAATAACTAAATAACTCCCATTTTCGGGAATAAAATTGCCACCTTGCGTATTCAAGGTGGCATTTTTTGTGTGTGCTGAATTGCATTATGACGCTGTTTATCGCTTGCTGTGACAAGGGTATAGGTTAATTTTTCTAAAGATTATTTTCCCGTTTTGAAGAAAGACTAATTCTGTGCCGGTTTTGAGCTGATGCAATTCATCCCATTGAAGATATCAAGAAGAACACAAGTGACCCTACTGTTTGTCGGACTTCCACTGAACAATCGCCGTCATTGTTCTGGGAAATCTCCCAGATTATTAAATGCACGTGAGTTTTCTTACCTCAAGGATAGATATACCCCACTTTTAGAGGGGATAACTCCTACAACTTCAAAGAAGTTGTTCACGGTCAAGCTAAGGTAGACAAGTCGCACAAACAAAGAAAGTTTACCTATGGCTACTGCTGAGCAAGTTCACAATAACTTTCCCCTTCTCGAAGAAGACGACATCCACGTCGTTGATTCCTCTGAGATGAAGAAAGCCCTTCGTGCAACCATTCTGGGTAACTTTATGGAATGGTTCGATATCGGAGTTTATGCATATCTCTCTGCATCATTGACCGCTGTATTTTTCCCCTTTGGTGAGCCGTGGAGCAAGCTCGCATTCTTCGCTACCTTTGCGGTGACCTTTATTGTTCGCCCCCTTGGTGGACTTATTCTGGGACCTATGGGCGATAAGGTTGGTCGTAAAAAGGTTCTCGCCTTCACCATCATCATGATGTCTTTTGGCACTTTCTTGATTGGTTGTATTCCCTCATATAACAGCTGGGGCATGCTGGCGCCCATCACTTTGATTCTTCTCAAATTTGTTCAGGGCTTCTCTACCGGTGGCGAGTACGCCGGTGCGGTGACCTTCATTGCCGAGTACGCTCCTGATAAGCGCCGTGGTTTCTGGGCCTCATTCCTTGATATGGGCTCATACATTGGCTTCGCATTTGCAGCTGCACTAGCAACCATCATTGAATTGATGCTCACCCCCGAACAGATGATTTCGTTCGGTTGGCGTATTTGCTTCTGGGTTGCTTTGCCCTTGGGTCTTATTGGTATGTACATGCGTTCGCACATCAACGAGTCCGCTGCTTTTGAGGCAACTCTTGATGAAGACGGTGGCAACGACGCTGAAAAGCGCACCATGGGTCAGTCCCTCAAACACATCTTCAAAGAATTCTGGCCACAGTTATTGATTGGTTCAGCTCTGGTGATGTGCGCTCAGGTTATTGGCTACGCACTGACCAGCTTTATGCCTACTTACCTCACTTCCGTCTTAGGTTATGACACCATGCACGGTAACGCTTTACTCGTTCCTGTTCTGATTGGTTTGAGCCTTGCTTTGCCTCTGATGGGTCTGCTCTCTGACCGTATTGGTCGTAAGCCTGTGATGATGACCGGTGCAGTGATCGCATTCTTGGGCGCCATTCCTTCGTTCTGGCTCATGATGCAGGGTAGTGTACCTTCCACCCTTGCAGGTTTGGCTCTAATGGCAGTGATGTTACTGTTCCAGGCATCTATCCAGCCTTCCACGTTGCCTTCGCTCTTCCCCACTAAGACTCGTTACACCGCTATGGGTGTTATGTTCAACGTGGCAGTGGCTCTGTTCGGTTCCACCACTAGCTTTGTGGTTACCGCTTTGCAGAGCTGGTGGAAGACCGATTACGCTGGCGCTTACTACATCATGTTCGCTTGCGTTGTGGGACTCATCGGTATGTTCTTCTTGAAAGAAACTGCTGGCCAGAACCTTCTGGGTTCCATGCCTGCTGTTGAAACTGAAAAAGAAGCTACCGAACTTGTTGAAACCCAGTTGGAGAATGACAATGTTGATACCTCAACCATGCCCATTCCCCAGGTACGCATTGATAAAGCTGCTGAGAAGCTTGAGACCGGTGAAATTCCGGTAACTTCTGCTTCGTCTTCTGCACACGGTTCAACCGCAGAAGGTTCAGTTGCTTCTGATCGCTAGCCGATAGTTCAAGACCTTTACGGTCTTCAGGCATTCGTTGAATGCATAAAAGCCGGACGCCGCGCTCAGCAGGGGAGCGGCGTCCGGTTTTTGATTTTTCAGGTCTGTTTATAGAGCCTTGAAAGTTTCTAGCGCCAGCGGGGTGCCTGTAATAGAGCCCAGATCGCCGTCCTCAACTACTACAGCCACCGCAATATCTTGGTGCACTGCAATAACCCAGGAGTGGGTTTTGGGTGGGTTAGCGTCGCCGTATTCCGCCGTTCCGGTTTTACCATAGGCGGTATTGGGGGAGAGCTTCTGAAGCTCGGTCAGCCCGCCGTCGGTAACTACCGCTCGCATGAGCTTTTGCAACTGCTGGGTTTCGGCAGAAGTTAGGGACGTGTTGGCAACCTTTGTTTCGCCTAACGACTGGTCCTTCACCAATACGGGAACCACCACTTTTTGGTGTGCCACGCTGGCGGCAACTACCGCCATTGCCAGCGGAGAAACCAGAATCTTGCCCTGCCCAATCATGGACGCCGCATGTTCTACGGCGGTGGCAGAATCGGGAACGCTACCAAAGAACGCATCTACACCTAAGTCGGTTTCGAGCCCAATACCTAGTGATTCTGCGGCTGATTTGAGCTCTGTTGGGGAGACTTTGTCTCGTTCGTTGATAAAAGCAGTATTGCATGACTGCGCTACCGCAGTAGTAAGGGTTTGAGTGCCCAAAAATTCTTGAGGGTACGAGGACGCGTTTTTGAAGATCTGTCCATCTACCTCAGCAGATTCGGAACAGTTCACTTTCGATTCGGGCGTCATACCCTTGCGCAGAAGAGCGAGCGACGTAGCAACCTTAAAAGTAGAACCGGGTGCATATTGCGCTTGAAGGGCAGTGGAAAAACCATTGGACGCCTCGCCATTAGCGGCAACCAGAATTTCACCCGTTGAAACCCGCAGCGCCACGATAGCGCTGGGGGAGTCTTGATCAGCAAGGATATCCACGGCTTTTTGTTGCGCATCGGGGTTGAGCGTAATGTTCAGCGCCGTGCCGTCAACTGGTTTGACCGAGTGCAAGTTGACCGCGGTGTGTGGTATTGGGGCTCCGGCAGAGTCTACTTGAACCAACTGGGTAACGTAACCACGAGAGCCAGCCAACTGATCGTTGAACCGCTGTTGTAGACCCCCGTGCCCGGTGATCGCACCGCTTGCAATCTTGCCGTTGGAGTTCTTGACGTCATCGGCTGTTGCCTCACCCACGCTCCCCAAAATATCGGGTGCAAAATTTGCCGACGGCGCCAGCGGCTTGGTGCCTTGAACGCTCAAAAAGCCGTTGATGGATTCGATTTCTGGGGTAACTTGTTTCTCAAACTCAGCCTGGCGTAGAACTATCGCTTCAACGAACTGTTGCTCACCGGCGTCCTTGACTTTTTGCACATATGAATCAGTATCGAGCTCAAAAGCCTTGGCTAATGCGGTGGCAGAGTCTTTTTGCTCGGACTTGTTCTTAAGCTGGTTCTTATCAAGACCAACCGTTTGAATTTCGCGATCTTTTACCACTACGGCGTTATCAGCGCCCAGAATCTGCCCACGGGTGGGATTTTCAAGCTCGAGAGCTAAGGCATGCTCATCGGAAAGCTGATTATGCACAATCTTGATGTCCCAGATGGGATTCCACCGTTCACCGTCTAAACCGAAGGCAGTGTTCGTTTCGTATTCCCAGCGTTGTTCAACGCCTGGAATCTTCCACGACCATTTGAGTTTTGCTGAAGGGGATTTTTCATCTTCGTTGACCTCTTGAACCGTGACGGTAGGCTCTGCGCCGGCGAGGTTGCGAACGGCACTCATCAAAGAATCTTGCGCATGTGAGGCGTCCATTTGATACACCCGAATCTTTGAGAGATCCAGATTCGTGAGAGCATCGGCAAAGACCTGCGCCGCGTCCTTGATTTTATGATTGCTCGCGCAGCCAGCCAAAGTAAATGGGGCTGCTACGGCAACCGAAGCGAGTAAGAGATGACGGCGTGAAATATGGTTCATGAGGCAACGATTCTGAAAGGCGGCACCTTGCCGCAGACTAACTAATAAACCTTAAGATACCCGAGAAACACTCTAAAGAACCGGTTTGCCCTGTTTTTTTCGTTTTTGAGAGCGGCGAATGAGACGGAGCAACACGTAAGCCACAATTAGCGCGATCACAATGTAAACCACGGTGGAGTATTGGTCGATCACGGCTGAGACGTGCTCCCAGTTATCGCCAAGTATGACGCCTAGATAAATAAGCAACGCGTTCCACACACCTGAACCCACTAGGGTGTAAATACCGAATTTGAGGGGGTTCATGCGATCGATACCCGCTGGAATCGAGATCAGCGAGCGGACACCGGGAATTAAGCGTCCAAAGAGAATGGACCAGGTGCCGTATTTATCGAACCAGCGCAACGAGGTGTCGACGTCCTCGGGTTCTACAAGCCACATCCACTGGGCAACGCGGCGTAACCGCGGAGCGCCAATAGCGGCACCAACGTAGTACAGCAAATACGCACCCACAACTGATCCGACAGTCGCCCAAACAAAGGCCGCAAAAACATTCATACCACCCATGGACGCCGTAAAGCCAGCAAGGGGCAGAACGACCTCGGAGGGGATGGGAGGAAATACATTTTCAAGGAACACGGCAACCCCCACGCCGGGAGCCCCTAGTACCTGCATGAGGTGAATAATCCAGTTAACAATCGAGTCGAGCATTAATCCCCTTAGTAGCTACGTTTGTAAGATTCTCTCAACTTTGGGGTGAGACATGCTAGTTACTATGCCCGTGGAGAACACGATTCACATCTCCCAGAACATCAACTTCTTATAACCCGAAATCGCCTTCTAGCTGAATGCGGTTACCTGGATGAAGTAAACACGTAGAACTGAGGATGTCTTCTGAAGTGTAGGTGTGCCGTTCAATGCGCAAACATGGCTCTGAATCCTGCATTCCAAGAATCTGATATTGGTCTTTATTAGGCAAAATAGCATCAACCAAATTTTTTCCGTGAACCTTTGGTGCAATCTTTTCAAAATATTTGCCGGGAGTGATTTTGGTGAAGTCTTGTTCTAAATAGTCCGGTGCTAGCTCAGGATTAACGAAGTTTTCTTCGATTTGAAAAGGGGTGCCGTTATCAAAATGCACTACCACTGAGTGGAATACTTCAGAGCCTAGTTCCTCAGGTATCTGCCCTGCTTGCCAATATTCAGCATTTTCTTCTCGAGTAATTTTTTCGAGTTTGAGAACTTTTTCTGTGTGGTGGTGACCGCGTCCTTTGATTTCATCGGCAATATTATGAACCTCCATAAAATCACCGGGATGTTTGGGCTCTGCTACAAAGGTTCCGATGCCGCGCGTTCTGGTGAGCACACCCTCTATGCTGAGTTCGCGCATGGCACGGTTGACGGTCATGCGAGAGAACTGAAGCCCTTGTACCAACTCGTTTTCAGAAGGAATGGGATCGCCTGGCTTAAGGGTGCCCTCTTGGATCTGGTGGGTAATGAGCAGTTGGATGCGTTTATACGCAGGAAGGTCTGAGGGTGTCTCGGCAAAATACGTGATGGCCTCTTGAAGATTCAACGGGTCCCCTTGATCGAAGTTTCCAATGCGATGGGTAAGACCACCGAATTGCGGTCTATCAGCAATGCCACAATGTAATGGTGCGAGTTCGCTGAAATGTGATAGTTAAAATCCAAAGATTCTCTTTATGAAGTAACTTAACTTAATACCCAAGAAAATGAAATTGTCTTCCAGAAAGATTGTTGAGTCCAGTATGTAATACGAGGCACCATTCGAAGACGAGGTGTTCATTGGCTGGCTTAAATGAGTATTATTACATCTCATCCTATATACCAGTTTGAAAAATTTGAAGTAAATTCAAGGAAGAAAAATCCGCACCTCTCCCCCGAAAGATGCGGATTTTTTGCACTACTGGCGATAGCTAACTGAAATTTTCCCCAAAATTTCAATCGCCAAGGCATATATACAGCAAGCTAGTCAGTGCGCTTCTTCCCCAAGAAGCGGTAGTAAAACATCGCGGATAAATTCCATAACCCCTCGATGCGAACAAAAGATTTGATGTTTTACCTGATGCTCAAGCTGTGTCTTCATTGAATGAAGATGTCAGAACCTTTTCTCTGGTTGACGAGATAAAACTATACCCGCCTCAGATTTTTCGTTCTATCACCCATTAGTAGGAGCACCCCTGAGAGGGAGGGAAGCTGAACGTTCCCTTGGTTTCAAATCATCAGTTATCCGAACAAGTGTCGGAAACCGGATTGATCTACAAAATGTTTCTAAAGAAAATAATATTGGAGAACAATATGAGCATATCTAGCGATTTGAAGGAGATTTTTGACTGATTTTCGCCGTAAAATCGGCAATTGACGACATGTTGAGCGGTTTTTGTGGTTTGGCGGGACGGTCCAAAAAAATTTCTAAATTTTTTTTGGGGATTTGACGTGGGTCATTTATCTACGACGCAATAAAGTTTGAGTGTTGTCTAAAATCCTACACATATTTTTGACCTACGCCCAAAGTAGGAGAGGGCAGGAAACTCTTTAAAAACATGAACTTCTAGACCTTTGTTTACTAATCGTAGGGATGAAGAAAATCTACACACCTGTGAATGCCGAAAGTGTCCACATATTAGTGTGCAAAAAAATATTTAGACTAGTCAGAAATTTCTAATGGTGTGAGGTGTGATAACCCTCTCCGCCGTAAATCCCGTTGTTATGAATTCGTAACATTAGGGTAGGGGTCAAATACCACTAGGGGCATGGGCATAAATCCATGTGTATTTTTTCAAAATTTCTAAAAGGGGAACATGGCTACTTTCGAGTATCACGAAAAACGCACCGCATTCAACGCTTCGCAACGCGGAATACTCACCCGCAGAAAAGCGCTTCTATTTTCAGGTGCTACCGCAGCTTTAACTGGTTCGGCTCTTGCGGGTGGGTCTCCGGCTCAAGCTACAGATCCGGTGGGTACAACTCAGCCAACCACCTCTTTGACAGAACAATTTCTGGCTCAGCCCCAATTTGTTATTGCCCACCGTGGCGCAGGAGATGTAAATCCTGAACATACTTCTTACGCTTATCAACGTGCAATTCTTAAGGGTGCTCAGGCTATCGAGATCTCGGTTCGTTGCACATTGGATGGGCAGCTTGTCTGCATGCACGATAATGCATTGCGCCGTATTACTACCGAAAAAACCGGTTATGTCAGCTCAATAACTCTGGCTGAATTGAAACGGGCAATGGTGGATACTCGAGATTTCTTGGGGTCAGGCACACCGCTGGTTAATATCACCACTTTGACCGAGGCGTTAGATGTTATTAAGGCCACCGCCACAGGTGGTGCCTTTGGTTCGGTCGGTCCAAATGCGGTGCTTTTTATTGAGGCCAAGGATGCCGGGGCGCAGGCACAACTTTTAGAGGTACTGCAAGATCGCGGACTGCAAGACCAAGTGGTTATTAAGATTTATCGCAATGGTGCTGGTGGTTTTGATCCTGAATCTGGTTTCGCTAAATACGCAAAGAATTTGGGATTCAAAACCTGGTGTTACTTTGATGCCAATGATTCGCTGGCGAACATTAGAAATCTCGTAAGATCCTCTTATGTGGATCTTGTAGGTGTTCCTTTCTTTGAGACGGTAAATGGTCGAACCTATGCCTCCATGACTGATTCTCAAATTTCTGCTGTAGTAGCGCTTGGTAAACCTGTTATAGCGTGGGAGACCCATCGACGTTCAGTCCGCGAGCGGTTGGCCGCTCTTGGTGTTCGTGGTTTTATGTCCCCTAACCCTTACTGGCTTGCAGGTGGTGGCACTAGCCCGGATCTTGCGCTGGCTGCGGGGCGCCGTCTGGATGGAATGCTACCTGCGGGCCAGCAGGACGTTGCAAATATGCCCGTCTGGGAAAAGGGTGCTTTGATTCATAGGCAGACCTACGATGAGTCCATGCTTTTAGGACCTCTTTCGCACCGCGTAGAGACGTCCGGTGGTAGTTACGTGGTTTACTTTAATCTGCATTGGGAAAATTCATTACCATCAACGGATTGGCAATATGGGTATGTAGCATTTGGGAGAACCGACGATTCACCGTTCGGTATTGGTGGAAAATTTGACCTTGCCAACCCCAACGCTGGTGCTTATGTGCTTGCGGTGCGTCCTCATGCTGCTGTGATTGATGAAAAAGGTGCGTATCGTACTGGTGATTTAGTACAGCTTTTGCGCTTTGATGCAGGTAACTCAGTGCCGGTGCCTTTGGCAACCGTTGCGTTGAAGACCCCTTTGGTGGCAGATCAGGATATTACTTGCAAAATTATTGTTCGCCCTGAAACCATTACTTTTGAAGCGGACGGCATTCGCTCACCGGCAGTTACAGATGCTCAATATCGGGGATCTTTCATTCACTTTGGTCGCTACCACGGAAACGACGTGGGCGGGGGCTTAGCGTTAAGCAATGTGGTAACCTATAAAATCTAAAATTTTATACAGATAAGAGTATAAACTTAAAGAGTTGGCGCTGACTAGGAGAATGGATTTTTCCTATTTCTCGACTCTGCAATCAGTGGGTCCACCCCAAAAATTTTTGAAAATTTTTTTATGTTCTTAAAAGGCTAGTCAGCTCAAAAGTTGCCTCATTGGGCATGTGCTGAACACTACTACTTCCCTGATATTGCAGTGAAGTAGCGCAAAATTCCTGGTAGAGTAGTAACCGTGCGAGAGCCTAAAAACTTCCGCCTTTTATATGCGAAAAATGTCCTGAAAAGGGCTAATAAATAATACTTGGTTATTTGCGAACCCAATCAAGCTATAAAAATACCCCCGGTACCTGAATAGGTGCCGGGGGTATTTTTATACATTCGGCTCAGCAGTTCTGACTGCTCAGTTCAAACATAGGGGTTATGACTTGGGGGTACGTTTTGATCTTGGCGAAAACCCACGCCCCAATTTCCGCAACCGATCACGTTTTTTGTAGGCGCGAATCTGCTCCTCAGTTAACACCGCAAGATTCTCGGTGAGCGGTTGCCCGGGCGTCCACCCCTCGTTCTCTTCAAAAACCACCGTTGACTTGCGAGGAACGCGGAACTGCGGGCGAGGTACCTTCAAATTAACGGGAGCAGGTAGGCGCCAGTTCTTTTGCCGCGCTAAAAGTCCTAACGCGAGGCAAATGATAATTGCTGCGCCCATCCCCAGGTTGGGCCGGTGCAACACCTCGGTGCAAAATGCCGTCTCGCTAGCACCCACAAGTGCCACGGTTGCGTAGAGCGAATTTCCGCCCAGAATAGAGGGAATGC
>JAUMUA010000011.1:0-30655 GCA_030530925.1 Rothia sp. (in: high G+C Gram-positive bacteria) | reverse complement strand
CACCATGATGTCGCGCAGGACGCCGCCGCCCACCGCCGTCGTGATGCCCAGCGCAATAGCGGGGAGCCAGTGCAAGCCGGAGCCGAGCGCCTTGATGGTGCCGGTGGCTGCCCAACAACCCATGCCGAGAAAGTCTACGACGACCAATACGCGTGATGCCCATTGTGAACCGAGGTCAAGAATGTAAGCGAGGGTAGCTGCCACTATGGCACCTATCCAGTAAGAAGAATCAGTCAGTGCTACTGGAAAACCGATGCCTAAAAGGACGTCGCGAATCAGTCCGCCACCCATACCCGAGAGCACTGCAAGCAGAATAAAACCCACCACATCAAAGCGGAAGGCTCGGGCAACAGCGCCACCGAGTAGGCCGTTGGCTACTACTGCAGAAACGTCAACTACTCGAAAGAACAGGGTTGGGTCCCAGGATTCCACCGGGCGCCTCCTCGAAAATCTGTGGTGTGCTCATAACAGATTAGAGCACCTGTTAGGCGTTGGCAGAGAACTGAGAAATCAGCGAACGAATTTTTTGGGCGACGGCGGTGCCAGTGGCATCGACCTGCTCAGTTGCGATAGCCACTACGGATTCTTTGGTGCCTACAGCTACCGAGTGAACGGCGCCTTCTAGCATCTGTAAATCGTTGGTGTCATTGCCAAAAGCCACGTAAGGAACATCGGCAAATAGCTCGCAAATAGCTTCTTGCTTGTTGACGCCGGCGGCGGTGATATCAATGTTGGCACCCGTAGGGTCATCATGTTGCGCGGCGGTCACATCCATGAGCGCAACTTTTGACCGCAATTTAGCAAAGAGGTTGGGGTCGGTGATGTTGAGGATCAGAATTTTGGTAGCTCGATTGAGCTCCGAGAGCTGTGTGCGAATGTCTATACCCTCGGTGTCGATGCGCTCAATCAGAAAGTGCCCTTCAGGTAACCGATAGGCGTAGTGGTGCGGGGAATCTGCCACAAAATCTAGTTCATAGTGGTTGATGAGCGTGCGAATCTGCTCAAATGCGTGCCGGTCGATGGTGGCTCGCACTCGCACGGCGCCGTCCTGATACACCAGCGCGCCGTTGGCGCCCACCATCATGACATCGCGCAATGGCGCGGGCAACATGGGCACAATATCTCTAATGGGGCGCGCTGACGCTAGAACCGGGGTGTGCCCGGCGGCTCTCACGTCAAGTAGGGCTTGGCTGATTTCGGCGTCAAGGGTGATGCCGTCAAAGCTGGTGGTGCCGTCAATATCAAACACAAAATACACGAAACAACACCTTACGGCGCAGAGTGGGAGCGTGCCTAATTAGATGGCTTCACGTGACGTGGCGGTTATTGGGTGAGTCAGTGATTAGTAAACCCAGTGGTTAGAACCGCCGCGGCGCAGGGTGGCGTACACAAAAACCGGTAGGTGTTCTACCTCAAAATCCTGAGTCATAAGAACATTATTCACCGAGCGTTTGGTCTTCACCCTGAATGGCAGGGCCGCGTTGTGCCGGTTCAAGCACGGTGATATTGCCCGGGCCGGGCTTGGTCTCACCTGTTTTTCCGGGCGGGATTTCTGCGGCGACGTCGGCAATCACCGACTCAAGTTCGGCACCTGCTGGCACGGTCGTATCGGCAAGAATAATGGAGCGCGAAACTTTTGCGCCCTTTTTGACGGTGACGCCGGGGCCAATAATGCTGTTCTCTACCTCGCCATAAATTGCCGCGCCCTGGCTGATGGTGGAGTTTGAGATGACGGCGCCGGGGAAAATGCGGGCAGGGGAGTACGAATCGGGGTTGGTGTGAATTGCCCAGCCTGGCCGGTCGAGATCGAGACCGCGTCCGTCAAGAATTTCCATGTGCGCCCGAAAGTAGGCATCGATGGTGCCGATATCGCGCCAATAATCTGTATGGCGAAATTCGTGCACTTTACCGTGTTTTACTAGATGTGGAACGATGGTCTCGCCGTAATCACCCAAGGAGGCACCCTGCGGGTCGTCGCCGTCCTCAAAGTGTTTGAAATCGTCCATAAGCTGATCGGTTACTTCGCTCAATTTCTTGACGTTGAAAATGAAGATTTCCGCTGCCACGAGGTTGCCGGAGGGGTTCTCTGGCTTGTAATCGTAATCGATGACTTCACGATTTTCGCCTACTTGCACCACACCAAAACGACTGGGGTCTTCATCGGTTTCAGTGGTAATGATGGTTAGGTCTGATCCTAAATCTTTGTGCTGTTGTAGTGCTGGGCGAAAATCAAGCTGGTAAAGATGATCGGCACTGAGCACTACCACTGTTTCTGCACCGTATGATTCCAGCGCCGGAATTTGCTGGTAGAGGGCGTGCCCGTTGCCTACCGAGAAACCTTCTTCGTCACGGCCTTCACTAGGAGGCAGAATGCGCAGACCATGACGGGTGCCGTCAAGATCCCAAGGACGTCCGGCGGCGAGGTGCTGATTCAGGGTGAACGGTCGATATTGTTCTACCAACCAGACGTCGCGGATTTGCGAGTGCGCAATGTTGGAAAGCACGATGTCGATGATGCGGTATGAACCGCCAAAACGCACGGCGGGTTTTGAGCGTGCGTCGGTGAGGGGCGAGAGCCTGCTACCTTTTCCACCTGCCAGAATGAGAGCAACAGTTGCGGGGGCGTGGGTGGTGGGAAATGGATCAGACATGGCGCACCTTCATAAAAGTTGGGGTCAAGAGTGAATCAACTGAGCCAAAAGCCAGTAGGCTTCTATTCTAGTTATACGTGCAGATGTAGTGCAGTTTCTGACTGCATGAATCGCACTAAGAAAGTTTCAATAATAGTGGGGGGAAGAGTGCTGTGAAATTTCTGAAAAATGTGGTGCCTTCTCAATCCCAGCTGTTAGAGCTCTATAAGTGTGTTGGCTGGACGTCATACACCAAAGATCCAGAACAGTTGCTACAAATGGTACAAAATTCGCAACTCGTCTGGGCGGCTTTTGACTCGCAAAACACTACCGATGACCAGTTAGTGGGGCTGATCCGGGTAGTGGGCGATGGTGTAACCATTGCCTATATTCAAGATTTGTTGGTGTTGCCTACTTATCAAAAAAACGGTATAGGCCAACAACTGCTGACTAAAACATTGACTGATTTAAGTAAAATTCGACAACTCTATATCAGCACTGATACTTCGAAAAGTAATCAATATGTGATTGATTTTTATATGAAAAATGGCTTTCAGCCCATGAACGAATGGGGTTGTATTACGCTTGCCCGGTTTCTCTTCTAAAGCAGCGAAGACCACAGCCGGCAGATGTTTTCTACCATTTTGGTGCGGTTGGGACGGTTCACCCATTCGTCATAACGTAGCGTCTTGCACTTAGAAATATATTCGGTTGAAATTTCGTCGAGTTCCCGAACCATCTTTTGATCCACCACGTAGGTTGAAACTTCCATATTGAGGGCGAACGATCGCGGGTCCATATTCGAGGAGCCGATAAAGGTATAGCTGTCGTCGATAATCATGTATTTCGAATGCAACACGGTGGGGCCTGGGTACTGGCGAATCTTGACCCCAGCCTTGAGTAGCTCCTCATAATAGGAGCGTTGAGCCATGTTTGGCAGAAATTGATCGCCTTTTTCGGTCACGATAATTTCAACGTCTATATTGGAAAGTGCCGCGCTAGTAATAGCTTGCAGCAACGTTGATTCAGGTACAAAATACGGTGAACAAATGATGATGCGATGCTCAGCATTGTTAATTAAATAATTAATGAGGCGTAGGTTATTTTCAGTCTCAAAACCAGGGCCAGAGGGAACAATCTGTGCAAGCTGGCCATCATTAATCGATGGGATTTGAGAATTGATTTCAGAGAGCGGTAACTCTTTAGTTTCTGAATACCAGTCAGAGATAAACACTGCGTTGAGCTCTTCCACAATGGGCCCGGTGCACGAATACGTGAGGTCCTTCCAGAGCAACCCACTTTTGATGTTCTTGGTGAGGTCGTAACACGCATCGATAGCGTTCTGTGAACCGGAGTAGGCGGTGACACCGTCAATTACCAAAATCTTACGGTGATTGCGCAGGTCAGGGCGCTGCCACTGGCCCTTGAGTGGGTTGATGGGAAGCATCAAATGCCATTCAATCGATGATTCCTTGAGCATCTTGCGCAAATCTTTACGGTAGGTGGGATACTTGCGGGTGCCAAGTTGATCTATTAGCACGCGCACTTTAACCCCGCGTTCGCTTGCGCGAAATAGAGCGTCCCATAAGGGGACGGAGGCTCCAGAATATGCAGTGATGTAGAACTCGAAGTGCACATATTTTTGAGCTTTATCGATTTCTTGTGCCATGTGCCACATGGCTTCGTGGCTGTCTTTGTGAAGGGTGAACTTGTTTCCACCAACGAGTGGAAGTGCTCCTAATCGATAATTGAGTTGTGCTGCTACCTTGGCTTTCCTGGTGATATGGGGAGGATTTCCCAGAATAGGGTGCACTTCATTATCATCATGATCTATATTTTCACGAATCATTTCATTCATCACACGCTGACGGGCACGGCGGTGTTTGGGGAGTTGTGAAGAACCAAAAATAAGAAAAGCAATGAATCCAACATAAGGAACTAAGAAGATCGCCATCAGCCAACCAAGCGCCACCACAGGTTTGCGATTATAGGGGAGCCAGCAAATAGCAATAATTCGTACCGCAATATCGAGAGCAAAGAGCGCAAATGATAACCATGGGGGTAGATCTGCTGCGTTCACAATGTTGTTCAAAAAGTTCACTTTTTTATCTTATAGAGATTTTGGGATGGAGCAGGTCATAAGACACTCCAAAACTTTTGCAGTTGTGCAAAATTGCAGAACTGCATAAAATAGGAATTGTGCAAAATGATGAATTAACCCTCAGAGAGCGCCGTCGTGAGCGTACTTGGAACGCGATTCATGAGGCTGCGGTGGAATTAGTGAAAAAGAATGGGTTGAAGAAGACCACCACCGATGAGATTGCAGAGCGTGCTGGAATCTCTGTACGCACGTTCTTTAATTATTTTGCGACTAAAGAAGACGCGGTTTTGGGCATCAAAGAACCGGTAGTGACCGAGAGTATGATTGCGGCAGACAAAAAGCGTCAAGATACTTATATCTTTGATCGAGTTGTTTTATTAATGCTCGATTTGGTATCCGATTCGCTACCCGAGCATTCATATCAGCAATTTCGCAAGCTGGCTATGGAGAACCCTGAGTTTCGCGAGCGTTTCAAAGTGTACTTGGGTAAATGTGAGCGAGCTCTTGAAGAATTTTTGCGCACTATTGACTGGGCTGAGTTCAATAAAAACGGACGCCGCGGAGAATTTACGTTCTTGGAACAAGCGCCTGAGATAGCGGATGATGACGTGCGGTGGCAGAAGGGGCGGGCATCCGTTAAGATTGCTACCGCAGTATTGCGTTATATTGATCTTTCACAGGGTATACCAGACAAAGTGCAACGCGAAGAGCTGGTGCGTGATGCTGTGGCTCTATTTAGGAATCTGTTGCGCGAAGACTAATTGTTTGCTGGCGTGCGCTTTGTGCTGTTTGTCTTCCCAAGTTTCGGAAAATCTTTCTAGGATAGAAGTAGTCCGAACTGAGCGTAGAAAGAAGCACAGCATGAAAATTTTGGCACCGACCAGTATTGAACTTGATGAATCTAAGCTTGGTTTGCAAGCTGATGATGAACTGGTGGCATATGATCCGCAGGCGAATCTGCCAGAAGATACTTATGACGCCGATGTGATGATTATTTGGGCAAATTCCAGCGAGCAACTTGCTGACGCCGCTAAGAACCTTCACAGCGTGAAACTGTTGCAAGCGCTGTTGGCTGGGCCCGATCAGGTGCGCGGTGCTGGGTTCCGTAGCGAAGCGGTGATTACTTCTGGGGTTGGGCTACATTCGCTCACGGTGGCTGAGCACACTTTAGCGTTGGCGCTAAACTTTGTGCGTTTTTTGCCCACTCTAGCCAAGGCTCAAGAAGATAATCGTTGGGCGTCTGAGCTTGGTGGCGCTCAAGAGCTTTACCCTAAAGATCAGCTCACCACTTTGCTCAACGCCAATGTGTTGATATGGGGCTTTGGCTCCATAGGGCAAGAAACTGCGCGTCTTTTTGATGCCTTTGGCGCCCACGTTACCGGTGTTGCTCGATCTGCTGGAATGCGCGGTGGTTTCCCCGTCATCACCGATGAGCAACTGAGGGAGTACCTGCCCAAGACCGATGTTTTGGTCATGGTGCTACCGGCAAGCGAGGAAACTAAAGATTCCCTCAACATTGAGGTGCTCAAACAACTTCCTTCGCGTGCCTTTATTATCAATGTGGGCCGCGGTGTCACAGTTAACGAAGCTGATTTAATCGATGCTCTCAATAAAAACGAAATTGCCGGAGCCGCTCTTGATGTGGTGAGCGAAGAACCGTTGCCGTCTGATAACCCTTTGTGGAATGTACCGAACCTAGTGATTACTCCTCACGCAGCGGGCGGACGTCCTGTGAATCCTGAGGAACTCATTGCGCAAAATATTACGGCGTTACGGGCAAATGTTGCAGGAGATGAGACACAGTATCGTAACAAGATGAACTAAAAGAAAAAATTTGTGCATTTTGCATTTATAACGGGGGCGGTTGTTGATTTGTGACAACCGCCCTTTTTAGTGCAATGCCCCAAAGGGATGAGGTGATTTCACTGAAATTTGAGGGGTAAGCCTTGTAGTCGCCCGTGTTTCGCAGGGTGGGCTCTGGTTTGTCAGGGGGGTCTCGTGCCTATAAGATTCTTGTAACCATATTATTTAGTGTCTTGAATCACAAGCGATTTAGGTAAATCTATAAAGGCAAATCACACACATGCTAAACACACTATCGATTACGTGCTTGAAGGAGATGCTTCATGTTTAAATACATCCTCAAGCGTATGTTCATTTATCTGATTATGATTTTCTTGGTCACCAGTGCTGGTTACTTCTTGGCAGTTCAAACCATGAACCCAGCCCTTTTGGAGCAGGAAAAAATTCCTCGTCCCACCCCGGAGCAGATTCAACAGAACTTCTCGTCGCTGAAGCTTGACCCCACCATGAGCCCTTGGGAGCGCTACGTGCAGTGGCTCTCTGACGTCGTTTTGCATTGGGACTGGGGTCGTTCGCCTAGCGGTGCTTACGTTAACGGTGAATTCGGTCAACGTGTTTGGGTCTCAACGCGCCTCTTCTTGGCTGCGGTTATTCTGTCGTTGATTATTGGTGTAGCACTTGGCGTGTATTCAGCAGCTCGCCAGTACAAAGCTTCTGACCGCATCATTACCGGTTACTCATACCTGGTGTACATCATTCCTGCACCTATCGGTTACTTCTTGGTTCAGGTAGCCGCAGTGGCAATCAATCAGGCTGCCGGTGATCGTATTTTCTACGTGACGGGTATTTCGACTCCCGGTGTTGCCCCAGGTCTTCCCACAGTTATCGACATGGCGGCGCACTACTTGGTTCCCACTTTCTGTATCACGATTATGTCGTGGGGTGGTTACCAGATTGCCCAGCGTCAGTACCTGCTCGATAACGTCAATGCAGACTTCGTACGTACCGCTCGCGCAAAGGGCTTGACCCGTAACCAGGCAATTACTCGCCACGCACTTCGCGTGTCATTCATTCCTGTTGCTCAATCCATTGCGTTCACCATTCCTAGCATCTTCGCTGGTGGTTTCTTCGCTGAAGCAATTTTTGCGTGGCCCGGTGTTGGCTTGTGGTCGCTGGATGCAATTGGTAAGCAGGACGTCAACGTAGCAACAGCGACTCTTGCATATGGTGCGGTTCTCTTTGCTATCGGTGCGATTCTTGCAGATATCTTGACCACTGTTGTTGATCCACGAGTGAGGATGAAGTAATGACACAGTCACTTCCTGTCGATGAGATGCTTCCTGAGCCTCACGACGTGTCTAAAGAAGAAATTACTAACCCTGATTTCAAGGTCATCAACAAATCCACCATTATTGCGCGTCGTTTCTTTCGCAATAAAACGGCGGTTGTTGGTCTCGTAATTTTTATTCTGGTTGGTCTTTTTGGTCTCTTGGGTGGTCTCGTTTCGCAATGGGACACCAACACCATTGATCCGCTCTACATGGCGACCGGCCCTAGCTCTGTTCACTGGTTTGGTACTACTAGTGCAGGCACTGACCTATATGCACAGGCAGTTGAAGGCGTGCGAACCTCAATGGCTATCGGTCTGATTGTTGGCGCAGTGAGCGTTATTATTGCGGCTATCTACGGTTGTATCATGGCGTACTTTGGCGGCAAGGTTGACGCCGTCATGCTCTTCATCTTGGAGACCTTGATTATGGCTCCTCAGATTTTGGTGATCGCAATTGTGATTAACGGTGCGGGCGGTAAAGCTATTCGTGACGCTTTGCCAGGCTGGGTTATCTTGACCCTCGTTTTGCTCGCGTTCTCATGGATGTACGATGCTCGTATCGTGCGTTCCATGGCGATGTCACTCATTCAGCGCGATTACGTGAAAGCTGCTCGCTACATGGGTGTTCATCCCTTCAAGATTGTTTGGCGCCACCTTGTACCGAACATTGGTTCATTGCTGGTTTTGAACTTCACCCGCGGCATCACCCTGGCTATTCTTTCTGAGGTTGCTTACACCTTCGTTGGCATTGGCGTGAAGTACCCCAACTACTCGTTGGGTTCATTAATCGCTCAGGCATCAAGCCAGATCAACACCCTTCCTTGGATGTTCTGGATTCCCATGATTCTCTTCTTCTTGCTCGTTGGCCCGCTGTCGTTAATGAACGACGGTTTGCGCGACGCATTCGACCCCACTTCACTTTCTGTGGGTAAGGCTAAGAAGACTAACAAGAAGGAGCAGGCAAAGTAATGACTGGAACTCCCGTTCTCTCGGTCAAAGACCTCAACGTTAGCTTCAATACTGAAAACGGTATTGTTCACGCGGTTCGTGGCATTAACTTTGACCTCCACGAAGGTAAAACCCTTGGCATTGTGGGCGAATCAGGTTCAGGCAAATCAGTTGCCTCGATGGCAATCATGGGCCTGCACCCTACTACCGCTGATATTCGCGGTTCGATTCAATACAAGGGCAAAGAACTTTTAGGCCTCTCTGATAAAGAGATGGGCAAATACCGCGGTAACGAAATTTCGATGATTTTTCAGGACCCGCTGAGCTCGTTGACTCCGGTGTACACTATTGGTGATCAGATTGGCGAAGTGCTCAAGATCCACAACCGTGGCATGAGCAAGCAGGCTATTAAAGACCGCTCGATTGAACTGATGCGTTTAGTGGGTATTCCTGATCCCGCTAACCGTTTGCGTTCGTTCCCGCACGAGTTCTCTGGTGGCATGCGTCAGCGTGTGATGATTGCTATGGCAATCGCTAACGACCCTCGCGTGCTTATTGCCGATGAGCCCACCACCGCGTTGGATGTAACCATTCAGGCACAGGTGCTTGAGGTGATGGAGAAAGCGCAGGACGAGACCGGTGCAGCAATCATTATGATTACGCACGACCTCGGTGTAGTTGCCGGTATGGCTGACGACATCATGGTGATGTACGCAGGTAAGCCTGTTGAAATGGCTCGTGCGAGCGACATTTACGCTCATCCGGCGCACCCTTACACCATTGGTCTGCTGGGTGCAGTGCCACGTGTTGACCGTGCTGATAAGGTATCTTTGGTTCCGATTGAGGGCACTCCGCCGAACCTTTTGAACGAGGTTCACGGTTGCTCATTCCGACCTCGTTGCCCCATTGCAAAGTCTGGCGGTCAATGCTGCAAGGATGTTGCAGAAGAACCTGAGTTGCGTCTCATTCCCGGTGCCGGTGAAAATCACTTTGCCGCATCCGATATTGCTGAACACCTTGTAGACGCTCGTCCTGAGGACCTTTACCCCGTTCCTGAGGTTCCCGTTTCTAAATATGATTCGATTCCTCGCGAAGAGCGTCCATCGGTTATTGAAGTAAAGAACGTGAAAAAGCACTTCCCGCTCATGAAAGGCTCTTTGGTCAAGCGCCGCGTGGGTACAGTGAAGGCTGTGAACGGCGTTTCCTTCGACATCCGTGAGGGCGAATGCTTCTCGATTGTGGGTGAATCTGGCTGTGGTAAAACCACTACTTTGCTCGAAATCATGGAGTTCTCTAAAGAGACCGACGGCGAGATCGTAGTGAACGGTACCTCCACTCGTGACGGTATCTCGAATGCGGATTTGATCAAGATGCGTAAGAATCAGCAGATGGTGTTCCAGGACCCCACTGGCGCACTTGACCCGCGCTTTACGGTGTACGAAGTCTTGGCTGAGCCGCTGGAAAACCAGGGCTGGAAGAAAGCCGACATCCAAAAGCGCGTGCTGGAACTGATGCACACTGTGGGATTACAGCCTGATCACGTGAACCGCTTTCCTAACCAGTTCTCAGGGGGACAGCGTCAGCGTATTGGTATCGCTCGCGCGCTCGCGGTCAATCCCAAGTTGGTTGCTCTTGATGAGCCTGTATCAGCGCTTGATGTTTCTGTTCAGGCTGGCGTTATTAACCTTTTGGAGAAGCTCCGTGCTGATTTGGGTTTGAGCTACTTGATGGTGGCTCACGACCTCGCGGTGGTTCGTCACGCATCTGACCGTGTGGCTGTGATGTACCTTGGCCGCATTGTTGAAATCGGACACGTGGATGAGGTGTTTGATAACCCCGTTCACCCGTATACTCGGGCTTTGCTTTCGGCTATTCCGGTGCCGGACCCAGAGATTGAAGCTACTCGTGAGCGCATCATCTTGGAAGGTGATTTACCAACCCCGGTGAACGCTCCTGAGGGTTGCCCCTTTAGCACCCGTTGCCCCATCTTCAAGCTTTTGCCAGAAGATAAACAGAAGGTTTGCACCACTGAGCACCCAGCCCTGACTACTTATGAGGGGCGGGATCATGGTTATGCATGTTACTTCCCTGATGAAAAGGTAGAAGTTGTTACCCATGAGGGTGATGAGCCTGTAGTTGTGAGTGGCGCAGCTGGCGACACTCCATGGGCTCCGTCGGAAAACGTGAGCGACGGCGTCCCGCCGGCAACCGTGGACAAACACGATGCTGATCCAGGATCGATTCGAGCATAATAAAACTATTAACCCATAGATGATATGGGAAAACATTCATAATGAGATTCTCTGATGTGAGAGTCTTGGGCGGGGATGCCTCTTGATGGGGTGTCCCCGTTTTTGTTAACTATGAAAATAATTCTTCATAAAGGTGGAATTAACTTGCGGGGGTCTAACCTATGGGCTTAGATATAACACAAGCAGTGAGACACGTATCACCACGTATGCGTCACAGTGAATAATTTTAAGTTCATGGCAGGGCGCTTAAACCTAAGTTGCCCGGCTTATCACCTACTTTGCACGTTGTGCTTCTGGTTAAAGGGGAAATATCATGCCCAAGAATTTTGTTTTCAATCGCCGCACTTTGCTCGCCGGTTCCTCGGCTGCTGGCCTTGTTGGAATGCTTGCCGCTTGCGGTGGCAATAAGGGTGGCGGTGCCTCATCCGCTGAGTCAGCTAAGGCGCTCGGCGTGGGTGAAGACATCGCAAAGCTCATCAGCGTTAACCCTAAAAAGCGTGATGAGCTTAAGCAGGGTGGCGAATTGAACTTGGCGCTTATGGACTTGGGCCCCGACTTCAGCCCTGCAAACCAGAACGGTAACTCCTCCGAGAATCTTGCTGCGGTTTCTTCGTTCAACCAGATTTCCGTTAATGGTCTATGGAAGTCAGACTTTGAAGGCAAATTTTCTCTGAATAAAGACTTCTGCGAGTCCTTCGAATCAAAGGTTGAAAATGGCGTGCAGACTCACACCATTAAGCTCAACCCCAAAGCAAAGTTCAACGATGGCACTCCCATTGACATCAAGGCGCTCCAGGCAACCCAAAGGATTCTGAGTGGCGAGAATTCCAAGTACAACATTGTTGACCCCGGTGCGTTCCAGTACATCAAGTCCATCGAAGAAGACGGCGACGCTATCAAGGTCACCATGACGCAACCGTATTACCCCACGAACTTTGTGTTCGGTCAGGTTCTGCACCCCGCACTTGAAGACGTTGACACCTTCAACAGCGGTTTTGTTGACAAGCCCCGCCCCGAGTGGGCTGCGGGTCCCTTCATCGTTGAAGAGTGGAACTCCTCCGAAAAGCGTTTGAGTGTTAAACCTAATGACAAGTGGTGGGGCGAGAAGTCAGTGCTCGACCGCATCAACTTCCGCCAGATGGAAGCCTCTGCCCAACGCGCCGCATTCAAGAACGGCGAAATTGATAGCGTTTGGGTGCGCGCTTTGACTGCGTATAAAGATGTCGAGGGCACCGAAGGTTCCGAGGTGCGCCGGGGTCAGCGTTTGTTCTCCGGGGGTATTAACATGTCCTCCGGGCGTTTGGGTCTTCCATTGCGTAAGGCAGTTATTGCCGGTATTGACCGCAAGGCAATGTCGGACATCCGCTTCAACGGTTTGAACTGGTCTGAAGAGTTGCCCGGTTCAATGATTCTCATGCCATTCTCTGAATATTATGAGAACAACTTTGACAAGGTAGTCAAGGGCTGGGATTCTGCCAAGATTCTTGAAGATGCCGGTTACAAGAAGGACGGTGACTTCTACAAGAAGGATGGCAAGAATGCTAAGTTCTCCATCACCACCTTTGGTGATGATCCCGTGTATTCGGCGATGGCGCAAACTTTGGTGCAACAGATGAAGGCTAAGGGCATTGAGTGTGTGATCGATAACCAGCCCGATGCTAACTTTGCAACCGTTGTGGGTAACAAAGACTTCGATATGACCTTCTCGGGTTACTCCGTGGGCGCGGACGCTACCGTGACTACTAGCCAGTACTATTTGCATGCTAACGCTGGCGAAAAGTTGGGCGACGCCGAAATCGACAAGAAGATCGCCGACATGCAGGTTACCAAAGACACCAAAGAACGCATGAAGAAGTGCAATGAGATTGAGCGTATGAGCCTTGAGCGCTACGCTTTCTTGACTACCATGTTTAATGGTCCGGACATCTTTGTTGTCAAGAAGAACCTTGCAAACTGGGGTGCTTCACTCTTTGAAACCACCGACTGGGCTTTGGTCGGCTGGGTCAAAGAATAAATGAAAAATAAACCCTAGTGGGTGGTTAATTTTTTGAAAAGCGGGGTGTTTCTTTCCTGGGGAGGGGGGGAACACCCCGCTTTTTTAAATAAAAACCTCAACACCCTGTTTGTAACTTGCGATATGGGTCACATTTAGGCTTAGATATACATCAATACCAAACTTGCAATCCCCGCTAGCGAACAAAGTTTGGTCATAAATATCCATCCATACACAAAAAATGTGCGCAAGTTTCTCCACCTGCCGCATCTTTGCCTAGCTTCTTCTCAAGGAATCTTATGTCTCACGGTTTCATGTTCAATCGCCGCACGTTACTCGCCGGCTCATCGGCTGCTGGTCTTGTTGGAATGCTCGCTGCTTGCGGCGGCAATAAAGGTGGTGGTGCCTCCAATGCTGAATCAGCGTCGGCACTAGGAGTTGGCGAAGATATTGCCAAACTCGTTAGCGTCAACCCTAAGGAACGCTCGGAGCTCAAAGAAGGGGGTGAGCTTAAACTTCCACTGAATCAGATTGGCCCTGATTTTAATATGGCTTCACAGAACGGAAATAGTAGCTACACTGCTCAGCTAATTTCTGCTATCTCACCCATTACTACTACCGGTTTGTGGGTAAGCGATTACGAAGGTACCTGGACCCCTAATAAAGATTTCTGTGAATCTTTCCAAGAAGAACTCTCTGACGGGGTGCAGACCCTTAAAATCAAGCTCAACCCCAAGGCAAAGTTCAATGACGGTACTGCCATTGATATCAAAGCCCTTCAAGCAACTACTGAAATTTTGCGTGACGGTTTAGATAATGGATTCAATATTGTTGATGCCGGCCCCCACGCCTTCATCAAATCAGTAGAAGAAGACGGGGACCCCTACACCGTCAAGGTCACGATGACCCAGCCTTACTACCCCATTGCAGATGTGTTTGGTTCTGGCGTATTCCACCCCGCTGTGAACGACAAAAAAGTCTTCAATGACGGTTTTGTTGATAAAGTTCATCCCGAGTGGCAGGCTGGTCCTTTCAAGTTGCAGGAATGGAATTCCTCAGAGAAGACAGCAACTATTGTTCCTAATGAGAATTGGTGGGGTGAGAAACCTCTTCTTGAGCGCGTCACCTTCCGCCAGATGGAAGCATCAGCACAACGCGCAGCGTTTAAGAACGGCGAAATTGACGCCGTCGAAGCACGCACACTCACCGCTTACAAAGACGTTGAAGGTCAAGATGGCACCGAAGTGCGCCGTGGTCAGCGTCTCTTTGCTGGTGGTCTCAACATGAGTTCTTTCCGTCTACCTGTTGAAATGCGCAAGGCAATTTTTGCAGCTGTTGATCGTAGCGCCTTGGCAAAGGTTCGTTTCAATGGTTTGAACTGGAACGAGCAAATGCCAGGTTCCATGATGCTCATGCCGTTCTCTGAGTACTACAAAGACAACTTCTCAGAAGCTACTAAGGGCTGGGATGCTGGGAAGATTCTTGAGGACGCAGGTTATAAGAAAGACGGTGACTTCTATAAGAAGGGTGGCAAGAATGCTAAATTCGCTGTGACCACCTTTGGTGACGATCCCGTGGATGCCGCACTAGCTCAGACCCTGGTTCAGCAAATGAAAGACAAGGGCATTGAGTGCACTATTGATAACCAACCCGATGCAAACTTCGGTACCGTGCTTGGTAACAAGGACTTTGACCTAACTTTCTCCGGTTACACCGTGGGTTCCGATGCAACCGTGGCATCGCGGCAGTACTATCACTCTGCTAACAACGATGGCGAAGGCTCTAAAGACATCGATAAGCTCATTGATGAAGCAGCTTCAATGCAGGATAACAAAGAGCGCAATGCTAAGTGCAACGAAATCGAGAAGAAGCATATGGCTGAGTTCGCTATGATGGGCACTCTCTTCAATGGCCCAGAAATCTATGTTGCTAAAACCGGGCTGGCTAATTACGGTGCAGGGCTGTTCGGCGCTCAACGCTACAATCCACAAATGTGGTCAAATATTGGCTGGGTTAAAGAATAATCCATAACACCTTTATCCTCTTAACGAATCGGCGGCTCGTGTGATTCTGTAAAGAAGCACACGAGCCGCTTTATTCGTGGCAAAGAATAAACAGAGTTTTGAATATTGGGCTGAGAATCTAGCGGGCACTACCCTAGAAACCATGGCACAAAAACTTTTGGTGATTACTGGCGGAGGTTTCCGCCACTCGAACTCGGCAATGTTGGGTGAGAAACTGCGTGAAGCAACACTGAACGCGCTGGGCGAAACCGCCGTTGAGGTACTCCACCAAACGTTTCACCTAGGCAATTTTGCCTATGACATGGCAGATTTTCTCTCTGACGGATTCCCTGGTGACGAACTCGCCGCGCTTTTAGAGGCGGTGCGTTCAGCCGATGGAATCATAACCGTCACGCCCGTTTTCAAGGCAAGCTATTCAGGGCTTTTTAAGCTGTTCTGGGACATTACCGACGACGGCGACATTGCCAATACCCCCACCCTCATCGCAGCGGTGGGTGGCACTGGGCGTCATTCTCTGATGCTGGATCACGCACTGTTGCCGTTGTTCGGGTTCTTGGACGCCGACGTCGTACCGCGAGGCGTGTACGCCACCCCCGAAGAACTGAACGGCTCTGATGCGCGTGCCCAAAAAATTCAACACCGCATCAAAAAAGCAGGTCAAGAACTAGCGCAGAAAATGCAGGTTGAAAGATACTCATTATGAATGAGTAAAACGTGCAGGTATAACCCTACCCGCAACCGCCGGTACGATAGAGCTGAACTTTTCTGTGCAGACTCTGGTTGAGGAGACCCTATGACAATTCGTAACGCCACCCAAATTACAGTGCTCGCCACCGGAGGAACCATCGATAAAGAGTACAATCTTGATTCGGAAATGGTGATTGGCGAACCCTGGATTAATGAAATCTTGGGACGAGTGATTACCGACGTTGAATTTGAGGTTCAATCCGTGCTCAAGGTGGACTCACTCGATATGACCGACACCGACCGTGCCGCCCTCACTGAAGCGCTGAATAATGTAAGCGGCGATCGCGTGCTCATTACCCATGGCACCGATACCATGCCAGAAACCGCCCGCTACTTGCACAAAAATGCGCAACTGGGGGATAAAGTGGTGGTTCTGTGCGGTGCAATTCAACCAGCAATCATGCGAACTTCAGATGCCGACTTTAACATAGGCGCCGCCGTAGCAGCCCTCAACCTACTAGACCCCGGTGTGTACATTTCTATGAGCGGGCGAATTTTCCCCGCCGAAACCGTGCGTAAAGACCGTTCCCGAGGGATTTTCGAAGCGTAAGCCCCTCGCTACTAAAGTAATAATGGTTTTTATCTGCCTGCTCTCGGTAGGATGAAAAGGTCACAAACTTTTATAAGTTATGGAACCACGCCACAAAGGAGCGGCTATGAGCGATCAGAACAACTACGGTAACGTGCCATCTACTGACGGAAACGACTACGGTGACTATCGAGGTGCTGGTAATTACTCCAACAACAATACGCAACCGGTGGCTTCGAGTCAGAACGGTGCACAGTACCACAACGCTGAACAAAACCAGCATGATGGGTTCCAGAATGAACAGTTCCACAGCGGTGCTCCGCAGTATCAGAACAGCGCACAATACCCGAATGCGGCTCAATACCAGAACCAAGGTTTTGGACAGACCCAGCCGCCGTCGTACTCCGGACATATGGGTTATAACAACGGCGTTGAACCTGAGAAGCCCGCGACTCCTAAGACCCTTAAGATTGCTAGCTGGTTGATTTATGCAGGGCTTGCACTGAGCATTATCAGCTCCATCTATCAGATGATGAACATGGGCACCCTCATGGAGAATCAGATGAACCAGGCAGGGTTGACTGAAAAAGACCTTGAAGATATGGGCATGACGCTACAGTCCTTCGGTCAAATCGTAGGCTGGGCAACCCTTATCCTTCAAGTGGTGTGGGCAGCTCTAGTCATTATGTTCACAGTGTTCATGCTCAAGGGCGCAAACTGGGCACGAATTGTTCTGACCATCCTCAAAGCATTTGGTGTGTTTTCAATCTTCTCGGCAATCGTAGTTATTGCTACCGGACAAAGTGCTGTGATGGGGCTATTGGGAACGCTTGGTGGGTTGCTCTCCATCGCTACCTTGGTATTTATGTGGCTCAAGCCCAGTAACTTCTTCTTCGCTAAAATGCGCGAGCGTAAACAGTGGCAGGCATTTAACCAGTACCGCTAAACACCGGTGAATAATTAGCCCACTACAGCGGTAGGGTATTCAAGGGGGCGTCAGATTCTGGCGCCCCTTTTTTGTATGTAAAAGCTAAAAAGTTTTTGGTTTACTTACCGGTTTGCTTCAATATCTGTTCTGATACCCGCTCACCTTTATGTCTCTGAAAGCCCAAATTGCCGTACCTTTCTGGTTTCAAGCAGCTCTTTGCCGGTACCTGAAATGTTTTCGATAGGGAGTCGGGGATCAACCCGGTGCTGATAGAGCATATCAATTCCTTTTCATCCTGGGTAGGCTCGTAGGGACCAGTCATGTTCATGGGTTCAAGACCCAATACGGCAACACCCATGAGCATACGTACCAAAATTAGTTACCAGACGTTGTGCACAAAACTGTTGCTAGGATGGAGAAAGCCAACAGGATAAGCCTCAGGAGCATGACCCGCCGGCGTCCAAAACGATCCGCCACCGCACCGAAAGCAAACATTAAACCGCCAAACACGACGGTTTAGACGCTCGTGACCCACTGAAGAGCTGTAGTTGAAGCCAGCAAATCCCGCCCGATAGACGGCAGGGCAACACTAAGAATTGAATTGTCGAGCAACTTAAACAAGAACACCGTTGCCAAACCAGCCAGAGCTCTCCCAAGCTTCTGCCAGCGAGGAAGGGAAAGATGCTTGGGCTACGACACGCTCGTCGCTAGCCTGGGGAGGGGTGGAAGAACTCATGAAAAAGCTTTCGAGCTCAGGGTGTCTGAGACATTCGCTCAGCGTACACGCGTCAATCCCAGTAGCCAGGAGACGTTTTTACCTCAAAGCAAGCATAACCAACTGAGACTGTATTTTTCTCCTTGCTGTACTGGAACGGGGAAAATGGTAAAACTCACACGCCCCCCCATTCCTCCTCGGGGTTGCTGAAGGGGGGGGGGCACCTTTCTCTTGCTTAGCTTTGATAAACGGCCCGGTGCAGTTCTTCGTCTGTGAGAGCAAAGTAGCTCTTTCTTCTTATCCAGTAAAAGATAACCCCCAATACCGCCCAGAAAATTAGTGCGGAGAGCGGCTGAACACCAAGTTGTCCGGGTGAACCAGGAACTAAGAGTAAAGCGAGGAACCCTAAGGCGAGCACACACCCTGCTAAACCAAACCACTTCATCCTAGCGTTAGGTGCAACTTTCTTATCCATACCGAAGACATACCCAGTTTTACCAATTTTATAGGCACAGTAGCAGGTATAAAAATAGGCAACGGAGATCCCTACACTAGTCATATCCACAATCCAGAGGAGAGCCGAGCGCCCAAACCAAGGGGATAGGAGACACAGCGCAGCTACAAAGAGGATGGCATTTCGCGGCGTCTTACTTTTTGGATTAAGCTGCGCAAAAGCACGGGGAATCATATGGGCCCGCCCCATAGTGAGAAGCACGCGGCTGGATGAGACATAAAAACCATTGAGACCGGTCAATACCCCCATGCTTACTGCAATGACCATAAGGATAAGACCTATCGGACCCATCAAATGGGCAATGGCGGTAGCTGTAGGCCAACCATCGGACGCATAGGAATCGTGATTCTCCCCTACGGCGATAGTGACCGCTACCATCATGGCTAGATAGATAACCGTGGCTGTAAATACGCCCCACATTAACAGAGAGAATGCTTTCTTGGGGTTAAAATCAAATTCCCCGGCAAGTTGGGGGATGCTATCGAAACCCACGTATGCCCAGGGGGCAAATGCAATGATAGTGAAAACTGCCTTCCACGGTGAAATTCCGGGTGGGAAAGCGGAGGGTAGTGTAATTCCGCGGGTGAAGAAAAGAATACCGCACACCATGAAAATCAGACCAACACCCAGTAGCAGAAGAACTACAGCAAAATACTGAAATTGGCCCGAAAGCGCGATACCGCGGATATTCAAGTACGCGAAAGACACAATAAAAAGGATGGCAATAATAACTTCTGGTAGATAAATATCCCAGCCCGCGATGGAATAAAGTCTTGCCCGCATAACGAGGCCGGGTAGGGTTACCCGGAAAACTAGAGTGACTGCCGAAGCGTTGAGTGCCACAATACAGGTATAACCGAGGGTCAAACACCAACCAGCTATAAAACCGTGAAGTCTGCCTAAACCAGAGAGGGCAAATGCCACGCTACCGCCGGCTACAGGTAGTTTTTCAATAACGCTTCCATAGCTGACGGCGATAGTCGCAATAACCAGACCCCCAATGATGAAACCAATAAATGTTCCAGCGAGCCCGCCACTTATTTCCCATTCGAAGGGGAGAATGAATGCACCCCAGCCCACCGCGGAGCCAAGCGCCATAGCGAAGACCCAACTAGGCTTCATGCTACGTTGTAATTCGTTGGGGTCTTCTGTAGGAGACATTGATGCCTTAGAGGAAAGATCGACTGATGAGGGAAAAAATAAACTAATCTCTCAAAAAGAGAAAAGGTGTCGGTTATTAAGTATACGTAAGAGCTGACCATGGAACGGTACCGCAGCAGAAGAAAGTAAGGACTGTGTGACAACTTTGTGATGTTATTAGACACAGTAAAAGTGGCGTTCTGCTGGGCAAAAATACCCCGCAAAACACCACTTTCACTAACAGCTAGCCGTCAACCGCAAGCTAGAACCTAACCCTGCGCTACCTCACCGAAACGGTCTGGCATAGTTGCCGACCACGCGGTGCGCAACTCGTCCAAGCCAACAGTGGTCTCGCCCTGGATTGCCAGCTCGCCCGACGCCGCGTCCACCACGCCAATGCGTGCGAAGGGGAAGTTGCGTGCGGTGCACATGTCTTTGAAACGCACCTCTTCGGAACGAGGTACCGAGACAACCACACGGCCCATAGACTCCGAGAAGAGTAGGGTGAAGGTGTCGATGCCGTCGCGCTCAGCAACCTCACCCAGGCCGATTCGTGCGCCCACGTTGAAGCGCAAGCAGGCCTCAGCAAGCGCAGCAATTAGACCGCCGGAAGAAACATCGTGTGCTGAGTCGATCATGCCGTCGCGGGAAAGGTTGACTAGAATGTCACCCAATTCCTTCTCAACAGCCAAATCAACCTTAGGAGGCAAGCCGCCCAAGTGACCTTTGAAACGCGCCCATTCGGAGCCGTCCAACTCATCTGCGGTGGTGCCCAAAAGGTAGATTGCCTGACCGTCGTGGGTGGGTTGCCAACCTGAAGGGGTGCGGCGGGTGACGTCGTCCATTACGCCCATCATTGCCACTACCGGGGTGGGGTTGATTGCCTTGCCGCCGGTCTGGTTGTAGAGCGAAACGTTACCGCCGGTTACAGGAACACCGAGTTCCATGCAACCATCGGCGATGCCGCGAACAGCCTCAACGAACTGCCACATCACATCGGGATCCTCGGGGGAGCCAAAGTTGAGGCAGTCAGAAACAGCTACCGGACGTGCGCCAACGGTTGCTACGTTGCGGTATGCCTCAGCCAATGACGCGCGGGCGCCCTCGTAGGGGTCAAGGTAAGCGAAGCGCGGTGATGCGTCGGTGGCAAGAGCCACGCCGGCACCGGTTTCTTCGTCCACGCGAATCACACCGGAATCGTCGGGCATGGACAGGGCGGTGTTGCCCTGCACGTAGCGGTCGTACTGGTTGGTAACCCATGATTTGTCACAAAGGTTGGGTGACGCCATGAAGTCTTTGATTGCCTGCGCGAGCCCAGCACCTGCGGGGCGAGCATCGTCGGCCTCAGAACCAGTGAAGTGGTTAGACTGAACGTCGTCCTGCCAGACGGGGCGGGCATAAGGACGCTCATAGGTGGGTCCGTCGTGCGCTACGGTCTTGGGATCAACGTCAACAATAACTTCGCCATCCCACTCAATGATGAGGCGGCCGGTATCGGTCACTTCGCCCAGAATGGAGTATTCCACGTCCCACTTCTTCATGGTCTCTTCAAAGCGGGAGAGGTTCTCAGGAGTTACAACCGCCATCATGCGTTCCTGGGATTCTGACATGAGAATCTCGCCGGGAGTTAGCGTGGGGTCGCGCAAAAGAACCTTGGTGAGGTCAACGTGCATACCGCCCTCGCCATTCGATGCCAGCTCGGAGGTTGCACACGAGATGCCAGCCGCGCCAAGATCCTGAATACCTTCAACCATGGACTCTTTGAAGAGTTCGAGGCAGCACTCAATGAGTACCTTCTCAGCAAAGGGGTCGCCCACCTGAACGGCGGGGCGCTTGGAGGGCTTGGTGTCGTCGAATGATTCCGAAGCGAGCACGGATGCGCCACCAATACCGTCGCCACCGGTGCGCGCACCAAAAAGAACCACCTTGTTGCCCACGCCCGATGCGTTGGCTAGGCGGATATCTTCGTGGCGCATAATGCCAACAGCTAGTGCGTTGACTAGCGGGTTTGCCTGGTAGCACTCGTCAAATTCAACTTCACCACCAATGTTGGGAAGACCAAGTGAGTTGCCGTAACCACCCACACCAGAGACCACACCGGGAACTACGCGAGCGGTATCGGGGTGATCAATCGCGCCAAAGCGCAGCGGATCCATGACGGCAACAGGACGGGCTCCCATCGAAATGATGTCACGCACAATGCCGCCCACACCAGTTGCTGCACCCTGATAAGGCTCAACGTAAGAGGGGTGGTTATGGGACTCAATTTTGAAGGTAACAGCCCAGCCGTTACCAATGTTGGTTACACCGGCGTTCTCACCCATGCCAACCATCAAGTCTTTCTTCATCTCATCAGTGACCTTCTGGCCAAACTGTTTGAGGTGAATCTTTGACGATTTGTAGGAACAGTGCTCAGACCACATCACCGAGTACATTGCGAGCTCGGCTGCGGTGGGACGGCGTCCTAGAAGTTCTTTGACGTCGTTAAATTCGTTTTCTTTCAGACCAAGTTCGGCCCAGGGAAGTTCGGTGTCTGGTGTAGCCGCTGCGTGCTCAACGGTGTCCAGGTTGAACTGCTTTTCACTCATGTATTTAGTCAATCCTTTTGATCGCCAAAAGCGGCTATTACTTTGCGTTGATAATGTTGTTCAGCACCGAGGTAAAAATACCTAGGCCGTCTGCACCGCCGCGCAAATCAACATCGCCAAAGCCAGAGGATGAGGGGCCAAAGCCTGCTTCAACAGCGTGCTCGGGGTGCGGCATCAAACCGACGACGTTGCCGCGGGCATTAGTGATGCCGGCGATATCGTTGCGAGAACCGTTAGGGTTGAAGCCCATGTAGCGGAAAACTACTCGGTTTTCGGCTTCAAGTGCCTCAAGAACTTTTTGTTCAGCAACGTACTGACCGTCTTGGTTCTTGAGCGGAACCACAATTTCTTGACCAGATTCGAACTCAGAGGTCCACGGGGTTTCGTTGTTTTCGATGCGCAAAACTTGGTCGCGGCAAATGAATTTGCGGTGATCGTTCTTAATCATGGAACCGGGTAGCAGGTGCGATTCGGTGAGAATCTGAAAACCGTTGCAAATACCCAACACCGGAAGGGCTGCCTCAGACTGAGCGGCGTCAATAACGGTGCCCATCACAGCAGCTTTAGCGGCAATAGCGCCAGCGCGAAGGTAATCGCCATACGAGAAACCACCGGGAATAATCACAGCGTCAACGTTCTTCAAATCGGCGTCGTCGTGCCACAGCGAAACAGCGGTGCCACCGGCGGCGCGCACCGCACGGGCGGCGTCGCGATCGTCAAGAGTGCCTGGAAAGGTAATAACGCCTACGCGCACATCTTTGAGCGAATCGTTGGAAGGAGCTTCTGAAAAGTCACCCACCAAAGGAACTTCGGAAGTAGAGAGAGATTCAGCCATGAATTAGTCCTCCAACGCTGAAACGTTCACAACGTCTTCAATCACAGGGTTAGAGAGCAACTCTTCGGCTGCCTTGCGAGCCTGCTCGAGAAGCTCATCGGTTACTTCGCCCTCAACGGTGAGCTCAAAACGCTTACCCTGGCGTACATCGGTGAAATTGTTCAAACCGATTCGGGGAAGCTCATTAGCGATCGCCTTGCCCTGAGGGTCAAGAATTTCGGGCTTGAGCATTACATCAACTACGATACGGGCCATTTGGCAGGCACTCCTTGGTGTGCAGAAACTACATGTGAGCCGTTACTTATCCTAGCTCACGTAGCTATGCTCCCGGTTTACTTTTGGGAGCCGGTGCCTTTTTGCCCGCTAGAAAGGGGTGCGTTGAACTGGTTGAGTAGATTGAAAGACTCTGTTTTACGTTCTGTTAAGTCTTTCTTGAGCGCTTCTACCGATTCGCGGGTAAAGAGGAACGGGTTTTCTTCGCTCCGTTGCAGACCGCCGTCCTCGGCCCATGATTGCACGGTGTAATCCGAGACTCCTAGGTATGTGGCTACTTCTGCCAGTGGCATGGTTTCTTGATGGCCCATGATCCTCCTTGTTTTACAGCAGTTCTAACAAACGACGACGCAGCGCCACCGAACGCTGGGCAAAGCCTCGTTGGGCTTTGACGTACTCAGCTTTACCGTCGGCAGATTCCACGCGCACCGGTTCATAACCCCAATCGCGCAGCTCATAGGGAGCTGCTTTCATGTCGAGCTCACGGATTTCCCAGGCGAGTTCAAAGCAGTCCATCAGCAAATCAGAATCAACGAGCGGCACGAGTTTATACGCCCATTTATACACGTCCATGTTCGCGTGTAAACAGGCGGGTTGCTCTAACACGCGTTGTTGCTCGCGGGTGGGTTGTAATTCGTTTTTTTCGGTTGCCTGGGGCATGAAGAAACGGAACGCATCAAAGTGTGAACAGCGGATCCGGTTATTTTCTACTACCTGATCGGTGCCCTGTGCCCCCAATCGCAACTCAAGATACTCGTGGCGGATGTTGTTCTCTTCCGAGCGATACGCCATCGCCCATTCATGCATACCAAAGCACCCAAAAAAACCGGGTTTCTGCGCGGTGTTTCCCAGAATTTCCCGGGTAAATTCAATGGCGCTGGCACGTTTTACGTGAAACAACTCAGTATCAACAATCGCCGCTGTTCCTGCGTTTGCTTCGCGGATGGCGCGCTCATCGGGCAACCCTGCCTCTCGCAGTTCTTGCTCGGTTGCCGGGCGATAAAACTTCTGCGCCAGGTGCTCGGGCGCGTCTAACAAAATAACTCCTGCACCAGGATGCCACTTCTTAAACTGCCCCGGTTTAAGCGTGTAATACGTAAACAAAAAATCTTCAACAGGGTGCTTGAGTCCGCGATTGCGACGATCCACGTACGGATCAGCATACTTGCCAGCGCGCAACTGATGAGTCTGCGCGAGCGGCGTCCACTCGGCACGCTCTAAAACGCGCAGAGTCGCACGGGTAGGGGCCAAAGAAGTTCCTGAAGATTGCATATACTCCATTCTACGAACTCTTAAAAGGCTAGGGTGCGCGAACCTTCTGAGAATTCGCGCACCCTAGTTCAAATAGAGGTTATGTTTAGCGTCCTGTACCACCGTACACAGTTGCTTCGCCCTCAGTATCGAGGTCAAAAGCGGTGTGGACGGCGCGCACGCCACGATCCAACTGGTCAAGATCGGTGATAACCGAGATGCGAATTTCAGAGGTCGAAATCATCTGAATGTTCACACCTGCCTCACTCAGCGCGTCAAAGAACTTGAACGAAACACCGGGGTTCGACTTCATGCCAGCGCCAACCAACGAGAGCTTACCAATCTCTTCGGTGTACTTAATTTCGTCAAAGCCCAGCTCTTCTTTAGCAAGAGAAAGCGTAGCAACCGCTTTATCGCCCTGCTCCTGAGGGAGAGTGAACGTAATATCGGTGACGTCGGGGCGATCCGTTGAAACGTTCTGCACAATCATGTCTAGGTTAATGTTCGCCTCATTGAGCAAACCAAAAACCTTAGCCGCAGAACCGGGCACATCCTGTACACCAATCACGGTAACTTTAGCCTGGCTACGATCATGAGCCACACCAGAAATCAGGGGCTGTTCCAAGGGAATCTCCTTCAAATTATTAGGCGTGAAATCCTCGGTATTATCGGGAATCACAAGGGTGCCTTCAAGCTGTGAAAATGACGAACGAACGTGAAGTTTCAAATTAAAACGGCGAGCGTATTCAACACTGCGCAGGTGCAAAATTTTAGACCCATTCGCAGCCATTTCGAGCATTTCTTCACTGGTGATGGTGTGGAGTTTCTTAGCCGTAGGTACAACGCGCGGGTCGGCGGTGAACACGCCGTCGACGTCCGAGTAAATTTCGCACACATCCGCTTTCAGCGCTGCCGCAAGGGCAACTGCGGTGGTATCTGAACCACCACGACCAAGAGTAGTGATATCACCGGTCTGCCGATTCATACCTTGAAAACCTGCCACAATAGCAATATCGCCTTCGTCAATAGCGCGGCGAATACGCTCAGGATTGGTCTCCACCAAACGAGCCGAGCCGTGAACGCCATCGGTAATCAGACCCGCTTGTGAACCGGTGAAAGACTTAGCACTTACCCCAAGTTCAGTTACCGCCATAGCAAGAGCGGCCATCGAAATGCGTTCGCCAGCAGTAAGAAGCATATCGAGTTCGCGCGAGGCCTCAGGGTTTGAGCTGACCTCAGAAGCGAGATCGAGCAGTTCATCGGTGGTGTCGCCCATAGCTGAAACCACCACCACCACCTGGTTGCCGGTTTTATAAGTGTCCGCTACACGGCGAGCAACACGCTTGATGCCCTCAGCATCAGAAACAGAAGACCCGCCGAACTTCTGGACAATCAGGCTCATTGAAAACTCCAGTAAAAATCTAGGTTCGCTAGCTACTTTAGCCAGCCAGTTTTATAGTACGGGAGTTCAGGTGGTTGGGGCGATTTATGTGTCACAGGGTGGGAATGGGGGGTGTGGTTGGTGGGTGGTGGCATGACGAGGGGGTACGGGGGCGCGGCGTGTGTATGGCCGTAGCAACCCTCTGGGTCACCAAATCGGTCAAAGTGCACTTGTTTGAGTGAGCTTTCGCTGATTTGGTGACCCCACGGACTGAGCGAGTTATCCACAGATTCATAAAAGGTCACCAAATGCCATTAAACGTCATCAAAATATAAGAATGAATCAAGATTTTATGGAGAACATCCTCACGCTCTCTGAGCTCATCGACCGCGGGTTCACCTTCGAAAACGTCCAACGTGGCGTGCGCGAGGGTTCTCTTCTGAAGATGGCACACGGTATCTATATGCTGAGCAGTTTTAACCAAAAGCTCACTCGCTTTGACCGCCCCAAAGCGAACCTCGTAGCGCGAGCCAAGCCGCTTCGTCGTCCTATATTGAGCCACGAATCTGCAGCGCTCTGGCTTGGCGCACCGCTACTTGCTCCGCCAACCGCGGTGCATATATCTACGACGAGCGCATCGGGGCGCTCCCGCCCGGGACTAAAGCTGCACAGGAACCGGGCGCAACAGTGTGAAAGCGCCACTCTGGTAGATGGATTTCTAACGACGTCGCCCGCTCAAACCGTGAACGATTGCGTGGATACGACGTCGGTGGGTGGCGCTCTTGCGATCGCCCATTATTTTCTGCACCAGCGCAGCTGCACCCGCGAAGAGATAACCGAGGCGCTTGGCAAACCTCGATATGCCCAGCAGGGACGAGCCGTCAAGGTTGCGCAAAGGTTGACGGCGCTGTGCGAGTCGCCGCTAGAAAGTTTGGCGTGGAACCTCTTTCACGAATGGGCGATCGAGTTGCCAGAGCAGCAGGTTGAATTTGGGTTTGCTGGCGGACGGCGCCACCGCGTTGATTTTTTGTGGCGGCATCAGAGGTTGATTTTAGAGGTCGACGGTCAGCAGAAATACGGCGGGGAGTGGGGCAACCCGCAGGAGGTAATTCGCAATGAACGCGCACGTCAGCGAGATTTAGAAAAGCTTGGGTGGGCGGTATTGCGTGCCGACTGGGGAGATGTGGTGCGCAATCCTCGTCATTTGAGATTGCGGCTGAGTGAATTTGGGCTTTGAGTGTGGGTTCGGAGCCCTCGGGGTCACCAAATCGGTGAAAGCGCACTCAAATATGTGCGCTTTTGCTGATTTGGTGAGCATCTTGAGCCGTAGCCGATTTGGTGAGCATCTTGCGGCGTCGTCAATTCTGCGGTTAATATAGACGACGACGGCGCACCCAACGCCCAGCGCACTACCGGCGCCCTAGCACCCGGTATCTGTAGCGCGAAGGGAACGATTTTCTCGGGTTTTACACTGAAAATAGCGTTTTGACGAACGTTTTTCGACCGAATTCGCAGGCTAGGGATGCAGGAAAGTCGATGCAACGTGACTACTCAACGCAATTTCAAAGCTCTAGTCCGTGAACACATGCAAGAAACCGGGCTCAAGTACACAGCCGCTCGCGCCGAACTATTAGTGCGTCGGGAAACCGAGTTTGAGCGGCGGAAAAATGACGCGCTGACCCAGCACCTCACGATTGTGAAGCGGTTTTATAACGGTTCGGAATTTACTACCTGGCCCGCCAAGCGTATTACTCGGGCGCATACGCTGCTCTTTCTGGTGAACTTTTTTGAACCGCAACGGGTGTATCAGGAGAAAGAGATCAACCAGATTTTGGGTGCGCTGTGGAGCGATTACGCCTTCTTGCGCCGCGAACTGGTGGAGTACGGGTACCTTGATCGAACCTCCACGGGGCAGTATTGGTTAGCGCAAGAACTCGATAGCCGCATCGGTACCGTTTTGCATTCGGAAGCGCCCGAATGGGAAGAACTGTGGCTCCCCGATTACTTGGCAGGGCGGGCCGAGAAAGTGCAATAAAAATTTTTGGCGGTGAGCACTTCTTTCCGGTCGAAACGGGCTCCCTTAACTCGGGAATCTCTCGAGTAAAAGTAGAGGTTGACTGGAGAAATATCGACGAGTGGAAGCCACTTACCGCTGATATTTGAATCGTGCAACCGGCGCACTTTCAGACTCACCAGGGGCACAGCGCAGATGCCAGCCACCGCCCAGGTGAGAGGAGACGGCTCGTACCCTGTGGAGGTATCGGCAGGGGAAAAACTTCGTTGCTGTTCTTCAGGGCCAGAGGTCTCTGCATGTTTACTATCACTAGAGGTTTCAAGGTGTGCTGCTTCGGCTACATGCTGCGGGCTTACCTGCTTCTGGTTTTTGGCATAGACATCGTAAATAACAAAGGGAACAGTTGCTACAGCATAGGCTGTTGCAAACCACCAGTACTCACTTTTAGACGCACGACCTGAATATCGAAAGGTTTTTAACACTCCGCGTTCAATTGCCGCTAGCGGAGAAATACCGCGAATTGGTGCCTCAGATAATAGAGAGTGTTTCATGGTTCTCCTCGTCAGTCAGTGGTAACTAACCCGCCCGCTACGTCCAGGGGTTCACATACGTTGCCCCGGGAATTGGCGGCACGTCGGGTTTTGGGGTGCGCAACGGCGTCTTTTTGAGTTCCGCCAATTTTTCTTCATACGACGCGCGGCGCTCGTCCTGCTCCTGCAATTCCTTCTCGAGTAGCGGCTCGTTCAGGGTGCCCTGCTCGGGCTCGTCTTCAAGGGTGAACTTGGTGGGCGCGGCGTCGGTATCTGAATCGCTTGCGGGGGAGTTGCCGGGCACCTCAATCTCGTCAAACATCGAACCAGACCAACGCTTAGTGGGCTGCTGCTGTGCTTGTGCTTGCTGAGCTTTCTCCGATTCCGCCTCGGCTTCCTCTTCGAGCGCTTCTTCAAATTCTTCGGCGGGGTTAGCGCCGTCGGTGCGGTTGCCCTCAGAAATCACGCGGCGACCTTCAAGCGCACGTCCGAGCGTAATTTCATCGGCATATTCCAAATCGCCGCCCACCGGCAAACCTGATGCTAGGCGGGTGACGCGGATTCCCAGCGGCACCAGCAATCGCGAAAGATAGGTGGACGTTGCCTCACCCTCAAGGTTGGGGTCCATTGCCAAAATGAGTTCTTGAATGCGCTCGTCAGAAAGGCGTGCCACCAGCTCACGAATACGTAACTGCTCAGGACCCAACCCGGCGAGAGGATTAATCGCGCCGCCGAGCACATGATAACGTCCGGTGAAGGAGCGAGTGCGCTCAATCGCCACCACGTCTTTGGACTCTTCAACCACGCAAATCATGGCAGGATCACGCCGATCATCACGGCAAATAGAGCACACACGAGCCTCCGACACATTGCCGCAAATCTCGCAAAAACTTACCGTGCGCTTGACCGTATTGATAGCAGTGGTCAGTTTCTCCATCTCGGCGCTATCCGCATTCAACATGTAGAAAGCAATACGTTGCGCAGACTTTGGCCCCACACCGGGCAGTCTGCCCAGCTCGTCAATGAGGTTTTGTACTGCGGCATCGTACATAGATTTCTCCTAAATGAATTTTGAGGTTGGAACTTTACTGCCCGTGCATTTTTTCGTCAATAACCACGCCGCCCAGAATCTTCTCCACCGCTCGCTGCCCAATGAGCACGCTGGTTTCTAGCGCCTCATCTTCTTCGGAGATGGCAAAATCTTCGGGCTCGGTTGGAGCAGTTGCCCGCCTGGGCGCGGCGCTCTGCTCGCTGGCACGGTGCCCCGCTTCAAGCTGCGCTGCAAAGCGTTCCCTAAAACCACCGGGTTTTGATTGCTGCTGGTTTGGGGTTGGACCTTTTTGAGCTGTTGCTTTTTGGGCAGGTGCATTTTGAGCTGGCGCCTGTTGCGATTGGGCAGATTGCGACTGTGCCGGTCGCGGTGCTGGCTGGCTGTCCTCATTCTCGCGCCGGGCAAGCGGATGTATGGCACCAGCGGGCGGCGTCGCATTCACGTACCCCACACCGGCAACATACTCGGGTTCTTCTTCGGGGGCATCGTCGAAATGTCCGCCCTCGTAGTCCCCGTATTCGCTGGCGATAGGACGCGCGGGCGCGGTGGCGCTACTGACTTTTGGGTCTGCGCTCGTGCTGGGCTTGGGGTCAGGCACCGGGGTGTTGTGAGGCGGTTCTTTGCTCGGATCGGGATCAGGAATACGCGATTCTTCGGCGGGCGCCGATTCTGCGCTGCCGTCAGCAATTCCGGTGTGCGCAGGCTGATCTTGCTCGCCATTTTTATAGCGCGCATGATCCTCACCCTGCGCATCAGCTGGTGACGCCGCGGCAGGGGAGGATTCCGCCGATTTTTCGGCGTCCACGAGCCCCTGCGCAATCTGGTCAGATTCGGTGGGTTCTTGCTCATCCTCTGTTGAGGCGATGTGCTCAGCAGAGTTCGCGGTGGACTCAGACTCGTTTGCCTGGCTCTCGCCCTCGCTTTTGTCTTCAGTCTCGCTTTCGTCTTCATCTTCAGGAGATGGCGCGGGCGCTATATCCGGGCGCTTCCACCGCCCTGACGAGGGATGATTTTCGCGCGAATGATCGCTATTTTCGTCAAGTTCGCCGTCAATCACTCGCAACTGCGGTGCAGTTTC
>JAUMUA010000111.1 GCA_030530925.1 Rothia sp. (in: high G+C Gram-positive bacteria) | reverse complement strand
GCTATCGAATTCTCAGGGTTCATTACCGATGTGCAACAGAGTTCTTTATATGTAGAGCTGGTGACGCGCGGCTCGGTGGTGGCCACAAGTGAGTCTGAAGGGTTGGATCTGAAAATTCCCGACGCCGGCGCCACCATGCACGCAGAAGCAACTCAGCTATGGAATGCGCAAACCCAATTTTGGATTGAACACTTTCGCACGACGTTGGCAAGCGGCGAAACAGAATACTGCGCTAATTACCTCAAGCAAAAATATGTTGAAAATATACTGTGGAACGCAGTAATTGAGGCAGATCTCGACTCTCGACGTCACCGATTTTCTGATGAGCAGCGCCTCAACGCGCAGGCGCTGCGGGCAGATGGATTGCGGGAAATTATCGCTCCACCACTGGCTGGCTTTATGGTGGCAACCCTCAGTTCTTTCACCAGCGCGCAGTTTGTGCTCTTGAATATTGCCAGAAACCTTACGGAGCTAGAGCATCTGATGCACGATCTACGCCTCGAAAGCGCGGGGCGGAACCAAAGTGTGGAACCAGCTGCGGTTTTGTTGCCCCTAGATGTAGGAGAGCATCCGAGCGTTACACATGCGCTAGAGCAGGCGGTGAGATTTGATGACGTATTTGGTGTTCCTGCCGAATCTGCCTCTAGCGGCGCCGACGTCTTTGCACAGTTGTTGATGGGACACTCGAGTATCGGTCCTTGTTGGGAGCGCGTTGATAGCTTAGAACTCCTTATTTCTCTCTTTGCCAATTTGGTAGAGGGGGAGCAACTGGCACATCTACTCCTGATGCGCTCGTGGATCTCTTGGTTCAAGGGTGAAAGTAGTCTGGCATCGGCAGCCATGTTGCAGGCGCAAGAGGCGAGTCTCGCCGGCGGCGTCCCATTAGAGATTTTGTTGGAACGCTCTATCATTCCAGAATGGGTAAGTCATAGCGACCAGTGTTATAAGAGCCGCAAGCTTGGGTAATTCAATTCAAAACGACTTCACTGGCACAAATTGTCGAAGAGAATCGTGAAGAAGTCAAGAAAAATAGACTAAGAGCACTCTGTTGTGCGCGAGTTTGAACTGAAAGTGTGGCAATTATCTGCCATACTTTATTACTGACCCCGTACAAGTCGTCATTCGTAAAAATGTCAAGAGTTTGGGAATATCTTTCAGTGGTTCCTCGTTGAAAGTTATCGAAACCCTCGAATTTATCGAATAGTGCTGGAAAAACAGTTCAGACTTGACAGGGTCTTAGGTGTTTTGACTGATTTCTGGCTAGCACCCCTGGTTAGAAGAAAGTCGTTCAAAAGGAAAGGTTCTCTGTGTCACCTGCTGCACAACAGAAGGCGTCGACTAGCTCTAAAGCTACCAAGATCACTACGGCGAAGAAGAAGCCTTCAACTCGCTCTAAGGCAACAACTAAAGCGGCTAAAGCCACCGATGAAACTGCGGAAGCAGAAGAAGCTGAGCTGACCGCTCCCAAAACCACAAAACGTACCACTAAGAAAACTGCTACTAAAGCAACCACGCGTAAAAAGTCTGCCGACAATGAAGTAGATGAAGATATTGTCGAAGAAGATATCGACGTAGACGAGCTGGATGCTGAAGAAGACGTTGAGCTAGAGGATTCTGAGCCTGAGAGCGAAGAAGAGACTGCTCAAAAAGAAGAGAAAAAGCAATCTGAACAGGTGGCTGCAAAGCGCAACGGCTTTGTGCTCACGGCAAATGACGACGCCGACGCTCCTGCTCAGCGCGTGATTGCACCCGGCGCAACTGCTGACCCCGTGAAGGATTACCTCAAGCAAATTGGTAAGGTTTCCCTGCTGAACGCAGAGCAAGAAGTTGATCTTGCAATGCGCATTGAAGCCGGTTTGTACGCTGAGCACAAGCTCAAAGACAACCCCGACATGGACGCTCAGCTTAAAAAAGAACTTCGCTGGGTTATTCACGACGGACGCCGCGCTAAGAACCACTTGCTCGAAGCAAACCTTCGCCTTGTGGTATCGCTTGCTAAGCGTTACACCGGTCGTGGCATGTTGTTCTTGGACTTGATCCAGGAAGGCAACCTTGGTCTGATCCGTGCGGTAGAGAAGTTTGACTACTCCAAGGGTTTTAAGTTCTCAACCTACGCAACCTGGTGGATTCGTCAGGCAATTACCCGCGCTATGGCTGATCAGGCTCGTACGATTCGTATTCCTGTTCACATGGTTGAGGTCATCAACAAACTGGCACGCGTTCAGCGCCAAATGTTGCAGGACTTGGGCCGCGAACCCACCCCTGAAGAGCTCGCAAAAGAACTCGATATGACCCCTGAGAAGGTCATTGAGGTTCAGAAATACGGTCGCGAGCCCATTTCGTTGCACACTCCATTGGGTGAGGACGGCGATTCCGAGTTTGGCGATTTGATTGAAGACTCCGAGGCGGTAGTACCTGCTGACGCGGTCTCTTTCACTCTCTTGCAAGAGCAGTTGCACTCTGTGCTCGATACGCTCTCAGAACGCGAAGCGGGCGTCGTCGCTATGCGTTTTGGTATGACCGACGGTCAGCCCAAAACTCTGGACGAGATTGGCAAAGTGTACGGTGTGAC
>JAUMUA010000110.1 GCA_030530925.1 Rothia sp. (in: high G+C Gram-positive bacteria) | reverse complement strand
TTACTCAAAAGGATTGATATGGTTCTTCAACAGCTCACCCCGCATCCAGAGTCATGGCCAGGAGTGGATCCGCGCTGGTCACACACGATTCAGGTGCTCTCCACTAGCGCACCCGATGCTGGCGCAACTCGCTCTTGGCACTATCTTGATAATCAAAGTGCACTAGAAGACGCCGGACTAGAACCGGTTGGTACCATTCTTGCGGTTCACGGCAACCCTACGTGGTCCTATCTCTGGCGATCTGTGGTCGAGGCTGGAATTAACCCTGAAAACCCTTGGCGCGTCATTGCTGTTGATCAACTCGACATGGGTTTTTCTGAGCGAACCGGCACCACACGTAAACTAGCAGATCGCGTTCAAGATTTAGGTGACTTCACTCAAGCCGTAGGTTTAGATCAGACTGAGTTGCCCGTGGTTACCTTGGCTCATGATTGGGGCGGTCTCATTTCTTTGGGGTGGGTACTCGATCACCAGGATCTAGTGGAAGCTGTGTTGCTCACTAACACTGCAGTTTTTCATGACTCCGTTGAGAAAATTCCTGCCGCCTTGCAGCTTGCGCTTCACCCAGCGATTCACGGGTGGGGAACGCAAAACTCCACTGCTTTTTTGGATGTCACACTTCATTTGGCTCAGAACGGCGGGCTGGCAAAAGACATCTATAAAACCTATGCGGCGCCCTACTCGAACGCTCAGCTGCGCCAGGGAATCCGCAACTTTGTAGCCGATATCCCTGCTGGTCCCTCCACCGATTCTTTTCAAGATATGGTGCGAATTGCCGAGGGAATCAAGAATCTCTCTGTCCCCGCCTTCTTTCAGTGGGGCACTAAAGACCCCGTTTTCCAGCGCCGTTATCTCGCCGATTTACAACAGCGCATGCCTCAGGCAGATGTTCACCGTTATGAAAAAGCCTCGCATCTGGTAGCTGAAGACGAAGACATAGCGACCCCATTTTTAACTGGTTGGAAGAGCAATTCCTCTGGAACGAAACCGCGCGCGAAGCTCATGTTCAAGCACGCCATGAACAACATGGATCCTCAGATTTTGTGCCTATGATTCAAGAAATTCTGGCACGAGCTGAAGATGATTCGCTCGCCATCGTTGATATGGACTCGCGCCACGAATCAAAGATTGCTGGCACCAAAACATGGTCGCAGCTTGCATCAGAAGTCAACAAAATTGCTAACGGCTTAGCTGAAATCGGCGTGCGCGCAGGTGATCGAGTGAACCTGATGGTGCCTCCAGGTGCTCAGCTCACCGCACTCATCTATGCGTGCCTCAAAATGGGCGCCGTCATTGTAGTTGCCGATACGGGTCTAGGCATGAAGGGCCTGACGCGCGCGCTGAAGGGCGCCCGTCCTGACTACTTTGTAGGTATTCCCGCTGCGCTTTCTGCGGCCCGCGCCCTGCAATGGCCCGGACAAAAAATTGCCGTAGGCTCTCTGCCTCAGCCTGTTGCTAAAGCTTTGGGCGTCGTGGCACAAATTGCTGATTTCACCAACGAGGCGGACTTTACCGCTTATGAACCGCATCCTGAGGACGACGCTGCTGTGCTTTACACCTCTGGCTCTACCGGTCCGGCTAAAGGTGTGGTCTACACGCAGCGTCAGCTATCTGCAATGCGCGATGCCATCCAGCACACCTATAACTTGCAAGCGGGTACCGGTCTGGTGGCGGGGTTCGCGCCGTTTGCTCTGCTTGGTCCTGCGCTGGGTGCGACGTCAGTGACTCCCACCATGGACGTCACTAAGCCCAAGACGCTCTCTGCTGCGGCGTTGGCATCGGCGGCAGCGGCGATTGATGCCACCACGGTTTTTGCTTCTCCTGCAGCGCTCATGAACGTGGTGAAGACTGCCAATGAATTGAATTCTTCGCAAAGGCAAGCCCTACAATCCGTAGAACTGCTTCTCTCCGCAGGTGCACCCTTGTCTGTTTCGTTGCTTCAGGCGGTGCAGTCCATTGTGCCCCAGGCAAGTGTTCATACTCCCTATGGCATGACCGAGGCGCTACCGATTACCGATATTTCGTTTGAAGGAATCTCTGCTGCTATTGCAGATGGGGAAAGCCACGGTATGAGCAGTGCTCGCGACGGCGTCTGTGTTGGTACCGCAGTTCACGGCGCTCAAGTTCGCATCGCCGCTCTTGATGAGCAGGGAAATCCTCTCGACGAGCTCACATCAGAACCCGGGGTCACGGGCGAAATTGTGGTGAGCGCACCGCACGTGAAAGATCGCTACGACACCCTCTGGGTTACCGAAAGCCTTTCTACCTCAACACCTGGCTGGCACCATACCGGCGACGTCGGGCATTTTGATGAAGCTGGTCGCTTGTGGGTTGAGGGGCGCTTAGCGCATATTTTGAAGACTGCGCACGGTGTTCTTACCCCCGTTGCGGCAGAGCACGCCGCAGAGCTAGTGCCTGCTGTACGACGCGCGGCAGTTGTTCCGGTGGGTCCAGAGGGTAAAGCTGTTCCCGTGGCTGTGGTGGAAACGGACCCTCGTTCCCCTGCCGATGGTCCGGCAACGCCGCATCTTTCGGCTTTGGTTCGCGCTCAGGTTCTTGAGGTTACCGGCGTGGAGCTCGCGGCTGTT
>JAUMUA010000109.1:2085-2640 GCA_030530925.1 Rothia sp. (in: high G+C Gram-positive bacteria) | reverse complement strand
CCCCGGCATCGGCAAGTCCACCCTGCTCCTGGATGTGGCAGCTACCTTTGCCCGGGGGCAGGCGACGGGAAAGCCGCACCAGGTCCTCTACATAACGGGTGAGGAGTCCGCTGCCCAGGTCAAGCTCCGGGCAGATCGCATTGGTGCGCTCGCCGATACTCTTTACCTAACCAGTGAAACCGACCTGGGTACGGCCCTGGCCCATATCGAGCAGGTTAACCCCGACTTACTGATTGTAGACTCGGTACAAACCCTGGCTTCATCTGAAGTTGAAGGTAGCGCCGGTGGTGTCACCCAGGTACGGGAAGTAGCTGCCTCCCTGATAGCCGCTGCTAAAGCCCGCAACATGTGCACCCTCTTGGTAGGCCATGTGACCAAGGAAGGCACTATTGCCGGCCCCCGTCTTTTGGAGCACCTGGTCGATGTAGTCTGCCAGTTTGAAGGCGATAAACATACCCCCATCCGTATGCTGCGGGCTGTCAAGAACCGCTTCGGCCCCACCGACGAGGTGGGCTGCTTCGATATGCACGAGGACGGCATTGCCCCCGTCACCGA
>JAUMUA010000109.1:0-2075 GCA_030530925.1 Rothia sp. (in: high G+C Gram-positive bacteria) | reverse complement strand
GGGCTCTTTGTCTCCCGTACTCCGCACCCGGTATCGGGCACCTGTGTCACCGTTACCATGGAGGGCCGCCGCCCCCTGCTAGCCGAGGTGCAGGCCCTGCTCGATACCAGCGCTACCCCCCAGCCCCGCCGTACTACCAGCGGCCTTGATAGTTCCCGTATCTCTATGCTGCTAGCTGTGCTACAGAAGCGGGCGGGGTTCAACGTGGGCAAACTGGACTGCTATATCTCAACCGTTGGAGGCGCGAAAATTGCTGAGCCCTCCGCCGACCTGGCCTGCGTTATCGCCCTGGCCTCTGCCGCCCAAGACAAGCCTCTACCCCGTAAGCTAGCGGTCTTTGGCGAGGTAGGCCTGGCCGGTGAGGTGCGGGCCGTGCCCGGTATCCGCCAGCGAATCGCTGAGGTCGGCCGTCTGGGCTTCACCCATGTGATTGTGCCCGCCTCACCCGCCGGTGTGGGGGAGGTACCTGCCGGGGTATCAGTGCGTGAGGTAGCCTCCCTGGGAGAGGCCCTGACCCTACTCTTCCCGAGTCAGGGTTAGTCCTCCTTCCCCTCTTTAAGGTTCCGTTCGATGATGGTCAGCTGGGCCGTATTCAGGGCCTGCTGTTTCTCGACGCGGGCCACCCCATCGTGTAGTTCGGTGGTGGCCTGGCTGTCAACCTGGGCCGCTGGCACCACTGGCATGCTGCGGGGATCCCGCAGCGAGGACTCCCGCAGCGGGGCGCTGTCCTTGGCCCGCAGTACCGTGGTGAGCTGCCGGGTGTCGTCCCGGTGCTTCTGCTCTACCCGCTGCTGGTGAGAGCCCTGCTGGCTACCGGCGGTCGCACTTGCCTGTACCGGAAGCACAGTTGTAGTGGGGGCGTGCTCGGTCATAGAATCTCCCAGCGGAACCAGCATATCTACCGCCTGCTGGTGGGTTAGGCCCGAAGCTTCTAAGAGATCGACCACCAGGGGGCGGAGCATGAGCACCAGGGCTTCGGCTTCCATGGTGCGTACGCCCATCATGTGGGGCTCTAGCCCTCCAGCCAGCTGTGATAGCTCGTGACGGGCCTTGGCCTTACGCTCGTTACGGACCTCCGCATTAGAATCAGACATACCCTCACCCAGCACCTCTACGGCATTTCCAACGCTCTTGAGAGCCTCAGCAATAGAGGTGATGGCCTCCTGGGAAATCTGCACATTATTGATGGTCGAGGCTAAGCGGCGGTTCAGTACCCGGGTGTTGCGGATAGCGTAGTCAATCTTGGTCAGGGTCTGGGAATAGCGGTCGAGTTCCTTCATATGCGACCTGCCCGTCCAAGCCAGCTGGGCCATACCCTTTGAAGTAATAATGTCCTTCTCACAGGTGTTATAGAGTGGCTGCAAGCGGCGGGCAGAAGCCAGGGCATGCCAGGCTTCCTGGCTATTGTAGTGTTCCATAGCTTCACCGGCATCGCGGAAGACCGCGGAAAAGGCACCCATCATTTTTCTGGCATTCTCACGCGGGGCGCGGCGAGGGTCTTTGGGGAAGAGGAACATGAGTAAGAAAGCACACAGCCCACCCACGATGGCGTCTAAACTGCGGGCAAAAGGACCATCAATATTGGGGGGCAGTAATACCACCAGACAGGACTGCAGGCCCATCTGAATAGTAAAGATAATGCCGTTGTCCAAAAAGCGGGCCAGCATAATAGACAGGAACATGACCAACCCCGCCTGCCAGATACCCCGGCCTAGAAAGAGCATCATTATATCGCCCATCAAAATACCCAGGGTCACACCAACGGAAACCTCAAAGATACGGCGGGCATGGGTCGCCCCCGTGATGTAGCCCAGAGAAACAATCGCGGCGGTCGCCGCAAAGATCGGTTCGGTATGTCCCAAGACCTTTTCTGCAAAAAGATAGGCCCCGATACCCGAGACCACAATCTGAAGAGACTGGAAGAACCCGTCTTTCATGCGCTGCCAGCCCAGGTGACTATGATCCCGGGCTCTTTTTTTTACGCTCTCAACCTGCTGACCAAAACCCATATCCCCTATTCTAGCCCTGCCTCGGAACCTGCCCAACGGCCTCCTTAACCCTAACTATGCGCCCCC
>JAUMUA010000010.1:32095-44889 GCA_030530925.1 Rothia sp. (in: high G+C Gram-positive bacteria) | reverse complement strand
GAAACCCCAGGCTTTGTTGCAGGTCTTTGAGCGGTGGCGGAATTTTCTCGAACGTCCATGCTTGGTGCCAGGTTGCTCCTCGATCTAACCGAAACGCCACCGCTTGCAAGATTTGCCCATGGTGGGCTGAGCCAATGGTGGAGAGATGAAGCAAGCATCGTTGGAGCGATAGCCCTGAGGTAAGCATCGAGGCGGTAAGATCAAGATACAAAGCGGCGCTCAGTTCTGATTCGTTACTCATGAGCTCTCACCCCGCTCGGCTGCCTGCACTAAGCGCGCGGTCCAGCGGCGTCCAAGAAGCGCAAGTACCAGACCCACCAAAGCTGCTAGGGCACCGGGTATTGATCCGAATAGGATTCCCAAAGGGTTAGTGCCCATCAACATGCCAAGCCCCAGCCCTAGAAGTGGTAACCACGAAAGAATGGAACCGGTAGTTTTAGGCCCAGACATTGCCGATTCTCGGGCTTGATACAAATCAATCTCGTTTTCGTAAAACCGTGCCAATCGTTCTAGTGATTGGGCAAGGGGTGATCCGGTTTCTTCGCCAATTCGCCAGCAGGCAGCCAGTTCCATCTTCTTTTGCTCTGAGTAGTAACGCTGAGCAGGGGCCTGCGCAATAATGGTTGAAAGCGGCAATCCCTGTTGCGCCGCCTCAGCGCACTGTTCCAGTAGAGCGGTGATATCGGCAAGAGCTAATTTGTGTGCTCGCGCTTGGGTGCTTCGCGTTTCGACGAACCGTACCCACCGATTCTGAGTGGTTTCTTCTGAAAGGTGTTGCGCCTCATGCAACAAAGTGTGAAAGACCCGTTGCGGGTGCAACCCCGCCCGCAGTAGGGCAGAGAGGCGCCAGGTGAGATCTGGCCACAGTTCCATCTCGTGAATGTCCGCTTTAACACTGCGTACTTTCGGTTCACGGTTGAAAATACTCATAGCGCGGCTTCTTCTTGTTGCGCAACCTCTAATAGCAATTGCCCGCGCTCGTTCCAGCGCACCATGTCCCGGCGTCGTCCGGTTTCAACGCGGCACAGCGATTCAGTCTGTAAATGCCCGTTGTGCCGGTGTAATACGGCGATTTCGCTAATAAAACGGGTGGTTTCCCCGCGCGAAATATGAATCACGAATTCCACGGCGGTATCAGCTTGTAGGCTCAGCGCGTCTTGGCTGAGCCCTGCCATCGCGCCCATCGCCAGTAAACGCGCAGGTACTGCTTGCGCCGAGTTGGCGTGTACAGTACCACCGGTTCCGGAGTGCCCGGTGTTCATGGCGGTGAGCATATCCGCTACCTCAGCACCGCGGCACTCCCCCAGCACCAATCGGCTCGGACGCATACGCAACGCCTGTTGAATGAGATCAGAGAGCGAATAGTGCCCGCGCCCCTCAGCATTAGCCACTTTCGATTGCAGAGAAACCACATGCGGGTGTTGCGGTGCTAGTTCAGCCGAATCTTCAATAGTGATGATGCGCTCTGCACTAGAGCACTCCGAGAGCATCGCGTTGAGTAGGGTGGTTTTACCGGTACCCGTTCCGCCGCTAATCAAGAAGTTTGAACGATGCCGCACGATATAGCGCAACACCGACACCATCTCTGCCGAGAACATCTTTTTGCTCTGCAACTCAGCCAATGACGCGCGGTGCGCCGGTTGAATGCGAATAGAGAGCACGGTTCCCTGTTGTGACAGCGGTGGGATGATGGCGTGGATGCGCTGACCGCGATCGTTCTGAACATCAGCGCTTGGGTATGCTTCGTCTAGTCTTCCGCCTGCACTGTTGATGAGTCGGCTGGCGAGCGCGCGAACATCGGGTTCTGCCACAAAGCTAATCTCGGATTGTTGAAGGGTGCCGCCGGCTTCAAACCATACGTCTTGATGTCCATTCACAAAGATGTCGGTGATATTTTCGATCTGTAGCAGGGGTTCTAAAATTCCCAGCCCAAAGAGCTGAGCTTCAAGACCGGCAATTGCGGCTTCTTGTTCTGCTTCGATGAGCAGTATGGGTTCTTCGGTGCTGATTTCTGACACAATGCTGGCGATATTGGCAGGATCGTGAATGCCTGTTTTCTTTTTAGAAGTTTGTGACGGCGCAACCTTGGTAGGTGTAGAGGTAGGTTTAGCTGACCTCTTTGCCCCGTCCTCTTTCTCTTTCTTTTTCTCCTTCGAGGCAGTAAGTCGTTCTAACGCCGAAAATTGAGCACGCACCGAGGTAGCGAATTGCGCTGGAGATTCTGAATCTGCCGCCGGTGGTGTCGCGCTATCCAGGGTCTGCGGTGAATCTAGCTCTGCCCCAAAATGCTCTTGCAAGAGGTAGCGATCGCGCGCTTTCTTAATCACAAAATCAACCGTGGAATCTTCGCGGGTTTGCTGCGCCGTCATCAATGAACACCTGCCTAAAAAGAAGTCTTGGTATTCATTTCACCCAAAAGATTCAGGCGAAAGAGGGCGACCGGCGAATCTGTGGAAAACTCTTTGCACGAACCGCCGTGTTTGCGCGGTACAAAAGTTATCCACAGCAAGTTGGTGCGCAATCTTGAGCACGCGCTAGGTACTGACGAGGCGCAGAAGCGTTCATAATAGAACTATGTATATTGTGCTGGGAGTAGCGGATTCGGCTCCGATGAGCTCGGAAACTTCCGCGCGCCCACCTGCGCAATCTGCACGCTCCGAACAGATATGGCACGCCGTCAGCGTCACGCCCACCGGGCTGGGCGAGCCCCAAACAGTACCGCAATCACAGCTGGCAAACTTTGTTCGCACCGTTGAAACAAGCAATTCGCAGACGCCGATTCGTTGGGTGTGGTCGGATGCTAAAGAGATTATGCCCCTGCTGTTGGACGAGGGCGTCAGCCCCGAACGCGCCCACGATTTACGTCTAGTGCAACGTATTTTGGCAATGGCAGCTACCGCCCCACAGAGCACCGTCAGCTATGAACCGCTGTGCGATTTACTCACCGAAAACCACCTGCCACCAGCGGGAACGCTACCGCCGGCGCGAGTTGCGGCGGGACAAGATTCGTTGTTTGATGATGCCCTTCTCTCTACCTCTTTGCCCGAACACCCAGAACCGTCCAAACCTACCGCCAGCGAACTAGTTGCAGAGTTACAGGCTCAGCTAACCGCTATAGAGGGCTCAGCTAATCCGCGTCGCTTAAAACTTCTTGCCGCCGCCGAATCAACGGGCGCGTTGATTGCCGCCGAAATGAAGTTTTTTGGCATACCCTGGAACCGGCAAATTCACGAGCAACTCCTCACCGATACGCTGGGGCAGCGCCCTGGCGGTTACGAACGTCCTGCCAAAATGGAGGAACTTGCCACCGAAATTCGCCAGCGATTAGCGTCCCCTCACCTCAACCCCGATTCACCGCAAGAGTTGCTCAAAGCGTTACAAACTGCCGGAGTGCGCGTGAAATCTACCAGTAAATGGGCGTTACGCGGGTGGGTGCAAGAGAACGCGCAACTGAGCCAATCGCGTCAAGCGCTGATTCAGCCACTCTTGGAATACAAAAAACTTTCCCGACTTTTCACCGCAAACGGTTGGAACTGGCTCGATGAATGGGTGCAGAACAACCGGTTTTACCCCTCCTACGAAGTGGGCGGAGTGGTTACTGGACGATGGGGTGCGCACGGTGGCGGCGCCATGCAAATCCCCAAGAATGTGCGCTCCGCCGTCACCGCCGAAGAGGGCATGTTGCTCACCGTTGCCGACGCCAGCCAAGTTGAACCGCGTATTCTAGCGGCCATGAGCGGTGATCGGGGGCTGGCGCTCGCTGGGCAAGGCACCGATTTGTATATGGGTATTGCTGAAATTGGACATCGAACCGGTTCTGCGCTCTCTGAACGTAGCCAAGCCAAAATCGCTCTGTTGGGTGCCATGTATGGAGCGACCACCGGTGAGTCGGGGCGCCTTATGCCGCATTTGCGTAAATTGTTTCCGCAAGCCATTGAGCTCACCGAGCAGGCGGCGCGTATTGGTGAACGAGGAGGCCAGGTCAGCACTTTTTTGGGCAGAGTTTCTCCGGAGCCGAGCCCGCAGTGGTTTGAACAGCAACGCCGTCAGAGCACCGCCGAAGAAGAGCGAGCCGCTGCAACCGCCGCGCGTAGTTGGGGACGTTTTACCCGAAATTTTGTGGTGCAAGGGACCGCCGCTGAATGGGCGCTGTGCTGGATGGCTCAAATCAGACAAAAGTTGCGTTCCACTAAGATCAACGGCGAACCGTTGCGCTCCCACCTGGTGTACTTTTTGCACGACGAAGTGATGGTCTACGGTTCGGCACATGAAGCCGAATTGTGCCGACGCATTATTGAGGACGCCGCGCAGTCAGCGGGGCAGATTATTTTTGGACAAATCCCGGTGGAGTTCCCCGTTTCAATTGCCAGCACTGACAATTACGCGAAGGCTAAATAGGGCGAGATAACCAATTCACTATACCTTTAGTACCCCGGCGCCGGACGTCGTAGCCTGGTGTCCCACGGCTGAGTCCAGCCGAGCGCGTCAAAGAGGCGGTTTAAAAGAATTCCGGTGAACCCCCAAATCACAAACTCTTCCCCGTCTTGACGCACGGTAAACGCGGGCGAACGGTGCGTAACCTTGCCGTTTTTTACCTGCGCCATATGCCGGTTCTCAGGGTCCAACAAATCAGCCACCGGCACGCGAATTACCAGCGAAGACTCGTGAGCGTCCTGCGCCAACACTGCAGAGGGCTTATTCCACCAGGCAAGCACAGGGGTCACCATAAAGTTACTCACCGGCAGTCCCACTTCTTCAAAATTCCCCAAAATAACAACGCCAGCAGGGTCAACGCCAGTCTCTTCCACAGCTTCGCGCAGGGCAGCAACATGAGTCACCGGAACGCCTTGTGCTTGTGCTTTCTCAAAATCTTCGGGGTCAATTTTGCCGCCAGGAAAAGCGGGCTGACCCGCGTGCTTACGCAAGGTTGCGGCACGCACCACAATAAGCACGTCCAAATCAGCGCTCACCGCATTTGCACGCAACTCATCTGAGGCAACGCTTGCTGGAGCGTCGTCCAACACCCCGAACAGCATCAGGACGGCGGCGCGGCTTGCGGCGGCATCATCAATTTCTTGCATGCGCCAATTTTCTTCATTGCCAATACGCAACGTGCCGCTCTCGGCAAGCTCTCTTAGTTCAGCAAGGGCTGGGTGTTCAACAGGATTATGCACTGAGGTTCCATCCTTCGGCTCGTAGTTCACGCCTGGTAGCTCCTTGAAGAAAGCGAAGATGCAATCGCTCGCGCCCCGGCGCCATCTCGTATTTTAAGAGCTTTGCCGCCTTAGCTTCATCGGTTTCCCCCGCGCCATAGCTGGGGCACAAATCGGCAATCGGGCACACACCACACGCAGGTTTTTGCGCGTGACAAATACGTCGACCGTGGTAGATGAGCCGTTGTGAAAGATCGGTCCAATCGCGAGCAGGAAAGAGCCGCTCAATATCTTTTTCCACTTTTTCAGGTTCGGTGTGAGTGCTCATGCCCAAGCGACGGGCAAGCCTACCAAGGTGAGTGTCCACCGTAATACCGGGGCGACCAAAAGCGTTACCCAGCACCACAAACGCCGTCTTTCTGCCCACCCCCGGCAGCGTAATGAGCTTTTCAAGTTTCTGCGGTACGCGCCCGTCAAAGTCCAGCGTGAGTTGTTGCGCTAGGCGCACAATCGCCGATGCCTTAGAGCGGTAGAAACCTAGCGGGCGCACCATTTCTTCGACCGTGCCAAGATCAGCTGAGGCAAGACTTTTTGCGTCAGGATATTGAGCGAACAGTGCAGGAGTTACCGAATTAACGCGCACATCGGTGGTCTGCGCAGAAAGAACGGTGGCTATGAGCAGTTCAAACGGCGACTCAAAATCAAGCTCTGCCACCGCATAGGGGTAGGTCTGCGCCAAAATACGGTTGATTTTTCGCACACGACGCGTGGTGCCAAGCTTAGTTTCAGAATTTTTTGCCCGACGTCGTGCCGCCTTTTCTGCTTCAAAAGGCGGGATATGGCGAATTTCTAGTTGCTGCAGTTCCGCCTCGGTTAGCGGTTCCTTGTTTGGTTCAGTGCTCACAAAATAACACCCTACACGCTTCTGAGAAGGGCCATTTTCCGTAAAAATCCCTATTCAATATGACATAGACAACAGAATGTTTTAGGGTGAAAACAGGTAATTTTATGTCGGCCATCACATAGCGGTCGGAGCCGAAAGGATTTTTCATGTCAGATACTCAGCAGACCTTCCCACCGTCCAAAGAATTTGCGGCTCAGGCCAATGCCACCGCAGAGCTCTACACCGTTGCGCAAGAGCAGGGTTCAGAATTTTGGGCTAATCAGGCACGCGAGCTACTCACCTGGAGCAAAGATTTTTCGACCACTCTTGATTGGTCTAACCCACCCTTTGCCAAGTGGTTTGCAGACGGTGAACTTAACGCCTGCTACAACGCGGTAGATCGCCACGTAGAAGCTGGTAACGGTGATCGAGTAGCAATTCTCTTTGAGGGCGAGCCCAGCGACACCCGCGAGTACACCTACGCGCAGCTCAAAGACGAGGTTTCTAAGGCCGCGAATGCTTTTGAGTCGCTCGGCGTCACCAAGGGTGATCGCGTGGCTGTGTACCTGCCCATGATTCCCGAGGCAGTTATTACCATGCTTGCTTGCGCACGCATTGGCGCGATTCACTCGGTAGTTTTCGGCGGGTTCTCAGCCGACGCGCTACTATCGCGTATTGAGGACGGCGAAGCAAAACTCGTAGTCACTGCCGACGGTTCTTTCCGCCGCGGCAAGCCTTCGATGCTCAAACCCGCTGTTGATAAAGCTTTGAGCAAGGGCGGTCAGAGCGTCAATCACGTAGTGGTTGTCAAGCGTAACGAAGCCGAGGTGGAGTGGACCGAAGATCGCGATCTCTGGTGGCACGACGTCGTCGAGTCCGCATCCACCGAGCACACCCCCTCAGCGCAAAATGCAGAGGATCCCCTCTTTATTTTGTACACCTCCGGCACCACCGGTAAGCCCAAGGGCATCTTGCACACCACGGGCGGTTATCTGACCCAGGGTGCGTTTACCCACAAGAATATTTTTGATCTCAAGCCTGAAACCGATGTGTACTGGTGCACCGCCGACGTCGGCTGGGTTACCGGGCACACCTACGTGGCATACGCGCCGCTCGTAAACGGCGCTACCCAGGTAATTTATGAGGGCACTCCCGATTCACCGCACCGCGGCCGCTTCTGGGAAATCGTGCAGAAGTACGGCGTGACCATCATGTACACCTCCCCCACTGCGATCCGCACCATGATGAAGTGGGGCGAGGAAATCCCCGCTGAATACGACCTTTCATCACTGCGCATGCTGGGCACCGTGGGCGAGGCAATCAACCCCGAGGCTTGGCTCTGGTTCCACCGCGTGATTGGCGGGGGCAAATGCCCCATTGCCGATACCTGGTGGCAGACCGAAACCGGCGCGATTATGGTTTCGCAGCTTCCCGGCGTCACTGCTGCTAAGCCCGGTTCCGCGCAACAGCCCATCCCCGGCATCACCATCGACATTGTGGATGATTTGGGCGATAAGCTCGAGAACGAACAGCCCGGTCTGCTCGCTATTTCTCAGCCCTGGCCCTCAATGCTCCGCACCATCTGGGGCGACGACCAGCGCTTTATCGACACCTATTGGGCACGTTTTGGCGATCGCTACTTTGCTGGCGACGGCGCTAAACGAGATGCCGACGGCGATATCTGGATTCTGGGTCGCGTGGACGACGTCATGAACGTTTCGGGTCACCGCCTCTCGACCCCTGAAATTGAGTCCGCTCTTGTTTCGCACCCTGCTGTGGCAGAGGCGGCTGTGGTGGGCGCTACCGATGAAACCACCGGTCAGGCAGTTATGGCGTTCGTGATTCTCTCTGACGAAGCTCAGAAAGAAGAACGCGATCACAGCGAGCTTGAGCAGGAGATTCGCGCTCATGTGGGCACCGAGATTTCACCGATTGCTAAGCCCAAGCGCGTGGTAATTGTGCCTGAGCTACCCAAGACTCGTTCGGGCAAGATTATGCGCCGCTTGCTCAAGGACGTGGCAGAGAACCGCGAGGTTGGCGACGTCACCACTTTGGCAGACTCAACGGTGATGGAAGCAATTGTGGAGACCTACAAGAAGTAATCCTTATACACAGAAAAGAGCCCACCGCTTATGATGCGGTGGGCTCTTTGCATTTCAGATGCTCTTTGCATATGAGGCTCTGTTGGTATCTAAAATACTGTTTGCATCTCAAACGGTGTTAGCGCATTTCGCGGGCACATCCCCACAGCTAGACTATTGCCATGTCTAAAACTGTGTTTGTACTCAACGGTCCTAACCTGAATCTGCTGGGTACTCGTAAGCCTGAAATTTACGGCACCACTACTTTGAGCGATATTGAACAGCAGATACAGAACCGCGCCGCCAAGTTAGAGCTTTCCGTGCATTTCATGCAGTCAAATCATGAGGGTGTGCTGATTGATGAGATTCAGCGTGCGCGCGGCGAAGCTGATGCCATCATCATTAATCCAGCGGCATTTACCCATACGTCAGTTGCCATTCACGATGCTTTGGAGGCCGCTGAATTGCCGGTGGTTGAGGTTCACCTTTCCAACGTGCACCGCCGCGAAGAGTTTAGGCACCACTCTTATGTTTCGTTGCAGGCAACCGCTGTAATTGCCGGCGCGGGCGCGTTGGGGTACAGCATGGCGCTTGATTTCTTAGCCCAGCATTTAGAAGTCCAGCATTTAGAGCGCTAAGCCCCAAGACCGGTAGTCAGCGCGCTTTATGAGGCGTGGGATTGTTCCACGCACTGCCCAGTATCGACCGTTGAAGTCGAGCCGCTATTTTGTGCCAGCGCGTCTTCAAGAACTGAGGCGGGTATTGCATAACCCACCTGGCCTTCGGTTGCTTTAGCAAAAATAATGCCCACTACATTGCCGTGCTCGTCAAGAACGGGGCCACCTGAATTACCCTGTTCTACCTGCGCAGCCAGCTGATACACCAACCGCGAAGGGTTAGCAGAACCTGTTTCTGCATCAATGGTTTGGGTATAACCCAAACCTTGAACGGTAGCGGGTCGGCTCTGGAAGGGTCCGCCCCTGGGGTAACCCATAAATACGACGTCGGAACCGGCGGGCATAGTTCCGCCAATATTTAACGCGCTCACCGGCAAGTTGGCAACATGAAGAACCGCGATGTCTTCTGTGGCGTCAAAGTACACGGTGCTCGCCGAATAGGAGTTTCCATCGGCGTCCTCAATGACGGGGTTCTTTACCCCAGCTACCACGTGTGCGTTAGTGATTACTGTGTCGGTTCCAATCGCAAAACCAGAACCCTCCGAGGTGTACCCGCATTGCTCCGCTGAACCCAAAATTTGCACTACCGACTGGCGCGCTTGATCCAGCTCAGAGTTGGCAAGTTGCTCGGTGGGTGCTTCTTGAGTGGGAAAGAGCCGCTGTTGAACTTCGGGAATGACGCCGGTGCCGGTCACTTGAGTGCGAATGCTGGAGATTTCGTCTTCAAGGGATTGAGGCGCAAATTTGAGGATCCCGCTGACAATCTTGGAATTGCTCATCGCAAGATTGATAGGGGCAATGGCCAGTGGCCGCAGGGTCAGTGCTAACGCCAAAATAACCAGCGCCACCATGGCCACTTTCAATATTGCCCCAGCTGCTCGTTCGATGCCGCGCAACCTGGTGGTATCAAAAATGTTGCGTACCGTGCGTCCGAGCAGAAAACCTATCCACTGCCCAATCACGATGCAACCCACCACCGAAATCACCGCGGCAATGATGTACCAGTTATTGGTGACTTGGGAAATCACCCAGGGGGTAATGTAGACGGCAGCAAAAGCGCCCAGCACAAATCCGGCAATCGAGCCCAGTGCCACAAAGAAACCCTGACGCAAACCAGAGAAAAAATAGACGACAAAAAATAGAATCAGCACAAAGTCCAAAAGCGTTAGACCCATCATTGCCTCCATTTTTCTATCGTGCACACCTATTGTGCCCTATCTACCGGCAGATAAACCCCTGCCCAGGCTGAGATGATTCTTTGAATATTTTGTGCAACCGCATCTATCGCACACGGTTAACGCGAGGTTAAAAGGGTGGACACAGCATAAATTTGCTGTAATCTCGTAATTAGTTGAATATGTCACACCGTGTTTGTTGTGTACAGAAAATAGGGTCTATACTCGTTACTTTGTGCCAAAAACTACACTGAGGCATTCACAAACTAAAGATTTTTAGGAGAGACATGGATATTGAAGTACTGCGACGGGCACCCCTCTTTGCATCGCTTGACGACGAAGCATTTGCAGCATTGACCGAAGACATCACCGAAGTTGATTTGTCACGTGGCGCCAACCTTTTCTATGAAGGTGATCCAGGCGATCAGATGTACTTCATCATTTCAGGCAAGATCAAGCTTGGCCGCACCGCAACTGATGGTCGCGAGAACCTCGTGGCAATCATGGGCCCTGGCGAAATCTTTGGCGAGATGGCTCTCTTTGACCCCTCACCTCGTTCAACCAGCGCAACCGCTGTGTCTGAAACCCGCCTAGCCGGCGTCAAGCACGAATCATTGCGCAAGGCAATGGAGAAGTCACCTCAGATTTCTGCTCAGGTGCTTCAGGCTCTTGCTCGCCGCTTGCGCCGTACCAATGAGAACCTTGCTGATTTGGTGTTCTCAGACGTTCCCGGTCGTGTAGCTAAGGCCCTTCTTGATCTTGCTGATCGTTTTGGTCGTCCCGCAACTGACGGCATCTTGGTTGCTCACGAGCTAACCCAGGAAGAATTGGCTCAGCTTGTTGGCGCTTCACGCGAAACCGTAAACAAAGCTTTGGCTGAGTTTGTTTCTCGCGGTTGGATTCGCCTTGAAGCTCGCGCGGTAGTCATTCTTGATCTTCAGCGTTTGCGTAACCGTTCACGCTAATTTCGCGCCCTCTGCAACTCTGTTGCGGTTCTGCCGTTGAGTAGAGCATGTGAGAGTACAGAGCATGCAATAGTACACAGCGAAAAACTATATAAAAAGTGCCTGGTAACTCAGCTGAGCTACCAGGCACTTCTTTATGAGTGTAAAAAACGCACCGTTAGAGGCTACATTTTTCGCGCATTCCCGCCTTAGTTGGTGCGGTAAAACGGAGCATGTACTGGCCATCTTTAACGACGACGTCGGCCTTCTTGACCGCCACCGCGCGCTTCTTCGCAAGATACGCAACAGTGGTTGAAGCGTGAGAGAGATCTTCTAACGCACAAAAAGTTCCGGGGGTCAGAAGCTCTTTGAGGGTCTTGCCGCGAGTCTCTGGCTGGTCGATGGTATCTCCCAGTTCCGAGGTTTCTTGGTGCGCCAACAAATCTTTGACATTAACCCAATCGCCCCACACACCTTTAGATGCCAAAAGCTTAGGGTTCTGCCCCACCGGCGCAGCGCACGCGAAATAGTGAATATCGTAGCGTTTGTGGCGGAAATCCGGGGACTGCCAGCGAACAAGAGGGCGCAACAAATCGGTACGCAACTTGATGCCGCGTTTATCAATGTAATCTGCAAACGTTTTATCGCCTGCCGCTACAGCTTCACGCGCTGCCATCAGATCCAGTCCGTCGGAGCTTACTTCAACGGTGTTCTGCTCGTCGGGACCAGCCAACAAAATGCCAACCTCTTCAAAAGACTCGCGAATCGCGCACACCACAGCAGAGTGAGCCGCCACTCGATCCTCATGTTTGAAGGAGTCTCGCCAAGCATCTTCTGTGGGCCCACCCCAAGCGATACGTTCGGCGTCCTCAGCAATACATAACCCGCCGGGGAACGCTACGGTTCCCAATGGCGAGAAGCCGGGGCGGTACGTCAAGATAGTCTCTAGACCCTCTTTGCCGTCGCGAACATAGACCACCGACGACGCCGTCTTGGCCTGGCACGCTTGCTGCGGCTCCTCGTTCATCCATGCTTTAACAGCTGGAACGAACTCCTCAGGAATCGAAAAGTACTGCTCACAGGTAGATGCGCCGACGCCGGTTGTTGCGCACTGCGCGCGTGAGCGCACGGCCTTCATGGCACCGGTATAGAGAGCGGTTTTATTTGTATTCAACAATGATTTCAACTTCAACTGGTGAATCGAGAGGTAGTACGGGAACGCCTACCGCTGAACGGGCGTGAATGCCAGCTTCACCAAAAATTTCGCCTAGTAGTTCTGATGCGCCGTTGATAACAGCAGGTTGTGCAAAGAAGGTGGTCTCTGAAGACACAAAGCCTACGACCTTTACAATTTTGCTCACTCGGTCGAGATCGCCAATAACCTGCTTGACGGCGGCAAGCGCGTTCAGCGCGCACACGGCGGCAAGCTTTTGCGCAGTTTCTGGGTCCACGGTGTCAGCGGCGCCGGAGTCAGAGACTTTGCCGGTTGCCTGCAAAGCGCCGTTCACAAAGGGAAGCTGACCGGAAGTGTACACATAGTTCCCGGTAGTCACAGCGGGAACGTAAGCGGCAACAGGAGCAGGTGCTTCGGGAAGCTCATAGCCAAGCTCTTTGATGCGTGTTTCGATGCGAGAAGTATTTTCGCTCATGAGAGATCCTTGCAATGAAAGTGCACAAAACCGGTCCGAAGCGAATATTCGCTATGAACCGGTTAGGTGTAAATGTAAAGATGTTTTTATTTGGCCTTTTTGCGCTTGAAGTACGCGATGGGGTTGCCCGCGGTGGGGGCTACCATGTTGCCTTCAGGGGCAGAAGTTGCCGGTGCCGAAGAAGGTAGAACTGTTACCAATTCCCAGCCGTCTTCACCCCAGTTATCGAGGA
>JAUMUA010000010.1:0-32085 GCA_030530925.1 Rothia sp. (in: high G+C Gram-positive bacteria) | reverse complement strand
GTTGCATATTCCCATTTTTCCATAGTTACAGACTAGTGCTTGAGTGCTGTATTAGAAAGCCGGGAATGCAGAAAAACCCATGATAACTTTCACAGCACATGCAGCACTCTCCCTAGAAACACAGATGGCACGGCAGGTTTGTGGGGTAGATGACTCTGGTTTAGAACAATCCGTACGGCAAAAGAGCTTTTGAGCTTACCCATTTAACACTTACAACTTGTAAACTGTGGGAATGGCTTCATCCAAGAATGTTCGTAGAAGACGCACCCCTGGTGATTTTATTCAGTTTATTGCGCTGAGCATCATCGCTGGTTTCTTGACCGCAGGTATCCTCATACCTCCCACTGTGGGTATGGGTGTTGCGGCGACCTCCTCCATTAACTGGTTCAAGGGTCTACCCGAGGATATGTCTGCAGGACCGCTCTCACAGCCTTCAAAGATCATGGCTAAAGACGGTAAAACCGAACTCGCTTCTTTTTATGCGCAGAACCGTACCCCGGTTTCATTGAACCAGATGTCACCGCACATGCGAGACGCGATTGTCTCAGTGGAAGACCGTACCTTCTATGAGCACGGCGCCGTTTCTCCGTTGGGTATGTTCCGCGCCGTCATCAATAACTTCATCAGCCCCGGTAAGCGCCAAGGTGCATCTACCCTTACGCAACAATACGTGAACAACTTGCTGATTGATCAGGCTGAAGTCAATGGTGAAGAAGCCTCAACCCTGGGTGCTAACAAGGGTTACATGGACAAAATTAAAGAAATCAAACTTGCGATTTCGATGGAACAGAACAAGTCCAAAGATGAAATTCTCGAAGGTTACCTCAACGTGGTAAACCTTGGTGGTTCTAACTACGGTGTTGAAGCCGCATCGCAGTATTACTGGGGTATTCCCGCTTCTCAACTGAATATTCAGCAGTCAGCTCTTTTGGCTGGCATGGTGCAGTCCCCCAACCAGTACCGCCCCGATGTGAACCCTGAACTCGCCAAAGAGCGTCGTAACGTGGTGCTTGGAACCATGTATCGCGATGGCAAAATCTCTGAGGATGAGTACAACACTGCGGTGAACTCAGAACTCGATTTGAACCTGCATTACACCGACAGCGGCTGCTCCGCCGCTGGCGATTCAGATAACTTCTGCATGTACGTGGTCAACAAGATTGCCCAAGATTCAGCATTTGGTGCAACTTCTGATGATCGCCTCAAAAACCTGTACCGCGCTGGCTACACTGTGGTAACTACTCTTGATCCCGCCGCACAAAAGAGCGCGAAAGAAGCAGTAGAAAACACCCAGCCAGGTAACGACAACCCCGATAACGTCAACGCTTCTTTGGTTTCTGTTGAGCCTAAGAACGGCGATATTGTAGCGATGGCACAGAACAGCAAATATGGTGCGCAGGACGACGGTAGCCACAAGGTTTCTGGTTACAACTACAACGTGCCCGTTGCGGACGGTGGAACTGCAGGTTACCAGCCCGGTTCAACGTTCAAGCCGGTGGTGCTTGCCGAGTGGATTAAAGAAGGCAAGGGTGTCAACGCGTATATTGACGGCACGAGCTTGAATTACCCCGATTCCTTCCGCTGGAAGACCAGCTGTATTGAAGGTGGCGGTATCACCGTTCCTGGCGGCTGGAAGTTCCAAAACGCTGAAGAGGGGTATCAGACCTGGAATACCGTGGCATACGGCATCAAGAACTCCATTAACTCCTTCCTTGCTTCAATGGCAGCTAAAGAAGATTTGTGTGGCGTTTTAGATATTTCTAAGAGCCTGCGTCTGTACTCTGGTGCCGATGAAACCACCCCTATTTATGATCCCAAGATTCCCGCAACCCTCATTGGTGGCGGTAAGGGAACTACCCCGCTCAATATGGCATCAGCATTTGCCACTTTCTCAAACGATGGTAAGTACTGTGAACCTCAAGCCATCAATACGGTCAAGGATCGCAAGGGCAAAGCTATCAAAACCTACGATGCTAAGTGCACCCAGGCGATTGATCCCGATATCGCACACGGTGTGAGCTATGTGTTGAAGCAGGTACTGGTTGACGGCTCCGGCTGGAAACGCGGCATTGATTTGCCCGACGCATCTGCGGCAAAAACCGGTACTACCGATAACTCGGCACAGACCTGGACCGTGGGTTACACCAAGGGTCTTTCCACCGCTTCGTGGGTAGGTAACTTGGATTCGGGTTCACGTTCGCTCAACGGGTTGTCCATTGGCGGAAAAACTCTGAGCTATGTTGACGGCGCTACCTACGCAGGTGGGCAATGGCAACAGTTTATGAAGGCTCAAGCGAAGAAGTACAACACCGACAAATTTGCTGCCCCTTCACAGAAAGTGCTTGGCACACAATACTAATTAGGAGACTCCTACCTTCATGGTAAATTCCTCGAATGTGGCGGCTTCTGCCGCATCGGTTGCAAAAGGCCTTGGCGCTGTGATGGCAACCGGTGCAGTGGCAGGGGCCGCCACGGTCGCGTACGCACACTTTATTGAACTGAATAACTTTCAAATTCGCCACGAGACGCTACCGGTTTTGCCGGCTGGCGCTAAAGATTTTAGGATTCTGCACATCTCAGATTTGCACATGATCCCTGGGCAAAAGAAGAAGCATGACTTTATGCATTCTTTGGCTGAGCTGAACCCCGATTTGGTGATCAACACCGGCGATAACCTCTCGCATATGAAGGCGTTGCCCTCCTTGCTTGAGGCGCTCTCTCCCCTGTTCGATTTCCCCGGCGTCTATGTACCGGGTTCGAATTGCTACTATGCACCGGTTTTCAAAAACCCTGCACGGTATCTGTGGAAAGAATCAACCTCCGACGAAGGTATTGAGCCCTCTCGCCTACAGTTGCCAACCCAAGAGATGCACGATGCTTTTGACACCCGCGGCTGGACCGGGCTCATCAACCGCTATGACACCTTGAACCTCAACGGGCTGCGTCTGGAATTTTCTGGCGTGGACGATCCGCACCTCGCCTTTGATCAGCACCCCGGTTTCTCACCCACCGCTTTTGATGAGCAGCCCGCGCCGTCGGTGCGCTTGGGCGTGTGCCACGCACCGTACCTGCGCACACTGAACCGATTTGTGGACGACGGCGCGCAGGCAATTTTTGCCGGCCACACCCACGGTGGGCAGGTGTGCCTACCCGGTGGTAAGGCGCTGGTCTCTAATTGCGATATTGCCCCTTCGCGCGCTAAGGGTGTCTCGATGCAAAAGGACGTGCCTGTTCAGGTTTCGGCGGGTTTGGGTACCTCTCGCTTTGCTCAGGTTCGCCTGTTCTGCCCACCGGAGGTTATTTTGGTGACTCTGACGGCGAAAGAGCATAGCGAAGACTAAGCGCTATTTTCTGAGCCACTAGCCAGCACAATGTTTTGAAAATGCACGGTAGCTTTTTGCTACCGTGCATTTGCTTTCGCAGAAGTTTTACTAGCGGTAGGGTTAGAGCTTATGAGCCTCCTGCGCACCACGCCTCGCCCCGTTCCTGCACCGACTGACCCTGCCTCTGCCCCTCATCTTTCGCTGTGGCAGTACATGCGCCCTATTAGATTCCGTTGGTTTTTGGGTGTGCTGGTGGCAATGGCAGCCTCTATTACCGCCATTACGATTCCGCAGGTTTTGGCGTGGATTGTGAATCATTTGGTAGGTTCAGCGCACCCTACCGCTACTAATGTGTGGTTCGGTGGCTTCCTCATGATTGGTTTGGGGTTGCTACAAGCAGGGCTTATATTTATGCGCCGCATGCTGGTGATTGATACTGCCGCACAAATCGAGGGCAATATTCGCATGGCTCTCTTTGATCAGCTCATGCGTGTGCCGGTATCTTTCCATGACCGCTGGCCCTCTGGTCAGTTACTCACTCGCTCTACCAGTGACCTTTCGTTGATGCGCCGATGGATTGCATTTGGTTCTATTCAATCGATTTCCTCCGCAACAATGGTGCTGGTGGGGCTCATCTTTTTGTTTCGTGGCTCGGTGCAATTAGGCATGATTTATCTGTGCTCGGTTCCCTTCACGTTACTGACCATGTGGTTATTCATTCGGCGCATGAAGGCACTCACTCGGCTCTCGCAACAGCAATCAGGTGATTTGGCTACCACCGTTGAAGAATCAGTACAGGGTATTCGCGTTCTCAAAGCACTGGGGCAAGGAAAGAACGCGCTAGGTAGATTCAGCACCCAATCAGCAGAGCTTAAAACTACCGAAATCAGCAGAAGCCAAACGCTAGGTAGCATGTTCGTTAAAAACAGCGCTATTACCGGACTGACTATGGCAATCTCGCTTTTTGTGGGTATTCATCAGGTGGCGCAAGGGCATTTAAGCGTGGGTGCACTCACCGCATATTTTGCTACCACAGCAATATTGACCCCGCAGATTGAACGCTCTGGAATGCTCCTCAGCATGTGGCTCGATTCCAAAGTTGCCATGGAACGCCACCGCGAAATCATGCAAGAACCCGTGGGTGAGAACATTGTGCTGGTGAGCGGTGCAACCACTCCCCACAATGACGCGCGCGGGGCGGCGTCGTTAGAATTTCGCAACGCCAGCTTTACCTACGACGACGCAACCCAACCGGTGATTCGCGACCTCTCGCTGGCCATAAAACCCGGTGAGATTTTAGCGCTCGTGGGCACCACCGGCAGCGGCAAATCAACGCTCTTACAGTTGGTTCCTCGTCTCTACTCGCTGACCGCAGGGTCGTTAGAAATTGACGGCCGAAACGTCAACGAGATTGACCTGCCCACCCTGCGCTCACGCATTGCAGTGGCGTTCGAAGAACCAGTGTTGTTCTCATCATCGGTACGCGATAACGTTTTGCTCGGTGTACCCACCGAGGGAAAAACCGATGAAGAGCTAGAGAGCATCCTGCGCACCGCATTGCACGTTTCGTCCTCAGATTTTGTGGACGACCTACCCGACGGCGTGAACACGGGAGTGGGCGAAGAAGGCATGAGCCTCTCGGGCGGCCAACGCCAGCGGCTCTCATTGGCGCGCGCTATAGCTGGGCACCCGCGCGTCCTACTCTTAGACGATCCGCTCTCTGCATTGGACGTAAACACCGAAGAGACGGTGGTGCAACGACTCAAAAAGCAGCTCACCGAAACCACCACGCTCATTACCGCGCATCGACCCTCTACGGTTACGCTGGCTGATCGTGTGGCGTTACTTGAGGACGGGCGCATCACCGCCGTTGGCAAGCACAGCGAGCTGATGAGCAATCCCGCCTATGCAAAGCTCATGGTGCTAAACGCGCCGTCGTCCACGAATCAGGAGGCACGCTAATGCCCCACTCCGCTCCGATGCTTGCAGAAGACAAAGTTCAGCTCTCGCCGGCAGAGCAAAAAGAGGTGCGCGAACGTTCCATGGCGTTGCTCAAATCGGTGCTGGCACCACTGAAAAAACAGTTATGGGCAACCCTCATTTTGGTGCTGATTTCGGTGGCGCTTTCCACCGCTTTGCCGCTTATTCTCTCTTATGGAATCGACCATACGATTGATCCGCTACGGCAGGGTGATGCGGGTCCGGCGCAGGCGGTAGTGATAACGTATCTGCTCTTTGCACTGGTTTCGGGGGCAGCGCTGTACGTGAACGTTGTGCTCACCACCAAGATTTCGCAAGAGGCGCTTTTTGATTTGCGTCAGCGCATGTTTGATCAGGCGCAGCGGCTCTCTATTCAATTTCACGAAACCTACACGTCGGGGCGTGTGGTGTCTCGTCTGACTTCTGATCTGGAAACGCTCAAAGCTTTCTTAGACTCTGGGCTCTCGCAACTGGCGTCCACGCTTCTCTACATGCTGTTCACCGTCATAGCGCTGGTGGCACTGGACTGGCGCGCCGGGGTGGGTTTGCTCATTGCGGCGATTCCTATTTGGTTTTTGACACAGTGGTTTCGCAAACATTCAGCTATTGCCTACCGCGCACAGCGCGTGGTGAATGCGCAGATGATTGGGCGTTTTGCAGAGACTTTCACCGGTATTCGCGCGGTCAAAGCCTTCAGCTCAGAAGCGCCCTCACGTGCCACATATGGCGACGTTGCGGAGAATTACCGCGTGAAGGTGATGGATTCCATCAAAGTCAACGGTATCTATATGCCCACGCTGATAGCTATCGGTAATACGTTTGTGGGCGCAGTGCTGATCATTGGTGGTTATGGTGTGCTCGGCGGCGCAATGCAGGTGGGCACGCTCCTTGCGCTCACTATCTATTCGAACCGTATTTTTGAGCCCATTATGTCGCTCTCCGATTTTTACAACATGTTTCAATCGGCAGTATCGGCACTTGAAAAGGTTTCGGGATTCTTAGCTGAGACTCCTGGCGTTCAAGAAACAACCACTCCCGTTGAACGCGCCACCACAGCCGTGGGTGAGGTGGAATTCGATCACGTCTCCTTTGAGTACATTGCCGGACGTCCTGCGCTTCACCCGTTCTCGCTGCGCGTTCCCGCAGGTCAGCAGGTGGCTTTGGTGGGCAAAACGGGTGCTGGAAAGTCAACTGTCGCTAAACTCATAGCGCGTTTTTATGACGTAAGTGAGGGGCGGTTGCTGATCGACGGCGTCGATATTCGCGATCTCTCCGAGGCGCAACTGCGCCGTGAAGTAGTAATGCTGACTCAAGAGGCTTTTCTGTTTCAAGGTACGGTTGCCGACAACATTCGCCTAGCCCGCCCCGAGGCAATCTTAGAAGAAGTAGAGCAAGCAGCGCACAAGGTAGGCGCACACGACTTTATTATGGCGCTACCCGAGGGCTACAACACTAATCTGGCTAAGCGCGGTGGGCGAGTTTCTGCTGGTCAACGCCAGATCATCGCTTTCGCTCGCGCATTCTTGGTAAACCCTGCGGTACTTATTTTGGACGAGGCAACCGCCTCGCTCGACATCCCCACCGAACGCTTGGTTCAGCAAGGTTTGCAAAAGTTGCTGGATGGGCGCACGTCCTTTGTGATTGCGCACCGACTCTCTACCGTTTTAGATTCTGACCGCGTGCTCGTGGTGGATGAAGGGCGGATTATTGAGGACGGCTCCCCCACCGAACTCACCGCCAGCAACGGACGCTTTGCGCAGATGGTCCAGGCGTGGGACGAGGCAATGGGAGTTTAGAACGAATTGTGGCGAGGGGCTCTCGAAATATTTATAGATTCACATCACTTCGCTACAGTAGAAGAAATACTGTCCCCCTACGTCATAAGGTTTTCTCATGTCTACTGTTGCGAATACGCCTGAAGCTCTCAACTCACCAGCGCACGCTGATTTTCAAAAGCTGGCACAGTCTTTAACGGGTAAAATTTCTCCTGACAACATGAGCGATCGAGAAATTGACCGCTTAGCAATTTCTCACGATGCTTCGCACTATTTATTAGTTCCTGGTGGCATCATTCGCCCACAAAATGCGCAGGAAATCGGTGCAATCTTTGCCGCCGCACAGCGCCACCGAACACCTCTAGCGTTTCGCTCAGGCGGCACCTCACTCTCGGGACAGTCCTCAACGGACGCCGTCATGCTCGATACCCGTAAGCACTTCAAAGAAATTGAAGTGCTTGAGCAGGGGCGAAAAGTGCGAGTGCAACCTGGGGCAACCGTCATGATGGTCAATAATTATTTGGCGCCCTACGGTTATAAGCTTGGCCCCGATCCCGCCTCGTGGTCAGCATGCACCATTGGCGGTGTAGTTGCCAATAATTCCTCCGGTATGAGCTCAGGCACCGAGTTCAATACTTACAACACCCTCGACTCTATGGTGTTCGTTTTACCCTCAGGTACGGTTATTGACACTGCTAATTCCGATGCCGACGCGCAGTTACGAACTCAAGAACCGGAGATCTATGAAGGGTTGCTTCATTTGCGCCAGCGCGTGATCAACGACCCGCAGTCAACAGCCAAAATTCGGCAACAATTCTCGATGAAGAATACCATGGGTTACGGAATCAACGCCCTGCTCGATTTTGAGACTCCGGTAAAAATTTTGGAACATCTCCTCATCGGCTCAGAAGGCACTCTAGGTTTTATTGCATCTGCAACCTATCGCACACTGCCAATCCTTTCTCATGTCAGCACCGGATTGCTCGTTTTCAACAACCTGCTCGACGCCGCCAACGCGGTACCGGATCTCGTGGAACACGGCACCGCAACCGCCGAACTTTTGGACGCCACCTCTATCAAAGTAGCGCAACGTACCGGCCTGGTAGCTGATGCTTTGGCACAGATTCAGGTAAAAGACCACGCTGCTGTGCTGGTGGAATTTCAAGGTGATACTGCTGAGCACGTGGCTGAACTTGCTCACAATGCCGAGCCCCTTTGGGATTCGCTGAACCTCGCTCTCCCGTTCTCGCTCACCGAAGAACTGGCCGAACGCAACAAGCTCTGGGCCGCGCGTCGTGGTTTGTACACCACCGTGGCGGGCAATCGCCCAACGGGCACCAACGCATTGTTAGAGGACGTTGTAGTACCGGTTGCACATCTCGGTGAAACTTGCCGCGACTTGGGAATACTCTTTGATCAGCATGGCTATGAAGACTCGGTAATTTTTGGGCACGCAAAAGACGGCAACATTCACTTTATGTTGAACGAGCAATTCTCGGATGCGCAGAAATTAGCTCGTTATGAGGCGTTTACCGATGAGATGGTCTCACTGATTTTAGGCAACGATGGCTCTCTTAAAGCCGAGCACGGCACCGGCCGCATTATGGCGCCCTACGTACGGGCGCAGTATGGCGATGAGCTCTACGGCGTGATGCAAGAGATCAAGCGCCTGATTGACCCCACCAACATGCTGAACCCCGGCGTGCTCATCAATGAAGATAAAACCTCGCTGGTTCAAAATCTCAAAGTGGCACCGCCGGTTGAAGAAGAAGTTGACCGCTGTGTGGAGTGCGGATACTGCGAGCCAGTGTGCCCCTCAAAAGACGTGACCCTCACGCCCCGCCAGCGCATTGTGCTTCGTCGGGAAATGAAAGCGGTGCAAGATGCCGGCGATTTGGAGTTATACAAGAAGCTTGAACGGGACTTTGAATACGCAGGTGTGCAAACCTGCGCGGTAGATGGCATGTGCGTTACCCGTTGCCCAGTGCTTATCAATACCGGCGATCTTGTGCGCAGGTTGCGCTCGGAGAACCAGAACCCCGTAGCGGCAACAGCTTGGACGGGTGCCGCGCGCGCCTGGGGAATCATGGACGGCGCCGCCTCTACCGCGCTGACCGTTGCCAAAGCTTTGCCTGCACAACTACCTATTGCGGCTACTAAAATTGCACGCTCGGCTGTGGGCTCTGATTTAGTTCCCCAGTATAAAAAGGAACTTTCTGCAGGAGGTCGCCGTCGCACTGCCACCACTACTCCGCTGGCGTCCGTCGTATTTTTTCCCGCGTGCGTCAATGCCATGTTTGGTGGAGTGGACGACGCCGGTAAGCACGATTCGCTCAATGCAACAGAAGCTTTCAAAGCGCTCTGTCAACGAGCGGGAATTCAGTACACCATTCCAGAAGGTATTGGCTCACTGTGTTGCGGAACCCCGTGGAAGTCGAAGGGGTACACCAGCGGCTTTGCGATCATGACTGACCGGGTGTTGCAAAATCTTTGGCTCGCCACTCACGGCGGTGAACTGCCTGTGGTGTGTGACGCTTCATCATGCACAGAAGGTCTGCAAACCATGAAGGCAAAAGTGTTAGCCGCTGCCGAATTTCAGAGCAAAAACGGGCGCGATGTAGACGAACCAGATTTTTCTCGTATTCAGTTTATTGATTCGGTGCAATTTGTGGCCGAGCAGATTTTGCCGCATCTCACGGTTCAAAACCCTTTGGATTCGTTGGTGCTACACCCCACCTGTTCCATGACTCATTTGGGTACGCAACCGCACTTCGAGGCGATTGCCGCAGCGATTTCACCGCGCGCCGTCGTTCCCAAACACTGGGGCTGTTGCGCATATGCGGGTGATCGCGGAATGCTTCACCCAGAGCTCACCGCATCAGCTACTGCAGCTGAGGCGGCGGAGGTCAACGAACAAGATTTCACCGCCTACGCTTCGTGCAACCGTACGTGTGAGCAAGGAATGACTGAGGCGACTGGTCACACCTATCAAAACATTTTGCAGCTTCTAGAACGTGCCTGCCGTTAGCGGTTTCCTTAGTATTTTTGCCCAGTCAAGTTGCCCCGTCTTTGCGCCTCATGCGCGTATCGGCTAAAATGAAACGGTTGTTGGCAGAGCATCTCTGACCATACAACAATCGGGATGTGGCGCAGCTTGGTAGCGCGCGTCGTTCGGGACGACGAGGCCGCAGGTTCAAATCCTGTCATCCCGACAGCACAGATAAGCCCCGGAAAGCACATGCTTTCCGGGGCTTTCTTTATCCGCGGTTTATCCCACTCGTTTCTACACCGCCGAGTTCCCGCGTTTGCGGTGAGTCCCCGCCGCTAGTGCAGGAGGTCGCTGGATTGGCGAGAGTTCGCGGCAGGTTTGAAACGTGCCAGTTTTGAAGGCCACCAAACCTTCGACCCGACGTCCTCAACGAGCGCCGGAACCAAGAATGCACGCACCAGCGTGGCGTCGAGCAGAACACCAAACGCCACAATGAATGCAAGCTGCACCATGAACATCAGCGGAATGACGGCGAGCGCAGCGAAGGTTGTTGCCAACACAATGCCGGCGGAGGTAATTACCCCGCCGGTCACAATCAGACCGCGGCGCATGCCGGCACGAGTGCCGTGCGTCAGTGATTCTTCGCGTACGCGAGTCATCAAGAAAATGGTGTAGTCAATACCCAAAGCTACGAGGAACACGAATCCAAAGAGCGGTACCGAGGGGTCGGCGCCGGGAAAGTGGAAGAGGTGTTGAAAGACCAGTTGTGCCACGCCCAAAGTTGCTAGGTACGAGAGCACGGTGATTAGCACCAACATGATGGGTGCGATCACTGAGCGCAACAGCAACATCAAAATGAGCGTGATAACCACGAGCACGATGGGGATGATAATGGCGCGGTCGTGCTGGGCGGAGACGTTGGTGTCCAGGTCAGCGGCGGTTTCACCACCGACCATAGCTTGATCGCTCACGTCGGTGAGGCTGGTACGCATGTCTTGAATCGTATGCTCAGCTTCAAGACTATCGGCAGGATCAGCAAGGGTTACTTGCAAGAGCACCTTACCGTCTACTTCGGTAGGTTTCGCGTTGGCGAGCATAGGCGGCACGTTAGCCGCAGCTTTACCCAGCGGAATAGTGCCCGAGGGTGAATCTTTTGCCACTGCAGAAACCGAGGAGACTCCCTCTAGATTTTCTAGGGCGCTCACGGCTTGATTTTGCTCATCAGCAGGCAAAATTACATTCGCGGGTGTGCCTGAACCGCCGGGGAAATGTTCAGCCAAAATCTTCTGGCCGATTGAGGCGTCCGAACCACCGAGCACCAAATCGGATTGACGCACGCCGTCGGCTTTGAACCCGATCGAAAGAGCGGCAAAAATCGCAAGACCTAACGCAAAAGTAATCCAGATGGGGCGAGGTTTAGCTGCCACAAAGTCGGCTATGCGCGTCCATAGCTTGGAGTCATGGTGAGCTCCGGTTTCCAGGGCGTGCTCATCGAATTTAGGACGCGCGGGCCAAAACACTGCGCGACCGCAGAGCGCGAGCGCGGCGGGTAGGAAGGTCAGCGATGCAAGCATGGCAAGCACGATGCCGGTTGCAGCAACCGGGCCAAGCGCTTTATTCGATGCAAGTTCAGAGAAAAGCAAGCACAACAATCCGGCAATAACCGTGCCACCGGAGGCGGCGATGGGTTCGATGGAACCGCGGATCGCTTCTTTGGTTGCGGCAAATGATGACTTATGGCGAGTTAGGGCTTCGCGGTAGCGGGAGACATACAGTAGCGCGTAATCGGTGGCGGCGCCTACCACCAAGATGAGCAAAATACCCTGAACCTGGCCATTGATTTTTACCCAGCCCATGTTTGCCATATGCCACACCACAAAGATCGCACCGGAAAGCGCTGCCATGGAAGAAAGCAACACAATAATGGGCAGAATCGGTGAGCGGTAAACAATCAACAAGATTACAAACACCACGGCAAGAGCCACAATCAGCAAAAGCCCATCGATTCCAGCAAACGCTTCAGAGAGGTCGGCGGCAAAACCGGCGGGGCCGGTAATATGCCCGCTGAGCCCAGCGGGTGCATCGGTGATATTCTCGCGGAGTTTGCCTACGTCGTCGCTGAGGGCATCCGGGTTAGTCAGCGGCACTACGATTTGTGCGGCTTTTTGATCCTCTGAGTAAAGAACGGGCGAGGTCTGGTCGAACTGCACCCCGGAGTCTTTGAACTTTTGAGTCAGGTTTTTCAGGTAGGTCTTTTGCTCGGCGTTTAGTGGCTGATCGGCGGTGAAGAGCACGATGGCAGGAGCGGCGTCGGAATCGTAGAACTCGCCCTGTTGCTGGGCAACTTTGGTGGAGTCAGAGCTTTCGGGCAAGAAGTCAGTGGATGAGTTGGTAGAGACCTCAGAGATTTTACCAAAGTACGGGCCACCTACTCCTGAGACACCTAGCCAGGCAATAACGAGGACGGCGGCTAGGAGAATTCGCCAGAGAGGGGTTTTGCGTTGGGAAGAATGCACAACAGATCGTTGGGAACTAAAGTGGTTAGCCATACGGTGAATCCTTAAAACGGGATTAGGGTTATCTATACACTACCTAACCACGAGCGGAAACCCAGCTCAGCAGGGTTTCTACTGGACCGCGGTAAGCAAAGGTGCTTCGGAAGAGACGGTGCCACAGCCATGAGAATGCCATGGCGGCGATGATGAGAGTAAACATCATTACCCAGCTGTCATCGGTGGGCGGCCAACCCATTTGGGGCGCATATTTTACGTACGCCGCCAAAATTGCCAGTTGCCCCAGATAGAGACTTAACGTCATGCGTCCACACACGGCGAAAGGAGCAAGTACCGATTCTTTGGCCGCAAAAATTCGAGCCACTAAGGAGCACCAGCAGATGGCTCCTACCGCCAAAAGAGTATCGAATGCCACTTCCCAGTGATTACCGGTGTACGGAAAGAACTCAAAGAGGTGACTCACGTGCCACCACAGTGCACCCGCTGCTACCGTAGCAAGAACAGCTGCCGCGATATCACCGGCAACACCCCACGCCCGCATCAGGCGAATCAGAATAATGCCCACACATGCCCAGGCAATCATGGTAAACACCCGGTAGCTACGTGCCTCGAACATCCACAACGTTAAATAGCTCAAGAGCGAGCCTTGCGCGGTGAGATTCACATGTAGCTCACTAAAAGCACCCATTGCCCAGGGGGTAAACCACCAGCTCAACGCGGCGATAATACCTATCCCCCAGCTTGGCAAGTACACCAGCACTGCCACAAAAATGCTCAATAAGCCCAAAAACGGCAAGATGTTCTCAACTTGCGCACCCCACGAATCCGACCAGAGACCCAAAAAAATGAGCGCAATAGCGCGCACCACTGAGCTCGCAAAAAGAGTGGGGAAAGCCATGCGATCAGCGGAGAGATCTGCAGATACTCCCAGCAACATGGCAAAAAGCGCAACCGTCAGAAATTCGGTAAGATTCAATACCCCAAAAGGACCAGGGGTGGGAGCGGTATGAGCAATAAACATGCTAATCAACGCCACAAATCGAGCAAGGTCAACGCCGAGTAATCGACCGTGTGTAAACGTTGAGGCAGTCATAAGCGGTACTCCGTGAGCGAGGGGGTCTAATGCTAGCTCCAGACTACCCAAGATAACCCCAGATTTTCGTGTACCCGCAGATGCTATGGAAAACTATTATCGATAAGTTGTTCAGCGAGTTGAGAGACAACCCCGATTTGATTTCTGTACCCGTACACACCAGCGCTCCCATGATTCTGGCGAGCACCGATGGCCCAAGCACAGAAGCGTACATCTCGCTTTTTTGGATAGCACTGGTCACCATGTTGTCCCCGCTCATTTCGTCGATGACCCGCAAAAAATTACCCGACGTGGTGATTTTGCTGATTCTGGGCATGATCATTGGTCCAAATGCTCTAGCTCTTGCCGACACCTCCAATGGCATTTCGCTCATTAAAAATATTGGCTTGGGTGTGTTGTTTTTGTTGGCAGGATATGAGGTGAACACCTCGGCGCTAAAATCGCGACAGGGAGGCATGGCACTGGCCACCTGGATCGTCAGTTTTATTGCCGGGTTATTGGTGGGGGCGGTCGTCACCGGTTGGTCTGGCGGATTCAGCAATTATGCAGTGCTCGCGATTGCAATGAGCTCGACGGCACTGGGCACCATCTTGCCTATGGTGCGCAATAACGGTAAATCGGGAACCCGGTTGGGGCAATCGATTATTATTCACGGCGCCATTGGGGAATGCGCGCCGATCTTTGCGATGGCGCTCTTGCTCTCGAGTCACGGCACCGCCATGGCGGCACTCATCTTGTTAGGTTTCTGCGCTATTGCGGTGGTTACCGCGCTCATTCCGCACCGCGCCTTGGAGCATATTCCTGGACTGCGCCGCGTCATGGCAGCCAATGCCAGCGCCACCACCCAGACCATGCTTCGTCTGGCGATGTTGTTGTTGGTGACCCTCATGATGGTCGCCGCTGTCTTTGAACTAGACGTTGTGTTGGGAGCGTTTGCCGCCGGTATCATTCTGCGCTCATTGACGCCCGATGGCGCCTTTGAGCCGTTCTCCAAACGTTTGGACGTGCTGGGGTTCAGCTTCTTGATTCCGCTGTTCTTTGTAACCTCCGGTATGGGCATTAAAGTTCAGGTGCTCGCTGAAAAACCGCTGGTGCTCGTTGGCATTGTGCTGGCATTGCTGACCGTGCGCGGCTTGCCGGTGGTACTAACCGAGAAGTTTTTTGATACCCATTCTGGGCTCAAAACCACCAACGAGAAAGTTCAACTAGGTCTATACGCTGCCGCTGGTTTGCCGATTCTGGTCGCGGTGACCGAGGTGGCAGAAAAGAACCACCTCATGACCGAACAAACCGCCTCACTACTGGTAGCTGGTGGTGCGCTCACCATTTTGGTCTTCCCCCTACAAGCTGTGGCTATTGACCGCGTCTTCAAGAATAAGACCGACGCGATTGCCGACCCCGGGGTAAAAAGCACCAAAGAAAAAATCACCGACAAAAAAGCAGAGCGCAACAAAATTGCCAAGGTTGCTACGTCAACACTCAAAACGGTGCCACCTTCTCAGGTGAAGAATCCAGCACTAAAAAACGAGAAGTAAGTTATAGCGAAAACGAGCGGTGCCTCGCAAATGCAAGGTACCGCTCGTTTTTGATGTTTACTTCAATTACTTCAAAATAATGACGTCGAGCTTGCGGGGTCCGTGCACACCTTCCACTCGAATTAGCTCAATATCACTGGTTGCTGAAGGCCCCGAAATCATAGTGACCGGGCGCTCTGGGGAAATACGCGCAATCGCCTGCGGAATTAACTCCACCACCGTACTCTCTTTCACCACGCAAATATGGTGATCGGGCACCAAGGTAATGGCGCGGCGTCCTTCATCTGGTTGCGTGCTCAAAAAGATGGTGCCGGTTTCGGCGCACGAAACCGTGGACGACGTCACCACCGCATCCACATGGTTGAGTTCTTGTAGCGAGAGGGTGCCAGCTTTCTTGATGTTTCCAGCATCAAAAACTCGTGCGCGACGTGCGGAATCAGCCGGTAGCCATGCCTCGTTAATGCCCGAGGGCACCACATAGCGACCCGATTTTTGCAATAACTGATCAATCTGATCAGCAATGGTTTCTTCGGTGGCGTGATAAACGTTCGCTTTGTAGTCCACCAACCGATCCACCAGCATATCTAGAACTTCTTCTGCTGATTTCTCACCGGTTTTGCGGTAGGCGCGCACCGGCTCGGCGGGAGTTGGATGATCGCTGAGTGAGTTTTTCAGCCGCGCGAGGATATCTTCTTTAGCGCTGCTCATTCTTATTCCCCTTGTTGCTCGGTCGGTGCGGTTTGGTCCGCAGGTTTTAGAGGCTGAGTGGGCGCGTGGTGAGCAGGTGCTGCCTGTTCAGCCTTTGCGTGAGCCTCGCTCGCTTTGTTCTTATTTGCCTCAATCAGCGCCTGGATATCCACGCGTTGCCCCGAATCTCGCGCCGCCGTCTTACCGCGTTCTTTCTTCCACCAATTGCGGAACGACTCTGCAGGCGGTTCTGGAATATCGCGGTATTTGGTCCAGCCACCCACGATGCCCGGGAACTTGGAGATTTTGCCGTCTTTGCCGGTGACCAGCTTTGACATGGGCAAACCCTTTTCAGCCAGCGCCATGATTTTGCCCGAGCTAAAGAGTTTCTTGGAACCGAACATCATGGCGTCCATCTGATAGTGCGGGTCTTTCTTGCCACCCTTGAAATCGCCCTGCGCTTTTTCGTGGTCCACGGCTTTGCCGCGCAGGTGTACCAGCACGTCGGGAATATTGATCTTGACGGGGCACGCCTCGTAGCATGCACCGCACAACGACGACGCAAAGGGTAGCGAAGCGTTGAACTCATTTTCAATACCGCCCAGCTGAGGCGAGAGAATCGCACCAATGGGACCGGGATAAGTTGAACCATATGCGTGTCCGCCAGCGCGTTCGTACACCGGGCACACATTCAAGCACGCTGAGCAGCGGATGCAATGCAGAGCCTGACGCCCTACTTCGTCGGCAAGCACAGCCGAACGCCCGTTGTCCATCAAAATCACGTGCATGTTTTGCGGGCCGTCACCGGGAGTTACACCGGTCCACAGCGAGGTATAAGGGTTCATGCGCTCACCGGTTGACGAGCGCGGAAGCAACTGAAAGAACACCTCAAAGTCTTCAAAGCTGGGCAAGATTTTTTCAATACCCATAAACGAAATCAGGGTTTCTGGCAGGGTAAGGCACATGCGGCCGTTGCCCTCAGATTCTACGATGCTCAGGGTTCCGGTTTCTGCAATGCCAAAGTTCACACCCGAAACCGCAACTTTGGTGTTGAGGAATTTATCGCGCAAACGAATGCGAGAAGCTTCCGCTAATTCGGCGGGATCGTTGGAGAGATCTACTTTAACGCCCTCAATTTTCTTGCGGAAAATATCGCGAATTTGAGTGCGGTTAAAGTGAATTGCGGGAACCAAAATATGGGACGGACGATCGTCTGCCAACTGCACAATTTCTTCGGCTAAATCGGTTTCAATCGCGTTGATGCCTTCATTTGCCAAGAACTCGTTGAGTCCGGTTTCAGCGGTTGCCATAGACTTGATTTTGATAATCTCGTCCACACCCTCACCCTTGATAATCTCCAGGGCAATCTGGTTTGCTTCTGCGGCGTCGCGCGCCCAATGCACATGCCCGCCTGCCGCGGTAAAGTTCTTCTCGAACATTTCAAGATACTCGGGCAAATTGGCCATCACGCGCTGTTTAATCATGGAACCGGCGGTGCGTAGCTCTTGCCAATCGGGCAGCTCCCCCACTACGTCTGCACGCTTGGTGCGGATTTTGTGCGTTGCAAAACCTAGGTTCTCACGTAGCTGCTCGTTGGTGAGTTCTTTGGCGGCGTACTTAGGGAAGGGTTCGGTTTCAAAGATGTTGCCCTCGCCGTGAAATACACGAGGCATTCCCAGTGATACTGCGGTCATTTATTTACCTCCTGCAATGGATAGCGATACGGGCCCGTCTACCGTAAGCGGGTTTTCTTTAGTGGATGCAAGAATCTCGGCAAAGTGAATGGTTTGCACGGGTGATTTCTTACGCGAGAGCGCGCCGCCAATGTTCATGAGGCACGAGACGTCGCCGCCAGCGCAGACTGTAGCACCTGTTTCTTCAATGTGGGTGACTTTATCTTGCACCATCGCACCAGAGGTATCGGCGTTTTTAAACGAGAACGTTCCACCAAAACCACAGCACTGATCCATGTCTGCGATTTCGGTGTACTGTACACCTTCAACGGTGCGCAACAAATCAGACTGGCGGGTACCCAAATGTAACAGGCGCATACCGTGGCATGAGCTGTGGTAGGTCACGTGCTCAGGAAAGTATGAGCCTAGCTGCGTTGCGGCGTCGGTAATTCCCAAGACGTCAATCAACAGCGCTGAAAGTTCAAAAGTACGGTTGGCAAGGTTTTCGGCACGCACCGCTAAGTCTTCATCACCGCGATGCCGGGCAATCATGGGTTGTTGGTGACCTAGTGACGCTACGCAAGAACCTGAGGGTGCTACCGCCACGTCAAAATCCCACTTTTCAAAAGATTCCACATGATTTTTGACAACGGTATAAGCATCATCAAAATATCCCGAATTCACGTGCATTTGTGAGCAGCAGGTTTGCCCTTGCGGATAGACGACTTCGTGGCCTAGACGTTCCAAAATATCAACGGTTGCTTTGGCAACGCGAGGATACATCGCGTCTACGATGCACGTTGAAAACAGTGCAATTCGCATGGGCGAGACTCCTTGTTCTTTTTTGCACATGCACCGCGATTGCGACTGATGCACAGGTGCGCCATTAATCTTTATTTTCTATTTAACACGAGTTTATGAGGGTGAAACGGGAATAATTAGCGCATTTTTTTCTGCTGTTATCTACTACCGCATCGCCAGGGGTTTAATCTCTAAATCGCAAGGCGCACCCCCTTCATTCTGTGGTCAGACCAAGACTGTGACTCGCAACTAACACATTAAAATTTAAATTGCCTCTGTGATATACATCATGTATTATTTAAATCCACATCATGGTCTGACCACATAGGACTCACACATATCCCCGGACCAACGGGTTTTTAAAGGAAAATTCATGGACACCTTTGTTGCGCACACCAACGCAGTAGGTGGCAGTCTCGGACTTTCAGCCGCCGTCGCCTCCCTACCGCTCATCGCGTTCTTTGTAATGCTCTTGGGTTTCAAAGCCCGCGCCCACGTTGCGGGTTTGGTATCACTGATAGTTTCTTTGCTCGTGGCAATCTTTGGCTTTGGTATGCCCTGGGATCTTGCCGGAATGTCCGCCGTACGCGGTGGTCTCTACGGCGCGTTCCCCATCGTGTGGGTTATTCTCATGGCCATTTGGTTCTATCAAATAACCGTACTTTCTGGACGATTTGAAGATTTGCGCCGCACCTTCGACGCCATTGGCGGTGGTGATTTGCGAATTCAAGCAATTCTAATTGCCTTCTGCTTTGGTGGTCTACTCGAAGCCCTTGCCGGGTTCGGCGCACCCGTTGCTATCACCGCAACTATGATTCTGGCGCTCGGCGTCAAACCGCTCAAAGCGGCTATTACCGTACTCTTGGCAAATACCGCGCCCGTTGCCTTTGGCGCGGTAGCAATTCCTATTACCACTGCCGGTGAAGTGGGCGGCAAAGACGCCGCCACTATCGGTGCCATTGTGGGCCATCAGGCGCCGTTCCTTGCGTTCTTTGTACCCCTAATCTTGCTCTTTATTCTAGATGGTATGAAAGGCGTTAAAGACGCCTGGGTACCGGCAGTCGTCATTGGCGCAGCCTTTGGTGTTGCCCAGTGGTTCACTGCGACCTATTTCGTGTACCAACTCACCGACGTCATCGCATGCATTGTCTCACTCGGCGTCGCCGTTGCTTTCTTGCGCTTTTGGAAACCACGCGGTGTGGCAGGGGTGCGCGAGCGCTACGGCTTACCGCCTCTTGACGCAGCCGCCAAGAGCGAGCTCACCGGCTCGCGCGTGTGGATGGCGCTCATGCCTTATTTGGTAGTTGTTATCGTGTTCGGTTTGGCAAACCTGTGGACGCCTCTCATCAACTGGCTCAAGACCACCACAGTCAACTTCAGCATGCCACTTTTGCGTGAGCGATTGTTGACTGCTAGCGGTTCTGCGGTGAAGTCTGACTATGCCTTCCCGTGGTTGAACAACCCCGGTACTTTCTTGTTGATTTCCGGGCTGATTGTGGCTGCTTTCTACGTTTTCTTTAACGAAAACGGTAAATACAAGCTCACCTTTGGCGCAGTCATTAAAGAAATTGGTGCCACCGCGTTCCGCATGCGTTTCTCCGGGTTAACCATTGTTCTGGTTTTGGCGCTGGCATACGTGATGAACTACTCGGGGCAAACGGTTTCTATGGGTACCTTCATTGCAGGGCTTGGCACGATTTATGCGTTCCTCGCTCCCCTCTTGGGTTGGATTGGCACCGCTGTAACCGGTTCAGACACCTCAGCCAACGCGCTATTCTCTAAATTGCAGGTAGCTGCTGCCGACAACCTAGCACACCAGGGTGTGAGCGGTGTGAGCCCCGAATTGCTCTTGGCAGCGAACACCACCGGTGGTGTGGTGGGTAAGATGATTTCACCACAGTCGCTAGCCATTGCCGCCACAGCGGTTGATATGGAAGGTAAGGAATCTGAAATCTTCAAGGCGGTTCTGCCATGGTCGGTACTGTTCTTGTTCGTGGTTTGTACGCTGGTGTTCCTACAAACCAACATCCTGCACTTTCTGATTGCAACAGCACACTAGAATAGCTCTCTAGGTATATCAATAAGTTTTGGCGGCACTTTCGATACTCATCGCAAAGTGCCGCCAAAATTTTAGAGAGCACAAGCAAGAGAGATAATCGGTGAAAGAGAGAACTTTTAGCGTTTTGCTGGAGTCGATTGAGAACAAGTTGCGCCGCGGGCAACTACGGGTAGGCGATCGTCTGCCCAGCGAGCGCGCGCTCTCAGAGCAATTTGGCATTTCGCGCGCGTCGGTGCGCGAAGCTCTTCAGGTTTTGGTGGCGGTGGGGCTGATTCGCTCCGGAGTCGGCTCGGGCCCTAAAGCCGGTGCCATTGTGGTTTCTGAACCATCTGATGCGCTCTCGTGGGCACTTCGCATGCACATAGTGCCGCCCGCGACGCCGCGGTAGCTGAAGATACGCCCAAGCGACAAGAGAGTCTAAAGCGCGCTGCGGCGTATCTTGAAGAGATGGATTCGCAGTCTTTGCCCGACGCTCGCTTTCATTTTTGTGACACCCGTTTTCACTACGAAATTTCATCGCTAAGCAACAACTTGGCACTAGAGACCGTGATTGATTCTTTGCACCTAGCCACGGTGAGCTATGTGGAAGAAGCGGTACCCTACTTAGAGGATTGGGTGCAGACCAAACGCACGCTACAAGAGCAACACCGACAGCTCTTTGAGGCAGTCTACCAGCGAGATGCTGACCGCGCTCAAGAGCTGGTAGCCCAGCACATCACGTGGTTCTATTCGCTTTCCGACGCAGCCCAACAAGACCGCGAATATCAGCAGAAACTTCGTGCCGAAGCGAGGCAAGACTGAAGTTTTGCGGGGATTTAGATAACGCTCAGGGCGGGGAATATATATTCCCCGCCCTGAGCGCTATTGATTAGTTGCCCGATGAACGAGCTAGGCTCTATGCCTCAAAATTTTGACCGGTCAAACGCTCATACGCTTCAACGTAACGAGCGCGCGTCTTTTCAATCACATGCTCTGGTAGCTCAGGGATCGAACCCTGACCTTTCCAGCCAGACTCATCAGATTTAATCCAGTCACGAATGAATTGCTTATCAAAGCTTGCCTGTGATTGACCGGGCTGGTACTTTTCGGCGTCCCAAAAACGTGAAGAATCGGGGGTCAGAACTTCGTCACCCAAAGTGATTTCACCGCGGTACGAATCCAAACCGAATTCCACTTTAGTATCGGCAATAATAATGCCGCGTTCCCGAGCAATCTTCTCGGCAGTGGAATACACGTAAAGAGTGAGTTCTTGCAAGCGTTCGCCAATGGGCTGGCCGACTTCAGCATAAAGCTCTTCGTAGGTAATGAGCTCATCGTGCTCACCTACTTCGGCTTTACCCGTAGGAGTAAAGATAGGAGACTCAATGCGTGAGCCGTCCACCAAACCAGCAGGTAGCTTGTTGTTAGCAATAGCACCGGTCTCGTTATAAGCCTGCAAACCTGAACCGGTCAGATACCCACGGGCAATGCACTCAACAGGGAACATGTTGAGCGACTTACAAATCATTGCGCGCCCAGCAACCACATCGGGCACATCGGTGCTCAACACGTGATTGGGCACGTCTTTGAGCTGATCAAACCACCACAGCGAAAGCTGAGTCAGAATCTTGCCCTTATCAGGAACCTCAGTAGGGATCACCTGATCAAACGCACTAATACGGTCTGAGGCAACAACCATCACTGACCCGGCGCGCAGCTCGGCGTCGTCCTTGAACGAGCCACTCGTTACATCAGAGCTAGCGTCTTCGGGTACATACAAATCACGAACCTTGCCCGAATAAACGTGGTTCCAACCTGGAATCTCAAGCGGGGTGTTGTGAGGGCTCATCATTCTCCTGCGTTTTATGTTGTGTGCCTAATGTGTGGGATCAAGAAAAGTATAAAAGCGGTGACTACATCAGTAGCCACCGCAAAGATTTATGAGTCAGAAGTAGGGACGTGCACGCGATTTTCTGCAGCAGCCTGTGCAATATCAGAGCGATACTGCGCGCCGTCCCAGCTAATAGCGTCAACGCCCTCGTAAGCGCGTTCGCGTGCCTGAGCAAGATCATCGCCTAATGCAACCACAGCGAGTACGCGCCCGCCAGCGGTCACAATATGGTCGTTCGGTGCGGCGGTTCCGGCATGGATAACCTGCACATGATCCATTGCATTTGCCGCATCCAGACCGGTGATGATGTCGCCCTTTTTGGGTGAGTCTGGGTAGTTCTGCGCTGCCATCACAACGTCAACGGCGGTGCGTGTGTCCCATTCCAAGGTGGTCATGGGGTCAAGCTCGCCGCGTGCGGCGTCGAGCAAGAGCTGGCCCAGTGGGGTTTTCAAGCGGGCAAGAACTGCCTGAGTTTCGGGATCACCAAAGCGCGCGTTGAATTCAATCACGCGAATTCCGCGTTTGGTCACTGCCAAACCGCAGAACAACACGCCGTTGAATGACGCGCCGCGGTGCGCCATTTCTTGGATAGTGGGGCGAGCTACGCGTTCCACTACCTCGTCAACAAAACCCTCGGGCAACCACGGAAGTGGGGTATACGCACCCATACCACCGGTGTTAGGACCCTGATCGCCGTCAAAAATACGCTTGAAATCTTGGGCTGGCGCCAGCGGAAGCACATTGGTGCCATCTGAAATCACAAAGAGGGAGACTTCGGGGCCGTCCAAAAATTCTTCAATCACCACAGAACCACCAGCGGCAAAGCAAGCGTTGGCGTGGGCAAGAGCTACGCTTCGGTCGTCGGTTACAACCACGCCTTTACCTGCTGCCAGGCCGTCGTCTTTGACCACGTAGGGCGCACCAAAAGTATCGAGTGCATCAGCCGCTTCGGTTTCGGTCGTAGCAACTTTTGCCATAGCGGTAGGTACATTAGCCGCTGTCATCACATCTTTGGCAAATGCTTTAGATCCCTCAAGAAGTGCTGCCGCCTTGTTGGGGCCGAAAACGGCAATGTTCTTTGCACGTAAGGCATCAGCGACGCCGGCAACCAGCGGAGCCTCCGGTCCAACAACCACCAAATCAACGCCCAGATCTTGCGCCAGCGCCACTGCAGCATCGGGGTTATTCGCATCGATAACGTGAACCGGAACGTCCTGGGCAATACCCGCGTTACCGGGTGCGCTGTGGACTTCTTCAACCTTAGGGTCTGCAAGTAAAGCTCGAATAATTGCGTGTTCGCGCCCACCGGGGCCAAGTACCAAAACCTTCATCTTCTAAGGCTATCGTGAAAGGTCACGATTTGGTTTCACACCCTGTGTGTCACACCTATGTGTCACCCCAAAGTAGAGCGGGAGTTTTGGGGACACCACCCATAACAAAACCCCATGGCAGAGCACCCACATTTTCACGTGCGCACCCCACCACGGGGTTCTACCTGTAGTTACAGGTTCTTACTGTGCCTACCGCTTGCTATTCTGCGACTTTCGACCCACCGGCAGCTGGTTCGACGTCGCGCTCCAACTTGGTGCCTTCAACATCAAGATCAGGCAGAATCTTATCGAGCCAGCGAGGTAACCACCAGGCCTTCTTACCTAGTAGGTACATGAGGGCAGGAATCAAAGTCATTCGAACCACGAAAGCGTCAAAGATAACACCCATGGCAAGAGCAAAACCAATTGATGCCATCATGGGATCACCGCTGAAGACGAAACCCAAGAACACACCAGCCATAATCAGCGCGGCAGCAACCACAACCTTGGCGGAATGCTTGAACCCAACGATGACGCTGGTCTTTGCCTCACGGCCGTGGGAGTATGCCTCACGCATGGCCGATACCAAGAACAATTGGTAATCCATAGCCAAACCGAACAGAATACCTACCGCAAGAATGGGCAAGAACGAGAGAATTGGACCGGGGGTGCTCACCCCAAAGAATGAAGCTAACCAGCCCCATTGGAAGACCGCCACAGTGGCACCCAGCGCAGCACCGAATGAGAACAAGAAGCCCAAAGTTGCCGTAACCGGTACCCAAATTGAGCGGAAGACCAAAATCAAAACCAGTAGCGACAGACCCAAAATAATAGCGATATAAATCGGCAAAACCTTTGCAAGGTTCTTAGAAATATCGATATTCATAGCGGTCTGACCCGTTACGCCAAAGGTCACCTGACCATCCGAGGTATCCAACTTCAAATTACGGATATCTGTTACAAGGTTCTCCGTGGACTCATCAGAGGGCCCCTGCTGGGGAGTGATCTGGTAGAGCAGAGTTGAGTTATCTTTGGCAATCATTGCAGGAACAACCTTCTCAACATCATTCTGTTTGAGTAAGTCTTGGCCCACTTCCACCTGCAAGTCTTTTGCTTGCTCAGCAGTAGTGCCCTCGGGCAAGTTAGCAGCAGCAATAATGGTGCCGTTTTGTCCTGCGCCAAAATTATCTTCAATAGCTTTATAGGTCTTGTAGGCGGGACTGTCTTGAGCCTGACTCGCTCCCGTGGGCAAACCCAAACGCAAGTCTGCCATGGGCATAGCCAGCGCACCTAAACCAAGAACTACTACCAAGATAGTCACAATCGGCTGAGCCAAAATGGCTTTGAGCCAACCGCTCTTGCGCTCTTCGTGTGCCGTCGCTGCTTCGTGTGCCTCTTGTACTACGTCAGCGTTCACAGACCCGGCGGCGTTCTGACGGCGTTCAATAGTTGCCCAGCGACGCTTGCTAATGATACGGCGTCCGGCCAACGAAAGAATTGCAGGAGAAAGCGTAATGGCAACGAGTACTGCCATGAGCACAGCAAAGGCCGCGGCATTACCCATGACCGAGAGGAAGGGAATACCCACCACATTCAGGGACAACAACGCGATCATTACGGTAGTGCCAGCGAAGAGGACGGCGCTACCTGCAGTGCCGGTAGCAAGAGCGATAGAGCGCTTGACATCCATACCCTGTGCCAGGTTATTGCGGTGGCGGTTCATGATGAACAACGTGTAATCAATGCCCACCGCCAGACCCAGCATTGAACCCAATGCGGGAGTTGTTGAGGTCATGTCCACAACATTCGACAGCGCCAGGGTGCCCATAGTTGCGCCAGCCAACCCAAGAACTGCCATAAGAATAGGCAAGCCAGCGGCAATAAAGGTACCCATCATCACGAATAGAACTATCAGCGCAATAATAATGCCCACGATTTCACCGGTCATCCCCATTTCAGGTTGCTGACCCTCGAGGTTCGTATCGTAAAGAACGTTGATACCTTTACCGTCCAAATCACTGAAAGCTTCTCGAGTTGATTCGAGGTGATCCTGTGAAACCGCCATAATGTCATCGGTAAAAGAGACGTTGACGATCGCAGCGGACTTATTTTTAGAAATCGCTACGGCGTCTTTATTCATATCGAGCAACGCCTGGTTACGCTCAATTTCTTTACGCCCAGATTCGAGTTCTGGTTTCTTCGCATCTAGTTTCTTCTGACCGTCATCAACCTGTTTCTGAGCGTCTTTGATAGTCTGACCGCTCTCGAGCTTCTGTCTTTGCTCATCAACCTTTTTCTGACCGTCGTCAATCTTCTGTTGGGCAGCAGCAAGTTCTGGCTGTTTATCTTCCAGGTCTTTACGACCCTGATCGATTTTCACCTGCGCATCGGAAAGCTGTTTCTCGCCGTCTTCAAGCTGCTTGCGGTTCTCGTCAATCTGCTTCTGCGCCTGAGTGAGCTGGGGCAAAGCGAGCGGGTTCATGCCCGCTTCGGCACGCTTTTTATCAAGATCAGACTGTGCCTGCTCGAGCTTCTTCTTGCCATCCTGTAGCTGAGTGCGCTGTTCGTCGATTTGCTTTTGACCGTCGTCAAGTTGCTTTTGAGCGTCCTCAGCCTGTTTCTTTCCCTGTTCAAATTTCTGTTTTGACTCGTCAAGCTTTGCCTGCGCATCATCAAGTTGCTTGGCAACGCCAGCGGCAAGTGAGCCGTCGTCAATTTTCTTTTGGGTGTCGTCAAGCTTTGCTTGGGCGTCAGCCATTTGCTTCTCGCCCTGTTCAAGCTTGGTTTTGCCGTCAGAAAGTTTCTTCTGACCGTCTTTAATCTGCTGAGCGGTGGCAAATGGATCAACCACAGAACCTACCTGCTCAACGTCTTTGGCTTTAGCGATGTCGGCGGCAACAGCTTGTTTCTGTTGGTCGGTAAATTCTTTGCCGTCTTTGGTTTCGAGAATAATCTGCCCAAATCCGGCCGAGGTATTGGTGTCAAATTTATCGGCAAGGGTTTCTTGCACCTGTTGCGCTTCGGTACCAGGAATGGTTACTTGGTTGCTCAATTCACCGTGGAACGCGGTGTAAACACCGGCGAGTCCTGCAAGAACGAGTGCCCACACGGTAATGACTGCCCAGGCTTTTCTTGCGGCGAAGTAGCCAATTTTATAAAGGAACTTAGACATTTTCGTTATCTTCTGTGAGAGGGGTATCTGTTAGAGGTGAGGTGAACTTTGGCTGACCCTGTGTTACCTGGCTGATACTCCAAATCATGTTTTGACGAATCTCTCTATTGGAATACTGGGCGGGGTCTTTAATCAGTTCGGGATGTTGGTATAGGTATCTGCCCATGCCATAGGCAAAACTGGTAATCATGTTTTGTAGATAAATCGCCAGTTGGAACTGCTGATCCTCACTCATGTGCGGGTATTTATTTTCGATACTGTCCCACAAGGACCAGTCCATTGAAATCAGAGTTTCCATCACTTCTTTGCCGAGTATCTCGTCAAAGTTTGCTTCACCGCTAAATGTACTGGCAAGAAGGATAAATCGATCTAGGGGCTCTGCGCTCTTCTCATTTTCTAGCGTGTTTTTCAAGAAATCGTGGCAGGCTTGGGGCAACTCATCAAGTGGAACATTGTCTGGGAACGCTTCTGCATCAACGACCTCCGCAAGATGTGTACTCAATTGCGAGAGCACAATCTCGTTGAGGTTCGAAAAATGGTTAAAAATCGTGCGTTCCGATACCCCCGCTTCTTGCACTAATCGCTTGGTGGTAAGTTGTGTGCGCCCTTCAGCTAGCACAATCTGCTCAGCGGCGTGCTGAATAGATTCGTGGGTGAGTTGCGAGCGGGCCTTGCGTTTATCGGCAATGGCCTCTCGTATTCCTGTGTGCGGTACACACGGCTGAGAAAATTTCATGTATTTACAGTAACTGCAATATTGCAGTCACTGCAATTAGATTATCCGTGTCCTTGCTAACAAATATGCAGATACTGCAACTTTTTACTCTTGCGCAAACCCTACGTCGTTAACACTCTTGACTTAGACATGCTGTGCATCCCGTGTGGAATACTTGAAGCCATGCAAACTATTGAAGCAGCAGACGCAGTGGAACTCGCCCGAGTAGTTCGTAGCGATTTCATTGAATCACGCCATCTTGGCGCCGCTGTGGCGCTCTCACCGAGTGGCGAGGTACTTGCATCCCTCGGTGATATTAACGCCCCCGTTTTTGCGCGATCCACCCTCAAACCTTTACAAACCATCGCATCGATGAACGCAGGCGCAGAGTTACAAGGTGCACAGATTGCCTTAGCCTCAGGCTCGCACACAGGATCGTTCGAACACATGAAGATTGCTCAATCGATTCTTGAAGAGGCATCATTAGATGCCGCGGCTCTTCAGTGCCCGCCAGCATGGCCAGTCGACGAAGCCAGTTATCATGCCCTCGTCCAAGCTGGACGCGAAAAAACTCGCCTGGCATTTAATTGCTCAGGAAAACACTCGGCATTTTTATGGGCTTGCCAAAAGAACAACTGGCCAATTAAAAATTACCGCGACTGCGCACATCCTTTGCAACAACTCGTAGCTGAAACTGTTGAGAAGCACACAGGTGAAAAACCTGCGGCTGTGGGTATTGACGGTTGCGGCGCTCCCGTTTTTGCCGTTTCCCTCTGTGGGCTTGCGCGGGCCTACTCAGCACTGGGGGGCGCGATTGAAAACATCCGCGCCGACGCTCGTCTTGCCACCGTAGCTACAGCCATGGTGGACTACCCTGAATTCGTACAGGGCCACGGCAAGCCTAATACTGTACTTTCTGAAGTTCTTAACGGCATTGTTAAGGGCGGTGCGGAAGGTGTGTTGGCCATCGGTTTACGTTCGGGGGCATCAGTTGCGGTAAAGGTGCTTGATGGTTCATCTCGTGCTACCTCGTTGATTGCACTTAAGTTACTTGAAGCGTGCGAACTCATTTCTGTTGAGATAGCACAACGCGGCATCGAAGCCACCACCAAACCGATTATGGGGGCCGAAGAGGCAGTAGGTTCCCTTGAAGTCGGTAGCGCTCTTGCGCAACTGATTGAGGCGTCACAGGAGAAAAAGTAGTGGCGATTCGTCGAAAGATTTCAGAGAGCGACGGCGCCGCCGCTGTTGCCAGCGTGCGTGCCGCCCTCTCTGAAAAGAACCCTGAGGAAGCCTTTGCGGCACTTCCCCGCGCCACCCGCGCAACCGCGGTGCGCTATCTGCTTGAAGAATTAGCGACGCTTTCGCCCGGCAATTCGGTTGAGGTGCGCGTGCCGCCTTTTGGCGTCACCCAGTGCATTGCAGGACCCAGGCACACACGCGGCACTCCACCCAACGTGGTAGAAACCGACGCATTCACCTGGTGCTCGGTGGCTCTTGGGTTCTCTAGCTGGGCAGAAAACGCCACTAAGATTTCAGCCTCGGGATTGCGCTCTGATTTGTCAGAGCGCATGCCGGTGCTTTAGGTTTCGCGTTCTTCCACCCGCACCCGGTATTCTGGTAAACCATGAGCAACCAGCCAAATACTTCGTCGTCAGCAACGCCCACCCCGCCATCGAACCGCGAACAGCTTGTTACCATTCGACGCGCGCCGTCGCTTCTCGCGTTCGCAATCACCGGTGGCGTCATGGGCCTACTCCTGGCAACCATTCTGACCTTTATCAGTTCCCCCGACCCCGTGCAGATGTACACCGATCAATACTCGCGCATGGCTGTCTTTGGGGTGCTCGCCGTTGTAGGCACCGCCCTTGGGGTTGCACTCGCTTTAATCATTGCGCTTCTTCTGGATCGCCGTTCTGCAAAGAACCCAGAAACCGTGCGTGCCATCGAAACTGACGACGAGTAACGCTCGGCAACAAACCCGCGCTAGTGAGATGAGTAGCATCATTTCCGCTACACTTATTAGCATCTGAGCACTTTTTGTTCTGCAAATCGCCTGCTCGTTTCGCATACCCGATCTTTGAAAAGATGGCTCTAATTGGTTCGTCCTGACGGAAAACTTTCACACGATCTCGATCCCATCGACCACGGTCCCAAAGACGAATGTGGCGTCTTTGGTGTGTGGGCACCAGGGGAAGACGTCTCTAAATTGACCTACTACGGTTTGTACGCCCTACAGCATCGTGGTCAGGAGTCTGCTGGTATTGCAACCAGCGACGGCAACCGTATTAGCGTGTACAAAGATATGGGTCTTGTTTCCCAGGTCTTTGACGAATCTACGCTGGCACCTATGAAGGGTCATATGGCTGTAGGGCACTGCCGCTACTCCACCACCGGAGCATCGCACTGGGCAAATGCGCAACCCACCTTAGGCGATATTCCTTACGGCACCTTGGCGCTGGCACACAACGGCAACATCACCAACTCAGCTGAACTCTATGACCGTCTGCTAGAGCGCAACGCTGGCAAAGCACCTTTGCGCGGCGAACTAGCTCAGGGCAACACCACTGACACCGCGCTCGTCACCGCACTGTTGGATACCGACGAGTTTGGCTCCCTCGAAGAAGCCGTGCTTGATCTTCTACCCTCATTGCAGGGCGCATTCTGCCTCACCTTCATGGACGAGAACACTCTCTACGCCGCTCGCGACCCGCAGGGTGTGCGTCCGCTAGTGCTGGGACGCCTAGAACGCGGTTGGGTTGTGGCCTCTGAAACCGCCGCCCTTGATATTGTGGGTGCCTCGTACGTGCGTGAAGTCGAGCCCGGTGAGCTGATTATTATTGACAACGACGGCGGGCTGCGTTCGCGCACCTTCGCAGAACCCAAGCGCGCCGGTTGCGTTTTTGAATACGTCTACTTGGCACGCCCCGACACCACTATCAATGAGCGTTCGGTGTACGAATCGCGCGTTGAGATGGGACGACAGTTGGCGCGTGAGCATCGCGTTGAAGCCGATTTGGTCATGCCCACTCCCGAATCCGGTGTGCCGGCAGCTATTGGTTACGCCGAAGAATCGGGAATTCCTTACGGCAACGGTTTAGTTAAAAACGCTTACGTGGGGCGAACCTTCATTCAGCCCTCGCAAACCATTCGCCAGCTCGGCATCCGGTTGAAACTCAACCCGCTGAAATCTGTGGTTGCGGGCAAACGCCTGATTGTTATTGACGATTCGATCGTGCGCGGCAACACCCAGCGCGCTCTGGTGCGCATGCTTAGAGAAGCTGGCGCTGCCGAAGTTCACGTACGTATTTCTTCGCCGCCCGTCAAATGGCCCTGTTTCTATGGCATCGACTTCGCATCCCGTTCCGAGCTCATTGCCAACGGTCTTGCCGTTGAAGAAATCTGCAACTCGCTCGGTGCCGATTCGCTCGGTTACATCTCAGAAGACGGCATGATTGCCGCCACCAAGCAAGAACGCAAAAACCTTTGCACCGCGTGCTTCACCGGCAACTACCCCATTCCGATTCCCGAGCGCATTGGCAAAAACCTCTTTGACCACAAAGACGGTTCCGCTGGTCCGCTGTCGAGCTCCATTGCAGAAGTTACCGCAGAGCGTCCCGTAGCGCACAAACCAGAACATGCACACGCTGTTTCGGTTGAAACGCGCCCCGGTACCGAAGAGCTCGAAAACAAGCTGCCGGCAGAAACCAGCACCGAAGGTTCTTGCGAGCCCGGCCCCGATTCTGATTTAGAGAACCTCGTTCTGCCCCCAGACAAAGAACCGGCAGATCAAGCAACCACTGAGAAGGACAACTCATGAGTGAAACCCCCAACGCAGTAACTTACGCCTCCGCAGGCGTGGACGTCGAAGCCGGCGATCGCGCCGTCGAACTCATGAAAGACGCCGTTAAAGCAACTCACGGCGCCGGCGTGGTTGGTGGAGTGGGCGGCTTTGCTGGCCTGTTTGACCTCTCGGTTCTCAAAGATTTCCGCAAGCCATATCTGGCAACTTCCACCGACGGCGTGGGCACCAAGGTTGCGATTGCGCAGGCACTGGATATTCACCACACCATCGGTCAAGACCTAGTAGGCATGGTGGTTGATGACATCGTGGTGACCGGCGCGCGTCCCCTCTTTATGACTGACTACATTGCAACCGGCAAGGTTGTGCCTGAGCGCGTTGCCGATATCGTGCGAGGCATCGCTGAGGGTTGCTCGCTCGCCGACACCGCTCTGGTGGGTGGCGAAACCGCTGAGCACCCCGGTTTGCTCGCTGAAAACGAGTACGACGTCGCCGGTGCAGCCACCGGCATCGTTGAAGCGGATGAGCTACTTGGTCCCGATCGCGTGCGCGAAGGCGATGTGCTGATTGCTATGGCGTCCTCGGGTATTCACTCCAACGGTTACTCGCTGGTACGCAAAGTCATCAACGTAGCTGGCTGGGGCTTGGACCGCCAGGTAGACGAGCTGGGCCGCACCCTCGGTGAAGAGCTCCTTGAGCCCACTCGCATTTACACCGCCGACTGCCTCGATTTGATTGAAACATTCCCCGTCAATGGCGACGACGGCCAGACCGGCTCAGGTATTCGC
>JAUMUA010000009.1:36354-44911 GCA_030530925.1 Rothia sp. (in: high G+C Gram-positive bacteria) | reverse complement strand
TGCCAGTACGACGGCGACGAACAATGAGCTTGTCGCTTTCCTTGTTGGGGCGACGAGTACGACCTTCAGGCTTACCGTTGGGGTTAACCGGGTGACGACCACCGGAGGTCTTACCTTCACCACCACCATGGGGGTGATCAACAGGGTTCATAACGACACCACGAACGGTTGGGCGGATGCCCTTCCAGCGGTTACGTCCAGCTTTACCCCAGTTGATGTTTGACTGCTCTGCGTTGCCAACTGCACCAACAGTTGCGCGGCAGCGAACGTCTACGTTGCGGATTTCACCTGAAGGCAAACGCAACTGAGCGTAGCGGCCTTCTTTAGCAACGAGCTGGATGGATGCGCCAGCTGAGCGACCCATCTTAGCTCCGCCGCCGGGGCGAAGTTCAACAGCGTGAATCACAGTACCAACAGGGATGTTACGCAAAGGCAAGTTGTTGCCGGGCTTAATATCTGCTGAAGGACCTGACTCTACAACGTCTCCCTGGTTCAAACGGTTGGGAGCGATGATGTAACGCTTGGTTCCATCAACGTAGTGGAGCAGTGCGATGCGAGCGGTACGGTTTGGATCGTACTCGATGTGTGCAACGCGTGCGTCTACACCGTCTTTGTCGTGACGACGGAAGTCAATCAGACGGTACTGGCGCTTGTGGCCACCACCCTTGTGACGAGTAGTGATGCGGCCGGTGTTGTTACGGCCACCCTTTTTTGGAAGCGGACGAAGCAGGGACTTCTCCGGGGTTGAGCGAGTGATTTCTGCGAAATCAGCAACACTCGAACCGCGGCGACCCGGGGTCGTCGGCTTATGTTTACGAATACCCATTTAGTATTTCTTTCCTTCGCTAAAGTGGTCTCCGCGGGACTATGCCTGCGGACCGCCGAAGAGGTCGATGGTGCCTTCTTTAAGAGTCACAATCGCGCGCTTGGTGTTCTTACGAGTACCCCAACCAAAGCGAGTGCGCTTGCGCTTGCCCTGGCGGTTAGCGGTATTGACGGAAGCAACCTTGACATCGAAGATTTCTTCGATAGCCTGCTTGATTTCCAGCTTGTTTGAGCTGGGGTCAACCAAGAAGGAGTACTTACCTTCATCAAGTTGGCCGTAGCTCTTTTCCGACACGACGGGAGCAATGATTACGTCGCGGGGATTCTTATTGATAGAGACGCTCATTATTTAGCGGCCTCCTTCTTAGCCTTAGAAGCAACTGCGACGAATACGTCGTATGCATCCTTGGTGAAGATGACGTCGTCAGAAACCAACACATCGTAAGTGTTGAGCTGGTCTGCGTAAAGTACGTGCACCTTTTCAAGGTTGCGTGCTGAGAGCGCTACTGCATCTTCCTTGCGGTCGATAACAACAAGAACGTTCTTACGCTCGGTAATTGAAGCGATTGAAGCCTTGATTGCCTTGGTTGAAGGCTTGGTGCCTTCTACGAGGTTCTCAACAACGTGAATACGTGAGTTACGAGCACGATCAGAAAGCGCGCCGCGAAGTGCAGCTGCAATCATTTTCTTAGGGGTGCGTTGTGCGTAGTTACGGGGAGTAGGTCCGTGAACAACGCCACCACCGGTCATGTGAGGTGCGCGGATTGAGCCCTGACGTGCACGGCCGGTACCCTTCTGCTTGAAGGGCTTACGACCTGCGCCGGAAACTTCGCCGCGGTTTTTGGTCTTGTGGGTACCCTGGCGAGCTGCAGCAAGCTGAGCTACTACAACCTGGTGAAGCAAAGGAATTGAAGCATTTGCATCGAAAAGGTCAGCAGGCAGGTCTACCTTGACAGTATTGACAGCCATTGTAATTAGGCTCCCTTCACAGCAGTGCGAACCAAAACAACGCCGCCCTTAGGACCGGGGATTGCGCCCTTGATCAAAAGAACATTGTTTTCGGTATCTACACCCTGGATGGTCAGGTTCAAAGTGGTGTGACGAGCTGCGCCCATACGGCCAGCCATACGCATACCCTTGAACACGCGTGCGGGGTAAGATGCGCCACCGATTGAACCGGGCTTACGGTGGTTCTTGTGTGCACCGTGTGAGGCGCCAACACCGGAAAAGCCGTGGCGCTTCATAACGCCAGCGAAGCCTTTACCCTTGGTCTTGCCTACGACGTCGACCTTCTGGCCTTCTTCGAAGAGCTCAACGGAGAGCTCTTGTCCGAGGGAGTACTCTGCAGCGTTAGCAGTGCGGAGTTCTACGAGGTGACGGCGAGGGGTAACGCCTGCTTTCTCGAAGTGACCAGCCAAAGGCTTGGTAACCTTGCGAGAATCAATAGCGCCGAAACCAATCTGAACAGCTTCGTAGCCATCGGTTTCTTTGTTGCGCAGCTGGGTGACGACGTTTGAATCAGCCTTGACGACGGTAACAGGCACGAATTTGCCGTTCTCGTCCCAGACCTGAGTCATGCCAAGCTTGGTGCCTAGCAAGCCTTTCACCTGGCGCTCAAATTTGTTAGTCATTTAGATGCGATCCTCTACAGCTTAATCTCGATGTTTACGTCTGCCGGAAGGTCAAGACGCATGAGGGCATCAACAGCCTTGGGGGTCGGATCAACGACGTCGATCAGACGCTTATGCGTGCGCATTTCGAAGTGCTCGCGGCTGTCCTTGTACTTGTGAGGCGAACGAATAACACAGTAAACGTTCTTTTCGGTGGGCAGCGGCACGGGGCCTACTACCGTCGCGCCTGCACGCGTAACTGTCTCAACGATTTTCCGAGCTGAAGAATCAATGACCTCGTGGTCGTAAGACTTCAGACGGATGCGGATTTTCTGTCCCGCCATCTGTCGGACTCTCTTTCTTGAAGTACTTCCCTGTAACGGAGCGGATGCTCCTTTGTCTGGCGCTTAAGGTAAAGAATGAATTCTTTTGCGCCGCTTGATGCAAGCTGAATCCGATGATTATCGGGTTCCTCAACTCACTCAAGCACCGACCCCCGAACTCGGGCGTGTCGCATATTACCTACGCAATACGTCCTACATTTCTCGGAACCGGGTCATATTTGGACTTGCCACTGCACCAAATAAATGAAGTTTTTGCTGATAAATCGAATGAATTTTCAGCTACTCAAACGTGACAAGTGCTTGAACAACGTGTTCTATTCTTACAGCAATAGAAGAAGATAGCAACCTTTATTTTTTAGAAGTGCCTAGCTTCACAAAGATTGGTGCTCAGGCTTAGTTGTGATGAACGTAATTGCTCCCAAAACATAGCTTCACAGCCAGCCCACTCACGTTTATTACAGCATGAAAGGAAAGCTGCCGGCTCTCCCCTAGTCAATCTAGTGCTTCACATTAGACCAGTGAGAAGTTCAACGAGTCTGCAGTCAGTAAATAAAAAATGACCCCCTGAGTTTCCTCAGGGAGTCATTCTTTCTAGCTATCGCCAGGTACGTTTAGAAAATCAATTACTTAATAATCTTGGTAACGCGACCTGAACCAACGGTGCGGCCACCCTCACGGATAGCGAAGCCGAGGCCCTCTTCCATAGCGATTTCCTGGATGAGCTCAACGGTCATCTCGGTGTTATCGCCAGGCATAACCATTTCGGTACCCTCAGGAAGAGTGATAACGCCGGTTACGTCAGTCGTACGGAAGTAGAACTGAGGACGGTAGTTTGAGTAGAAGGGGTTGTGACGGCCACCCTCATCCTTGGAAAGGATGTAGACGTTAGCTTCGAAGTCGGTGTGGGGGGTGATGGAGCCGGGAGCTACAACAACCTGACCACGCTCAACGTCGTCACGCTTCAGACCGCGAAGAAGCAGACCACAGTTCTCGCCTGCCCATGCTTCGTCGAGCTGCTTGTGGAACATCTCGATACCGGTAACGGTGGTCTTCTGGATGGGGCGGATACCAACAATCTCAACCTCAGAGTTGATCTTGAGGGTACCGCGCTCTGCACGGCCGGTAACAACGGTACCGCGACCGGTAATGGTGAAGACGTCCTCGATAGGCATGAGGAAGGGCTTGTCGGTGTCACGGATGGGGTCGGGGATGTAGTTATCCACAGCTTCCATGAGCTCTTCGATCTTAGCTACCCATTCAGCGTCGCCTTCAAGAGCCTTGAGTGCTGAAACGCGGATAACGGGAGCGTCGTCGCCATCGAATTCCTGTGAGGAAAGAAGATCGCGAACTTCCATCTCAACGAGGTCGAGAAGTTCTTCGTCGTCAACCATATCTGACTTGTTAAGAGCAACAAGCAAGGTAGGAACGCCAACCTGGCGAGCAAGAAGAACGTGCTCGCGGGTCTGTGCCATGGGGCCGTCAGTAGCAGCAACAACCAAGATTGCGCCGTCCATCTGAGCAGCACCGGTGATCATGTTCTTCACATAGTCAGCGTGGCCGGGAGCGTCAACGTGTGCGTAGTGACGCTTTTCGGTCTGGTACTCGATGTGAGCAATGTTAATGGTAATACCGCGCTGGCGCTCTTCAGGAGCGGAGTCGATCATACCGAAGTCGCGCTGCTCGTTCAGATCAGGGTACTTTTCTGCAAGAACCTTGGAGATTGCTGCAGTAAGGGTGGTCTTACCGTGGTCAACGTGACCAATGGTACCAACGTTTACGTGAGGCTTGGAGCGCTCGAACTTAGCCTTAGCCAAGGGTGTTCCTCCTAGAACGAATTTGAAATACATGCACTGGGTATCTCACCGGCGCAGTCCGTTTAAGAAACGGTCTAGCGTCTACATTAGCGGATTACGCCGGTGAGGCAAACCCTGTGCGGTTTTCAATAGGTTATTTTTAGTGAAATTGGGTGCGGCTCACATTGTGAGCCGCAGAGGGGCGAAATTATTCGCCGCGGCTCTTCTGAATGATTTCGTCAGCTACAGCCTTGGGAACCTCAGAGTAGCTATCGAAGGTCATCGAGTAAACAGCGCGACCCTGAGTCTTTGAACGAAGGTCACCAATGTAACCGAACATTTCAGACAAAGGAACATGTGCGTGAACAATCTTCACACCTGCTGCGTCTTCCATGGACTGAATCTGTCCACGGCGTGAGTTCAAGTCACCGATAACATCGCCCATGTACTCCTCAGGAGTACGAACTTCTACTGCCATCAAAGGTTCCAAGAGAACAGGGTTAGCGCGGCGTGCGCCTTCCTTGAACACCATGGAGCCAGCAATCTTGAAGGCCATTTCAGAGGAGTCGACGTCGTGGTAAGCGCCATCGATCAAGGTTGCCTTGACACCAACAACGGGGTAACCAGCAAGGATACCGAGCTGCATAGCGTCCTGAATACCGTGATCAACGGAAGGGATGTATTCACGAGGAACACGACCACCGGTCACTACGTTGTCGAACTCGTAAAGTTCTTCAGCATCAAGAGGGATGGGTTCAAAGGAAACCTGCACCTTAGCGAACTGACCGGAACCACCAGTCTGCTTCTTGTGGGTGTAGTCAACCTTTTCAACAGCCTTCTTGATGGTCTCGCGGTATGCAACCTGAGGCTTACCAACGTTTGCCTCAACCTTGAACTCGCGCTTCATGCGATCCACGATGATGTCAAGGTGAAGCTCGCCCATGCCGCCGATTTCAGTCTGACCGGTTTCATCGTTCAAAGAAACGGTGAAGGTGGGGTCTTCAGCTGAAAGCTTCTGAATAGCGGTTGACATCTTCTCCTGATCGCCCTTGGTCTTAGGCTCAATAGCCACGAAGATCACGGGAGCAGGGAAGCTCATGGACTCAAGAACGATAGGAGCTGCAATATCGCAAAGGGTGTCACCAGTAGTGGTGTCCTTCAAACCGATAGCCGCGTAAATGTGGCCTGCCTGGATCTCTTCAACAGGGTTCTCCTTGTTGGAGTGCATCTGGAAGAGTTTACCAATACGCTCTTTTTTGCTCTTGGTGGAGTTCAAAACCTGCTGACCTGAGGAAGCCTTACCCGAGTAAACGCGGATGTAGGTGAGCTGACCGTAGAAGGGGTGAGCTGCAACCTTGAACGCGAGAGCGGAGAAAGGTTCATCAGATGAAGGCTTACGAGTAAGCTCCTTCTCTTCATCCTTAGGATCGTGACCGATCATTGCAGGAACCTCAAGAGGTGAAGGAAGGTAAGAAATCACAGCGTCAAGCATGGGCTGAACGCCGCGGTTCTTGAATGCAGAACCACAGAAAACAGGGTAAGCAAGGTTGTTCACAGTCAAATGACGAACGCCAGCTACGATTTCCTCATTGGTAAGTTCGCCTTCTTCAAGGTACTTTTCCATGAGTTCATCGTTAGCTTCTGCAGCTGCTTCGATGAGGTTGTTGCGGTATTCTTCTGCGCGCTCCTGAAGATCTGCAGGGATGTCCTGAGTCTCGTAAGAAGCACCCATGGTAACGTCGCCCTTGGCGTCGCCAGGCCATACAAAAGCCTTCATGGTCAAAAGATCAACAACACCAACGAAGTCGTTTTCAGCACCAATAGGAAGCTGCATAACGAGGGGCTTAGCACCCAAACGCTTGATGATGGTATCTACGGTGAAGTAGAAGTCTGCACCGAGCTTGTCCATTTTGTTGACGAAGCAGATGCGGGGAACTTCATACTTATCAGCCTGACGCCAAACGGTCTCAGACTGAGGCTCAACGCCCTCTTTACCGTCGAATACCGCTACAGCGCCGTCAAGAACGCGCAGTGAACGCTCAACTTCAACGGTGAAGTCAACGTGACCGGGGGTATCGATGATGTTAATCTGGTTGTTTTTCCAGAAGCAGGTGGTAGCAGCAGAAGTAATCGTAATGCCGCGTTCCTGTTCCTGAGCCATCCAGTCCATGGTGGATGCGCCGTCGTGAGTCTCACCGATTTTGTGGTTAATACCGGTGTAGAACAGAATACGTTCGGTAGTGGTGGTCTTACCGGCGTCAATGTGCGCCATAATACCAATATTGCGGACCTTATTTAGGTCTGTAAGCACGTCTTGTGCCACGTGAGTCTCCCTTTGTGAGATACTCCGAAAGCCTGCCGAAAGTATCTAACCACTTTCGACAGGCTAAACGAAGAATTACCAGCGGTAATGTGCAAAAGCCTTGTTTGACTCTGCCATCTTGTGAGTGTCTTCGCGACGCTTCACAGCGGCACCGAGACCGTTGGACGCATCCAGGATCTCGTTCATGAGACGCTCGGTCATAGTCTTTTCGCGGCGGAGCTTAGAGAAGCCAACCAACCAACGAAGTGCTAGAGCGGTTGCACGGCCGGAGCGAACCTCAACAGGAACCTGATAGGTTGCGCCACCGACGCGGCGTGAGCGAACCTCGAGTGAAGGACGGATGTTATCCATTGCCTTCTTGAGGGTTGCTACGGGCTCAGAACCGGTCTTCTTTTCAACGCCTTCAAGTGCACCGTAAACGATACGCTCAGCGACTGACTTTTTACCGTCCTGAAGAACCTTGTTAATAAGCTGGGTAACCAGCGGGGAACCGTAAACGGGATCGTTTACTAGAGGACGCTTGGGAGCGGGACCTTTACGAGGCATTACTTCTTCTCCTTCTTAGCGCCGTAGCGGGAACGAGCCTGGCCGCGTCCCTTAACACCCTGGGTATCCAGTGCGCCACGAACGATCTTGTAACGAACACCGGGGAGGTCTTTCACACGACCACCGCGTACGAGCACGATGGAGTGTTCCTGAAGGTTGTGACCTTCACCGGGGATGTAAGCGGTAACTTCAACGCCACCGTTGAGCTTTACACGAGCTACCTTGCGGAGCGCCGAGTTAGGCTTCTTAGGGGTGGTGGTGTAAACGCGAACGCATACGCCGCGCTTCATGGGGCTGCCCTTCAGTGCGGGCGCCTTGGTCTTTACGACCTTGGGAGTCCGGCCCTTACGGACCAGCTGCTGAATTGTAGGCACGTTATCTCCTGATAATCGGACTGATTTTCACAGTCCTACGTATTTTTGCCTCAGTCACTTCAAATGCACGAGCAACTAAAGGCGGAAGCTTGTTCAGTAGAACCCGCGAATGGGATTCAAAACCTAGTCAGCACTAAAAACTAACTCTGGGCATGCGTAAAAATGGCATTTAGAAGCCAGATCAAAATTGATCAGCTCCAAAGGACTGTATCCATACTGCCATTAATTCGAAGCCACATAGTCGATTGCACTTAATATAAACCGAGTAGCAAATGCGTTATTCACACAAGCTTTACCGTGCATGTTGTACTGAGACTAAGTACTTCACCAAGAACTATATAGGGGTTTGACTGCTTAATCCACCCCATCGGCGTCCTTATCCCTCTCGATGGTCGCTTAATTCCGGAGATTTCAGTCACTCACTTGCCTTTAAATCACATATTTGTAATTTTCAGCTCGAGGAATCAACCTGGTTCTCTTATTTTCACCGCCGACGATGCCACACGAGGGCGTGCTCACCCAACCGGTTCAACGGTACAAACGCAGTTTCTCGTGAACCTAGAATCGCAACAACAGAAACTGCCATGGAAAGAACGACGAACAGCACTACGCCCAGCCAGCCGAAACGTGGTTGCAACGCCGTAGCAATGGACGGCGCAAAACCCACGATAACTAGGCCCAGCTGATTGCCCATTGCCATACCCGTAAAACGCACCGGAGCAGCAAACATTTCGGGGACACA
>JAUMUA010000009.1:0-36344 GCA_030530925.1 Rothia sp. (in: high G+C Gram-positive bacteria) | reverse complement strand
TGTTGCGTTCCAGCATGAGTAAAACAGCCCCTGGTTCACCATGCACAGCACGAAAATCCAGACCCAATCACCGTGCGAAATAGCCTGAAAATAGTAAAAGACGGTAACGCTACAGCCCAATGCGCCCACCAAGAGCACAGGCTTGCGACCCACCCGATCTGCAATGAGCGCGCACAACGGGATAGCAAACATCGAAACAGTCATAGCTGACGCGTTCACCAAAAGCATGGTTGACCTGGCTAAATCTGCTACCTGAGTTGCATAGGTGAGCGCGTACACCATCATGATCGATTGAATGACTGAATAGAAAGTTATCAAGAAAACGCGCAGAACATCAGTGCCCTGCAAACGCAAGACACCCATTGAAGGCACAGCTTGTAACTCGCCAGTTTCTTGGGTCATTTCAAAGATGGGAGTTTCTTCCAAATGATTACGTACCAAGTAAGCGATCACCAAAACGACCGCAGAAATCAAGAACGGAACCCTCCATCCCCAATTCAACAATTGCTCCTCAGGAAGCAACAGAAAAGGGAAGAACACCAAGGATGCCAACACGTTACCCGCAGAACAACCTGCCATCGTAAAACTGGTAAAGAACGCGCGTCGTCCTTCTGGGGAATGCTCCATGGTGAGGGTTGAAGACCCTGCTGCCTCAGCGCCAGCCGAGAACCCCTGAGTAATCCGCAAGATCACCAACAGAGCTGTGGCCCAATACCCAGCCGATTGAAAGGTAGGCAAAAGACCAATAGAGAAAGACGAAACACCCATGACAAGGAGCGTGATCAGCAAAGCAACCTTTCGCCCCTTACGATCTCCGATGTGTGACATCACCAGCCCACCAATTGGACGCGCAACATACGCCACACCGAAAGTAGCAAGAGAGGCAATAGTTGATACCACTGGGTTACCCTGGGGAAAAAACAAAACGTTGAAGACGAGCGCCGAGGCAGTACCGTAGAGAACGAAGTCGTAGTATTCCAACATGGAACCCAAAAACGCCGCAGCAGCCGACTTACGCGGCATAGATGCAGAAGATGAAGAGGCGTTCTGCCCAGAAGCACGCCAACGATTCAAAGCTTTAGCCATGAGAACTCCGTTCAACGTGGTGAAACGCTGGGAAAAGACGCTCAATGAGTGTGTATCAGCGCCGCGTTATAATGTGTCTCATATTATAGGGACGGCTTGCCACTAGGCAATTCATCGTAAAAAGCATAGAAGGCGAAAGAATGAGCACAATCAACGAATCGTACTTGGTGGGGCTCATTGGAAGTGGCATCACGGAATCGCTCACGCCAATCATGCATGAATTCGCTGCCGATGAGTTGAACATACGCTACCTATATCGCCCGCTCAATATTGATTCATTGGGCCCCCAACACACACGAATTCGACCAAAAGATTGCGGCGAGCTACTGCGTCAGGGACTCAATTTAGGCTATAACGCATTCAATATCACCCACCCCTGCAAACAACTCATCATCGAACATCTCGATGAACTATCAGAAGACGCGCGGCGTCTCAACGCCGTCAATACCGTCGTCATCAGAGACGGAAAAACGGTAGGGCACAATACAGATCATTCGGGATTTGCGGCAGCGCTTGCCTCGGGACTTGCGCCGGACGGCGAAGACTTGCACAGAGTGTTGCAGTTAGGAACCGGTGGTGCCGGCTCCGCCACCGCCTACGCGTTGCTGAACAGCGGCGTCCAAACACTCTTTCTCTGCGATCTATCAATAGATCGGGCTGAGCACTGCGCAACGAATTTGCAAACGCTCTTTCCACATCAAAAGGTTAGGGTAGTCCCCCACCACCAACTACCAGCTCTGGTGGGAACGCTCAACGGAATCGTCAATGCCACTCCCCTAGGTATGCATCACCACCCGGGATCACCGCTAGACCTCACCCTGATCAGAGCCCATCATTGGGTGGCAGACATCATCTACCTTCCGCAAAACACCCCGCTCATCGTCCACGCTCAAAATATTGGTGCTCGCACCATGAGCGGCGGACTCATGACGGTGGGCCAAGCAGTAGACGCGTTCGAACTGATTACAGGAATCCGCCTCTCAGCTCAACACCTGAGCGAGTATTTCACCCAACTCACCAAAGCTTCACATAACTAGAAGTTCCCAGAATAAAATAAGGGGCTAATCTTCCGCTCTGGAAGATCAGCCCCTTATTTATATGATGCCTACATCATTCGAAAATTACATTCCGAAATCGTAGTCATCCAACGGAATTGCCTGGAACTCAGCCGAGATAGCACCCTCGTTTTCAGCAGCGTAGCTGAAATCGTTGAAACCACCAGCAGATGCCTGGAACAACTGCTCACGAGCTTCGTCAGTAGGCTCAACCTCGATATTGTTGTATCGATCCAAACCGGTACCGGCAGGAATGAGCTTACCGATAATGACGTTCTCCTTCAGACCGATCAAAGGATCAGACTTACGTTCCATAGCCGCCTGGGTCAAGACTCGGGTAGTTTCCTGGAACGATGCAGCCGAGAGCCATGAATCGGTAGCCAAGGACGCCTTGGTAATACCCATCATTTCAGGACGACCTGCAGCAGGACGCTGACCTTCAGACATTGCCTTGCGGTTAGCACTCTGGAACGCGATGTTCTCAACGAGCTCACCCATCAACAAATCGGTATCACCGGAATCAATGACGGTCACGCGGCGAAGCATCTGACGCACGATAACTTCAACGTGCTTATCGTGAATACCTACACCCTGTGAACGGTAAACACCCTGAACCTCATCAACCAAGTGCTTCTGAGCCTCACGAGGACCGCGAATACGCAGAACTTCCTTAGGATCAACTGCACCAGATACGAGCTGCTCACCCACGTTGACGTGATCGCCCTCTGCAAAGAGCAGACGCGAACGTCGCAAGACGGGGTAAGCGATTGCTTCATCACCGTTATCCGGAGTAACCACAACCTTCAGAGACTTCTCAGTGTCTTCGATAGTAACGCGACCGGTTACCTCGGAGATCGGAGCAACGCCCTTAGGGGTACGTGCTTCGAATAGCTCCTGAATACGAGGCAGACCCTGAGTAATATCGTCAGCCGAGGCAACACCACCGGTATGGAAGGTACGCATGGTGAGCTGAGTACCAGGCTCACCAATCGACTGAGCAGCAATAATACCCACTGCTTCACCAATATCAACAAGCTGACCCGAAGCCATCGAGCGACCGTAGCACAGTGCGCAAACACCAACAGCTGACTCACAAGTAAGTACGGAACGAACCTTTACTTCCTTGATACCAGCATTGTAGAGTTTCTCGATCATAGGATCTGAAACGTCTTCGCCTGCTTCAGCAAGAACGGTCCCGTCTTCAGCCTTAACGTCCACAGCAAATGCGCGGCCGTGAATCGAGCTCTCAACGTTTTCATGCAATGAAATGGTGCCCAAATCTTCATCGGTCTGAACCAATGGAAGAGTGAGACCACGGCGGGTGCCACAGTCGTGTTCACGAACAATGACGTCCTGCGAAACGTCCACCAAACGACGGGTAAGGTAACCCGAGTTTGCGGTACGAAGCGCGGTATCAGCAAGACCCTTACGAGCACCGTGTGTAGCGATGAAGTATTCCAAAACCGATAGGCCTTCACGGTACGAAGACTTAATGGGGCGAGGCATAATCTCACCCTTCGGGTTTGCCACCAGACCACGGATACCCGCAATCTGACGAACCTGCATCCAGTTACCACGAGCACCTGAGGTCACCATACGGTTAATGGTGGTGTTCAAGTTACCAAGGTTCTCGCGCATGGCGTCAGCAACTTCGTCAGTTGCCTTAGTCCAAATGTCGATCAATTCGGTACGACGCTCGTTATCGTCAATCAGACCCATGTCGAACTGGCTCTGAATATCTGCAGCCTGAGCCTCGTAGCCCTCCATAATGGCAGGCTTAGTGGGAGGTGCAGCAATATCAGAAACCGCCACGGTCACACCTGAGCGTGAAGCGTAGTAGAAACCAGTGTTCTTGAGGTTATCCAATGAACGAGCAACGATGTGCATGGGGTACTTCTCAGCAAGATCGTTGATGAGCGCGCCCAAGTTCTTCTTATCTGCAACAAGACCGTACCAAGGGTAATCCTCGGGCAGAGCCTGGTTGAAAATAACCTGACCAACGGTGCACTCCACAAGGTGAGCTTCGCCGTCCTTGTGGCCCTCAGGGAATTCATAACCCTCAGGAGCAACAAAGTTATCGGTCATGATCTTGATCTTGGAGTACAGCTCAATCTGATGCAGATCCAACGCCATGATTGCTTCAGCGAGAGACGAGAATACTCGACCTTCACCGGGAGCGTCGTCGCGAGGAGTGGTCAGGTGGAACAAACCAATAATCATATCCTGGTCAGGTACAGCTACCGGACGACCGTCAGAAGGCTTCAAGATGTTGTTCGAAGACAGCATCAAGATGCGTGCTTCAGCCTGAGCCTCAGGTGAAAGAGGTAGGTGAACTGCCATCTGGTCACCGTCAAAGTCAGCGTTGAACGCGGAGCAAACGAGGGGGTGAAGCTGAATAGCCTTACCCTCAACAAGCTGAGGTTCGAACGCCTGAATACCGAGGCGGTGCAAGGTAGGTGCGCGGTTCAACAGCACAGGGTGCTCAGTGATGATCTCTTCGAGAACGTCCCAAACCTGTGAGCGTGAACGCTCAACCATACGCTTAGCCGACTTGATGTTCTGAGCGTGGTTGAGATCCACCAAGCGCTTCATCACGAAAGGCTTGAAGAGCTCAAGAGCCATCTGCTTAGGCAAACCACACTGGTGCATCTGAAGCTGAGGACCACCAACAATAACCGAACGGCCCGAGTAGTCTACGCGCTTACCCAAAAGGTTCTGGCGGAAACGACCCTGCTTACCCTTCAGCATGTCAGAGAGCGACTTCAAAGGACGGTTACCGGGACCGGTCACGGGGCGACCGCGGCGACCGTTATCGAAGAGCGAGTCAACAGCTTCCTGAAGCATACGCTTTTCGTTATTCACGATGATCTCGGGAGCACCAAGATCAAGCAGACGCTTAAGGCGGTTGTTACGGTTGATCACACGACGGTAGAGGTCGTTGAGGTCGGAAGTCGCAAAGCGGCCGCCGTCAAGCTGAACCATAGGACGCAATTCTGGAGGAATCACAGGAACAGCCTCAAGAACCATACCCAACGGTGAGTTGGTGGTGGTTGAGAAGGAGCTAACAACCTTCAGACGCTTAATAGCGCGAGTCTTACGCTGACCCTTACCGGTCTGAATGATTTCGCGAAGGCTTTCAGCCTCAGCTTCCATGTCAAAGTTCTCAAGACGCTTCTTGATAGCCTCTGCACCCATGGAACCTTCAAAGTACATGCCGTACTTATCAACCATGGCACGGTACAGTGCCTCATCACCTTCAAGGTCAGCGACCTTAAGGTTCTTGAAACGATCCCAAACCTTGCTCTCGAACTCGATCTCACGATCTGCATTCTTACGCACAGAAGCCATCTGACGCTCAGCCTGATCACGCAATTTGCGCTTCTCAGCAGCCTTGCCGCCTTCTGCTTCAATACGAGCAAGCTCTTCTTCAGTTTCGCGTGCAATCAGGTTGATATCAGCATCGCGCTGATCCTCAAGATTTTTCTTGTCACGATCGAAAGCTGCCTGAAGATTAGGAAGGTCGTCGTGACGAGCTTCTTCATCCACAGAAGTAATCATGTAAGCCGCGAAGTAAATGATCTTCTCAAGATCCTTCGGAGCCAAATCGAGCAAGTAACCCAAGCGTGAAGGTACACCCTTGAAGTACCAGATGTGAGTCACAGGAGCAGCAAGCTCAATGTGGCCCATACGCTCACGACGTACCTTTGCGCGTGTTACCTCAACGCCACAGCGTTCACAGATAATGCCCTTGAAGCGTACGCGCTTGTACTTACCGCAGTAGCATTCCCAGTCATGAGTAGGGCCGAAGATGCGCTCATCGAAGAGGCCCTCTTTCTCAGGCTTGAGAGTTCGGTAGTTAATGGTTTCGGGCTTCTTGACCTCGCCATATGACCAGCTACGGATATCATCCGCAGTGGCTAGGCCAATTCGCATCAAACCGAGTGAAGATTCGTTGGACATTTGGTCCTTATCTCTTTTCAGTAGTTGTGAAGACTATTTCGTCGTAATGATGATGGGATAAACCAGAAGGTTTAGACTTCTTCAACAGAGTTTGGCTCTGCGTGGGAGAGGTCAATACCCAAATCATCAGCTGCGCGGAAGCCTTCATCTTCAGCATCACGCATAGAGATGGTCTGACCGTCGGTTGAAAGAACTTCAACGTTCAGGCAGAGCGACTGCATTTCCTTGATGAGCACCTTGAAGGACTCAGGAACGCCAGGCTCAGGGATATTCTCGCCCTTGACGATAGCCTCGTAGACCTTCACGCGACCGTGAACGTCGTCAGACTTGATGGTCAAGATTTCCTGAAGGGTGTAAGCGGCACCGTAAGCTTCCAGTGCCCACACTTCCATCTCGCCAAATCGCTGACCACCGAACTGAGCCTTACCACCAAGTGGCTGCTGAGTAATCATGGAGTAAGGACCGGTTGAACGAGCGTGAATCTTGTCATCCACCAAGTGGTGAAGCTTCAAGATGTACTGGTAACCCACTGAGACAGGCTCGGGGAAAGGCTCACCGGAACGACCGTCAAGCAAACGAGCCTTACCGGAACGGTTGATCAAACGATCGCCGTCGCGGTTGGGGTTCGCGTGATCGAGAAGATCGAAAAGCTCGTCTTCTTCAGCACCATCGAATACAGGAGTTGCTATCTTGGTGGGGCCGGTTTCCTTGGGGAAGTTTGAAAGCTTATCCATCCAAGCGGGATTGCCCTCAATCTTCCAACCCTGCTTAGCCAACCAACCGGTATGAACTTCAAGTACCTGACCGATGTTCATACGACCGGGAACGCCTAGGGGGTTCAAGATGATATCAACAGGGGTGCCGTCTTCCATGAAGGGCATATCTTCAATAGGAAGAATCTTGGTAATAACACCCTTGTTACCGTGACGACCTGAGAGCTTATCGCCCACAGTAATCTTGCGCTTGTGCGCCACGTAAACACGGACCAGCTGGTTCACACCTGAGGGCAGATCGTCTTCATCGGTTTCGCGGTCAAAGATACGGACGCCGATAACGGTGCCTGACTCGCCGTGAGGAACCTTCAACGAGGTATCGCGAACTTCGCGTGATTTCTCACCGAAGATAGCTCGAAGCAAGCGCTCCTCAGGGGTAAGTTCGGTCTCGCCCTTAGGGGTGACCTTACCTACGAGAATATCACCGGACTCAACCTCAGCACCGATGTGGATGATGCCGCGCTCGTCAAGAGCAGAAAGCACATCTTCGGAAACGTTGGGGATATCGCGGGTGATTTCCTCGGCACCAAGCTTGGTGTCGCGGGCGTCGATTTCGTGCTCTTCAATGTGAATTGAGGTGAGGACGTCGTCAGACACCATGCGCTGGGAGAGGATAATACCGTCCTCAAAGTTGAAGCCTTCCCATGACATGTATGCCACAAGGAGGTTCTTACCCAATGCGAGCTCGCCCTGGTCGGTGGAGGGGCCGTCTGCGATGAGACCGTGAGCCTCGACGCGGTCACCCACCTTAACAACCACGCGGTGGTTGTAGCAGTTACCGGGGTTTGAACGCTGGAACTTGGAGATGGGATATGAAGAAGTGGTTCCATCATCGTTGCGGATGATGACCAAATCAGCTGAAACCTCAGAAACAACACCAGCTTTATCAGCAAGTACTGAATCGCCGGAGTCGATAGCTGCGTACTTCTCCATGCCGGTACCCACAACGGGAGCTTCCGACATCAAAAGCGGCACAGCCTGACGCTGCATGTTGGCACCCATGAGTGCGCGGTTAGCGTCATCGTGTTCCAGGTAAGGAATCAAGGCGGTTGCAACTGACACCATCTGACGAGGCGAAACATCCATGAATTCAACGTCTTCAGCTTCAACCAAAACAGCTTCGCCGGAGCCATCAGCTGCACGACAAAGAACTTCGTCTTCAGCGAATCGCATTTCGTCGTTCAGCGGAGCGTTAGCCTGCGCAATGATTGCGCCCTTTTCATCATCTGCGGTGAGGTAAACAACCGAATCGGTGACCTGACCACCCTTCACCTTGCGGTAAGGAGTTTCGATGAAACCAAAGGGATTGATACGTGCGTAAGTAGCCAACGAACCAATCAGACCAATGTTGGGGCCTTCAGGGGTTTCAATGGGGCACATACGACCGTAGTGGGAGGGGTGCACGTCTCGAACTTCCATGCCTGCGCGATCACGAGAAAGACCACCAGGGCCCAGTGCGGACAGACGACGCTTGTGAGTCAAACCAGCAAGCGGGTTGTTCTGATCCATGAACTGGGACAGCTGAGAAGTACCGAAGAACTCCTTGATGGAAGCAACAACGGGGCGGATGTTAATCAGCGTCTGAGGAGTAATAGCCTCAACGTCCTGAGTAGTCATACGCTCACGAACCACGCGCTCCATACGGGAAAGACCGGTACGGATCTGGTTCTCAATAAGCTCGCCCACTGCGCGGATACGGCGGTTACCGAAGTGATCGATATCGTCGGTATCAACGCGGATGTCAGTTTCTTCGCCGTCGCGAATACCCTTCATCGACGAACCACCGGCGTGCAAAGTAACCAGGTAACGAATCATCGCAGCGATGTCGTCCTGGCTCAAAACCATTGCCGAAGGATCATCCAGAGCGATATCAAGACCTAGCTTACGGTTGACCTTGTAACGGCCAACCTTTGCCAAATCGTAACGTTTAGGGGTGAAGTACATGTTGTCCAGCAAGTTCTGGGCAGCATCAACCGTTGGAGGCTCGCCCGGACGAAGCTTGCGGTAAATATCCAGCAAAGCCTCTTCACGAGTCTCAACGTTATCTTTTTCAAGAGTTGCACGAATTGAATCAAATTCACCGAACTCTTCAAGAATCTTAGCCTCGGTCCAGCCCATAGCCTTAAGCAATACAGTTACTGACTGCTTACGCTTACGGTCTAGACGCACGCCAACCTGATCGCGCTTATCAATTTCAAGCTCGAACCAGGCACCGCGTGAAGGAATAATCTTTGCGGAGTAAATATCTTTATCAGAAGTGCGGTCAGCAGACTTTTCAAAGTATGCACCGGGTGAACGAACCAACTGAGACACAACCACACGCTCGGTGCCGTTGATCACGAAGGTACCGGACTTAGTCATCAGCGGGAAATCGCCCATGAAGACGGTCTGCTGTTTGATTTCACCGGTGTTGTTGTTCATGAATTCAGCTTTAACATACAGCGGAGCTGCGTAGGTCGCGTCGCGATCCTTGCACTCTTCCATGCTGTACTTAGGGTCAGCGAATTCAGGTTCTGAGAATGACAAGGACATAGTGCCCTGGAAATCCTCAATTGGGGAGATCTCTTCAAAGATTTCTGAAAGACCAGAAACTCGCTGAACCGAAGTATCACCGGTTTCATCAGCGACCTTAACGCGCTCTTCCCATCGTTCGTTACCGATGAGGCGGTCAAAGCTGTTTGTTTGAAGAGCTAGCAGGTTAGGAACCTGAAGTGGCTCTGAAATTTTTGCGAATGAAATTCGACGGTTTGCGCCATCTGAATTCACTGCGCCGTTAGCGGCTTCTTGATTTGAGGTGCTCGAGGCGACCAAGTTGGATCCTTCCACAGACCGGTCTGTTCGTACTCACTATTCCAAGAGCTAAAAACGAGCCAGAATTGAAAGATCTTTGCGCGCGACGTTATAGAGCATCGGTTGCTGGGATCTTTGCATGAACTGGACGTTTTGCTCTGTTTCACCCATGCCCACCGCTATATGAAGGCACTAAGGTTAGGTATAGCGCAAATATTCACAATACACCAAACAAAAGATGGTGTCTATACCCTGTATCGGGACTGAATGCAACTTTAACCACACATCCCGCGGGCAATTCCATAAGAAGTACTCGCGGGATGTGCGCTTAAAAAGTGAGTAGATTTAGCATTCCACCACGTTGACGGCGAGACCGCCCATCGACGTTTCTTTGTAACGAGTGGACATATCTTCACCGGTCTGACGCATGGTCTCAATAACCTGGTCCAAAGAGACGCGGTGTTCGCCGTCGCCGCGAAGCGCCATCTTGACCGCGTTGATAGCCTTTGCAGCTGCCATAGCATTGCGCTCAATGCACGGAATCTGCACCAGACCACCTACAGGATCGCAGGTCAGACCGAGGTTGTGCTCCATCGCGATCTCGGCTGCGTTTTCGATCTGCTCGTTCGATCCGCCCATGACCTGAGCAAGACCAGCAGCCGCCATTGACGACGCGGTGCCCACCTCACCCTGGCAACCAACTTCCGCACCAGAAATGGAGGCGCGCTTTTTGTACAGTGCCCCAACGGACGCCGCAGCCAAGAAGAAATCAACCACAGCCTGTTCGCGTTTTGCCTGACCGCAACCGCGAATGCCCTCGGTGTAGTTCATGGCGTAGTGCAAAACTGCCGGGATAATGCCTGAGGCGCCATTCGTGGGCGCAGTAACGATGCGTCCGCCAAAAGCGTTTTCTTCGTTAACTGCCAGCGCAATCAAGTTCACCCAATCCAGCGCATGTTCAGGGCTCTTCTGCGGATCTTCGTCCAACAAGTCCCGGTGCCACTGCGCAGCGCGACAACGCACTTTGAGCGCGCCCGGCAAATACCCCACGCGAGAAAGTGATGAACCGATGCACTCACGCATCACCTGGTAAATGTGCAAAATGCCGTCACGAACCTCTTGTTCGGAGCGAATCGTGAGCTCATTTTGCATCTTCAACTGAGCAATGGAGAGCCCAGCAGAATTTGCCATATCTAAGAGTTCTGCACCAGAACCAAACGGGTAGGGTGCATTATCAATGCCCGATCCCCCGGTCGATTCTTCGTTCTCTTCAATAATGAAGCCGCCACCAATGGAGAAGTACGTGCGCTCGAGCAACAGCTCTTCGCCGCTCCACGCCGCAACCTTAATACCGTTAGTATGGCGGGGCAAAATGGTGAGCGGACGCAGAGTAATATCTGATTCCTTATAGTTCACGATGGGTCCGTACTGAAGCTTTTCAGTATCAGCAGGCGCGCCAGACTCAAATTCAGAAGCAGCGTATCCCGCCAACGGCAAGGTGCCATCCACAGAATTAGTTGCCATCATCTGCTCAGACTGAGCAATATTAATAGTTTCAGGCACAAACCCAGCAAGACCCTTGATAGCAGCGCTCATCGTTCCGTGGCCAGCACCGGTTGCCGCAAGAGAACCATAAAGATCAATATGTACACGGCTCACACGGCTCAAAGCGTTCAGCTCGATAAGCTCTGAAATAAAACGGTTAGTGGCACGCATTGGTCCAACAGTGTGGGAAGACGAGGGACCAACGCCTAAAGAAAACAGTTCAAAAACAGAAATATCGTGCTCGAGTGCTTCTGCTTTGATTTGAGCGGAGCTAATGTCCATTAAATCTTTCCTTTCTGCCGCGTTAGGGCAGTGTGATGCTCAGTTGTATAGGCAATGAGACTTCATTGTATTACCTCAACTGCACCCCATGTAAAGACCGAGCTCACACCGGAGTGTGAGCTCGGTTCATAGAGTTTTTACTGTGTGACTAAAAGACTCAAATCTCTTAGTTCAAGGTTTTATGCTTCGCGCTTGTAGAACGGTAGCGCCACGACGTCGAAAGCAGCCTTTTTGCCGCGAATATCAACATCAACGGTAGTGCCAACCTCAGAGAAATCCTTGTTAATCAAAGCCATAGCAATGGGGTAACCCAAAGTTGGTGAAGGAATACCGGAGGTAACCTCACCGATCTCGCGCTCGCCGTCCATTACTTTAGCGTGTCCACGAGCCGGGCGCTTTGACTGGCCTTTCAGACCGACCAAAATGCGCTCAGAACCGTTTTCAGCCATCTTGCTCAAAGCCTCGCGGCCCACAAAATCAGCCTTCTTCTTCTCCAATGCGATTTCAACCAAACGGCCCAAGCCGGATTCAAAAGGAGTGATGTCCAAACCAAGTTCGTTACCGTAGAGCGGCATGCCAGCTTCAAGACGCAACGAGTCACGAGCTGCCAAACCAGCAGGCTTGAGACCCAAAGGCTCTCCCGCGCTCAATGCGGCGTCCCAAACCTTCTTAGCATCAGCGTTTGAAACATAAATCTCAAAGCCGTCTTCACCGGTGTAACCAGTACGAGCCAAAAGAACCTCAACACCAGCAAGCTTGAGAGAAACGGCAGCGTAGTAACGCACCTCTTTCACAGCCTCGGCATCGGAAGGATCCATCGCCAACAGAATCTCTTCTGCCTTGGGACCCTGCACAGCTACCAAGGAGGTCTGTGCTGACTCGTTCTCAACCTTGACGTCAAAGCCCTCGGTACGAGCCTGGAAAGCCTCAAAGTCAACAGCTACGTTAGAAGCGTTAGGAACAACCAAAAATTCTTCTTCACCTAGACGGTAGGTGATGAGGTCATCGATGACGCCGCCTTCTTCATTGACCAAAATGGAGTACTTCGCCTTGCCCACTTTGAGGATTCCCATGTTGGAAACCAAGGTGTAGTCAAGAAACGCTGCGGCGTCAGGACCGGTAACCCGGAATTCACCCATGTGCGAAAGATCAAAAAGACCAGCGGCTTCGCGCACAGCCTTGTGCTCTTGGACGTCGTTCTCGTACTTAAGCGGCATATCCCAGCCGCCAAAATCGGTAAATGAAGCGCCGAGAGCTTCGTGTTCAGCGTGAAGAGCAGTTTTCTGGGTAGTCATCAGAATTCCCCTTTCAAGAGGTGGCGGGCTCACAACGCTGTGCACACCGCCATAGTTTCAAAAAAATCTAGGGTGCCAGGTGGCCTGTAATCAGACCACCTGGCAAGAAGCTTTAGTTAGCTTCGATGTCGAATGCTTCCATCGGAGGGCATTCGCAGACCAAGTTACGGTCGCCACCGGGGCCGTCAATACGACCCACGGGGGTGAAGTACTTGTTACGGCGCAACGTAGCAACCGGGAACGCAGCCTCGCTACGGGAATACTTACGATCCCATGCGTCAGCAGAAACTACGTCAATGGTGTGCGGTGCGTTGCGAAGAACTGAATCTTCCACCGAAACATTGCCCTCAGCTACATGCTTGATTTCTTTGTAAATGCTGGTCATCGCGGTAATGAAGCGATCCAACTCAGCCAAAGATTCAGACTCGGTAGGCTCAACCATCAAAGTGCCCGGAACAGGGAACGCCAAGGTAGGAGCGTGGAAACCGTAGTCCATCAAACGCTTGCAAACGTCTTCGGCAGTGACACCGGATTCGCTGGTGAGCTTGCGCAAATCAAGGATGCACTCGTGCGCTACCAAGCCGTCGGGGCCGGTGTAAAGCACAGGGAACATCTCGCCCAGTTCGCGAGCGATGTAGTTAGCGTTCAAGATAGCGTATTCAGAAGCGTCCTTGAGCCCCTGCGCGCCCGACATCGCAATGTACATCCACGAGATAGGTAGAACACCGGCTGAGCCAAACATTGCCTGAGAAATAGGCAAGGGAGCGCCCGCAAGGTGACCCTCTTCATCGGCTAAGTAGCCGTTGCCAGGAAGGTGCTTCTCAAGGTGAGAGCGAACCGCGATAGGACCAACACCGGGGCCACCGCCACCGTGAGGAATCGCGAACGTCTTGTGCAGGTTCAAGTGCGAAACGTCGCCACCGAACTTACCGGGCTGAGCAAGACCCATCTGAGCGTTGAGGTTAGCGCCGTCAACGTAGACCTGACCGCCGGCGTCGTGAACTAGCTGGCATACCTCAACGACCTGCTCTTCAAACACACCGTGGGTTGAAGGGTAGGTAATCATAATGCCGGCAATCTTATCGCCGTACTTCTCGATCTTGAGCTTGAGGTCCTCAACGTCAATGGAGCCATCGTCTGCGGTAGCTACACCTGCCACGTCAAGACCGGCAAGGGCAGCAGAAGCTGCGTTGGTGCCGTGCGCGGACATCGGAATGAGGACGACGCTGCGCTGGTCATCACCGTTCTCTTCGTGGTACGCGCGAATTGCGCGCAGACCCGCATACTCACCCGATGCGCCGGAGTTGGGCTGCAAGCTGATGGCATCGTAACCGGTAATAGCCACGAGCCACTCGGAAAGCTCGTTGATGAGCAACTGCCAGCCCTTGGTCTGATCCTCTGGTGCCAAGGGGTGAATGGTAGCGAACTCAGGCCATGAAATGGGTTCCATTTCAGCTGCCGCGTTGAGCTTCATGGTGCAAGAACCCAAAGGAATCATGGTGCGATCCAGTGCCAAATCTTTATCGGAGAGCTGGCGCAAGTAGCGCATCATCGAAGTCTCTGAGCGGTACAGGTGGAAGACTGGGTGCTGCATGTACTCATCGGTGCGCAAAAGATCCGAAGGAATATCGTGCTGCGCATCGTCAGAGAGCTTGCCGCCGAAAGCTTCAACGAGCTGTGCCAAAATGGCGTCGTCGTGAGATTCGCCCACCGAGATAGAGATGCGATCGTCGTTGATCTTGCGGATGTTGACGCCGGCCTTTGCTGCGGTAGCAACAAGTTCATCCGCTTTGCCCTGAGCTTCAAAAGCTACGGTGTCGAAGAAGTCATCATGAACCAAGGTCAAACCGGCTTCGACCAATGCTGAAGCTACGCGAGAAGCGTTCTTGTGCAAACGCTCTGCAATCTTCTTCAAACCTTCGGGGCCGTGGTAAACAGCGTAAGCGCCTGCGGTAATAGCCAACAGTGCCTGCGCAGTACAAATGTTAGAAGTAGCCTTTTCGCGGCGAATGTGCTGCTCGCGAGTCTGTAGCGCCAAGCGGTAACCGGGCTTGCCAGCGGCGTCCTGCGATACGCCCACGAGGCGACCTGGCAGGTTACGCTGCATGCCAGCGTGAACCGACATAAAAGCTGCGTGGGGGCCGCCGAACCATAGCGGCAAACCAAAGCGCTGGGAGTTACCGACGGCGATGTCGGCACCCAGTTCGCCAGGAGACTTGAGCAAAGTCAAAGCCAAAAGATCGGCGTTGACGGTCACCAAAGCATTACGTTCTTTCGCTTCATCGATCAACGGCTTGATGTCGCGAACTTCGCCGTCCCCTGCAGGGTACGCCAAGATGACGCCGTACAAATCGCCCTCGGGCAGACCGTTAGCGAAGTCGGTGACCTCAAAAGGAATACCCAACGCTTCGGCGCGGCCACGAACCACAGAAAGAGTCTGCGGCAAGCAACGAGAATCAATAGCAAAGAAACCGTTCTTGACCTTGCGGTTTGCACGGTGCATCATCACAGCAGCCTCAGCCACAGCGGTTGATTCATCGAGCAACGAAGCGTTAGCGATTTCCAAACCGGTCAATTCCATGACCACGTTTTGGAAGTTCAAAAGAGCCTCAAGGCGACCCTGAGAAATCTCTGCCTGGTAAGGGGTGTAGGAGGTGTACCAGCCCGGTGCTTCCAAAATGTTACGGCGCAAAACCGGAGGGGTAATCGCATCGTAGTAGCCAGCACCAATCATCTGTGCCATCACTTTGTTCTGAGCAGCGTATTCAGCCAACTTTGCCTGAGCGTCTTGTTCAGAAAGAGCGTCGGGAAGGTTCAGCGCACCTTCTACGCGGATGTTTGAAGGAACTACGGCATCTACCAGATCACCGAGCGAATCATAGCCCACAGTTTTGAGCATGGTTTCGAGGTCGGTTTCACGGGGTCCAAGATGGCGGTCGATAAATGACATACAAGAATCTCCTGGTCAGTTACAACCTACTGTTAGTAGGTTGAAGACCTCCCCGCTCTGTTCAAACCTGTGAGTTTCATTCAGCGATTGCGCCTCTCAACGAGTTGCCCAACCACAAATTTGCCCCGACGGTGGAGAAAGGGTTCTCCTCTTCAGAGTTACCTCACCAAGCGGTTCATGTGCCTGAGAGTTTCCCGGGGAGGTATTGCTCCTTCGGCGCCTAAATCTCGCTGGATTTTCAGCGAACTAGGCTCTCCCGCTTGATATCAACGGCATTTTACGAATGCCTTAAGTTTGCCACATCACACACGGAATGCGCCACACGAAGAAATAATTCGTGTGGCGCATTGAGCGAATTGGGAGGAAAACGGTTCAGCGTTTTAGCGCTGGGGTTTACCACCATTCTTGATAAACAGTGAGATGGTGAGCGAAACCAATGCCGCTGCCATCAGCGCAATCTGTGCCCAGAAGTAGTGACCATTCGCGCCATAAACCGCACCCATAATCAGTGGTGGGAAGTAACCGCCTAGACCACCGGCAGCTGAAACCAAACCACCCACGGTGCCCGTTTCTTCAGGCTTTGCCGCGCGTCCGACCCAGCCAAAGACGGTACCGGTACCAAAACCGATGAATACTGCCATCAAAATAAACAGTGTGTAGTAAGCAATCGGTGAAGCAAACTGCATAGCAATCAAAATTGAAAGAGCTGCGATAGCGGTGAACATGATGAGCGTTACCGGACGAGGACCCACCTTATCGGCAGCCACGCCACCTAAAGGACGAGCTACCACCGCGCAGGTTGCAAACAAAGCAGCAAAAGTTCCCGCGTGGATTGCCTCAAAGTTATAGACATTGCTCATGTAGGTTGGCAGGTAGTTAGAGAACGCCACAAACGCACCGAACACAACTGCGTAAATGAAGCACAATTCCCAGGTGGCAATGTTCTTAGCGGCGTGCTTGATTTTAGGCATCATAGGCTCGGGAACTCGACCAGCGGTCTTCGGTGAGTCTTTCAAGAAGAACCAGATAATAGCCGCATATGCGAGCGCAATACACGCCACAATCAGGTGGGTGGGCAAGTAACCGAATGCTTTGACCATGCGGGGGTTAAAGAATGCGGCAACGGCGGTACCGATCATGCCCATACCGAAGATGCCGGTTGCAAGACCTTTACGGTGCGGTTCGTACCAGGCGGCAGAGAAGGGAATGCCGACGGCAAAGATTGCTCCGCCAATTCCTAGAAAGAATGCCACAATCAACAGCAATACAAAGCTCTTGACGAAGGCACCTACCAAGCCAAGAATAATCACCATGATGCCGGTAAGAACGAGCATGGCGGTGAACATGACGCGGCCACCAAAGCGGTCGGTCATAGTGCCCACGGGAACACGGGCGATCGCACCGACGATGACCGGCATGGCGATGAGCAAACTCAGCTGACCGGCGTTCAAATCAAATGTGGTCTTGTAGTAGGACTTAGCCAAAGGGCCAATCATGGTCCAGCCCCAGAACCCAATGAGTGAGGCGAGGGTTGCCATCACCACGTTTTTGAGCTGACCAGAGAGTTGTGGATCTCGTTCCACCGTTGTTGTGCTCATAGTTTCCTCATTTTCAAAATGTGTGAAGTGAAAAAGGTAGAGGTGCAAGCGCCACCGAATACAAGAGAGGTTCAGCAACGCTCCTTAGGTTTTTTAGCGACGGAAGCCGTCGCGATCTGACGTTCCGATGGGGTCCCAGCCGCGGCGTCGTCCAACCTTTTCGCCACTGCGTGAGCGGTACACAATGTAGGGGCGGAAGAGGTAGTGGAAAGGTGCGGTGAACGCGTGCACCAGGCGGGTGAAGGGCCAGAGCGCAAACAGGGCGAATGCCAGCAAGATGTGAAGCTTGAAGGTCATAGGCGTGTTGTGCATGAGTTCAATTTGAGGCTGGAACAAGAACAATGAGCGGAACCACGGCGAGATGTCTTCGCGGTAGTTGTGCCCGTGATGCCCTTGCATGGCGCTGATAATGGTGACACCGATGCCCAGAACAATCACTGCCATCAGTACCACGTACATGAACTTGTCATTGGCAGTAGTTGCGGCAAAGACCGACTTATTGGTGCGGCGTCGAAAGACCATGACGATGAGCCCCAGTAACACGGCAAGACCGAAGGGAATACCCACTACCAACGCCACCAAGTGATACATCTCGTTCGAGATGCCCAGTGCGGCGGTCCAGGTTGCGGGAATGAGCAGACCTACGATGTGTCCGCCCAAAACGCCTACCAAGCCATAGTGGAAAAGTGGTGAGGCGATTTTGAGGATCTTGGACTCATAGAACTGCGAAGAACGCGTGGTCCACCCAAACTGATCGTACTTGTACCGCCAGATGGTGCCGCCAATGAGAATCACGATCACCATGTATGGGAGCACGCCCCAGAGGAAAATATCTAAGATGTTCACCGTTGGGCTCCTGTCTGAGGTTGAAGAAGGGGTAAGAGTCGGGGGTCTGAGTTGCTCAAACCTACTTGTTCGGTGGGAGGTCCAAAGCCCACGAGCTCTTGAACCTGCTGGGCGGTTTCGGGCGATTCGCCAGGTAGCGTGGCGCAGATGCACTCCACTAACCCGTGAAAAGCCAGGTGGTCATCTCGCATTGCTAAGCGCAATAGTTCCAATGACGGGCGGTACGCCTGCATCGCCGCGCGTCCGGCAACCGGATCAATCAACGCGGTAAATTCCAGAACCAGCGGGAGGTAATCGGGAAGTTCACCGTGTAAATCGGTAACCATTCCTGAGTCGCGGTACATTTTCTTGAAACGCCCCAGTGCCTCGCCGCGGCGTCGGGTGTCGCCTTCGGTCCAGTACGAAAGGTGGAATGAATGACGACGCGAGAGATCGTATTCCTGCACATATTCGGCGCTGATTTGTTCCATCGGTGCCGAGGTGTACCAGGTGTCTACTGCCTCAACAGCTTGCACAAAGTGCGGGTTATTAATGCTGCGTGCCAGTTCGAGCAGCTCAGGAATCATCGATTGAATCTCTGGGCTGGGATAGCGGAAAAGCACGGAAGAAACCTGATAAATCACAGCGTCTTCAGGATTTCCGGCTCCCCAATCAATATCAAATGGATCGCCACTGGCAGGGCGGGCAGGTTCTGTTTCTGCGCCGCCCTTTCCCAGAAGTTTTGAAAAGAAGCCAGCCACTATTTTGCCCTCGTTGAACCGGCGCCGGTGTTAGGGAACATCGCATCGGGGCGGGACTTGCCGTCCCACATGAAGATGTTGACCTTGCCATCGGCACGCGCCGTATTTTCATAGGACCCTGCAGAAATCGGGGTAGGACGCTCGCCGGTGCCGCTAAAGGCGTCATCGTAAAGCATGCCGGGGCCGCCGTCAGTATCGAGGGAGCAGCCGATTTCTTCGAGGTTGTGAGCGTCTTCCATGTGAGCGCGCGGAATGACGTAGCGTTCGTTGTACTTGGAAATCGCCATGAGACGATACATCTCGTAGATTTCTTCGCCCGTCATACCCACAGCCCGAGCAATCTCTTCGTTACCTACTCCGCCCAAGGTGATATCACGCATGTAAGCACGCATTGCGGCGAGCTTTTTCAACACATTGACCACGATTTGCGTGTCGCCAGCGGTGAAGAGTTCTGCCAAATACTCCACCGGAATACGCAACGAATCAATGGCACCAAAGAGGTTCTCGGGTGCCTCGGCGTCATGGCCCTGTTCTTTGAGCAAATCAATGATCGGTGAGAGCGGCGGAACGTACCAAACCATAGGCATAGTGCGGTACTCGGGGTGCAATGGAAGCGCAATCTTCCACTCTTTTGCCAGCTTGTACACCGGCGACTTTTGCGCTGCTTCGAGCCACGACTGAGGAATACCCTCTTTTTGTGCGGCGCGAATGACCTCAGGGTCAAACGGATCGAGCATAATATCTAGCTGCGCTTCATAGAGGTCTTTCTCGTTTTCTACTGACGCCGCTTCGGTCACGCGATCAGCGTCGTAAAGAAAAATACCGATATAGCGCATACGCCCCACACACGTTTCGGCACACACGGTAGGAATACCGTGCTCCACACGCGGGTAGCAGAACGTACATTTCTCGGCTTTACCGCTCTTATGGTTAAAGTAAATCTTCTTATAAGGGCAACCGGTGATGCATTGACGCCAACCGCGGCAACGATCCTGATCAACGAGCACAATGCCGTCTTCACTGCGCTTATAGATAGCACCGGAGGGGCACGACGCCATGCATGAGGGGTTCAAACAGTGTTCACAGATACGCGGCAGGTAGAACATGAAGGTTTTTTCAAACTCGAATTTGATTTTCTCTTCAGATTCCTGGTGAATCTTCTGCACGATTGGGTCCTGGTGACCGGTCACATAGGTGCCGCCCAAATCGTCGTCCCAGTTTGCCGACCAATCGATGGCGGTATCTTCACCGGTAATCAGTGATTTGGGCTTAGCTACCGGAAAATCATCGCCCAAAGGAGCAGAAATCAGATTCTGATAATCGTAGGTCCACGGTTCGTAGTAGTCCGTCATCTGCGGTTGAATTGGCGAAGCAAAAATTGTAAAGAGTTTCTTAAAACGGTTACCCGCTTTGAGCTCCAATCGACCGCGCTTATTCAGCGTCCAGCCGCCTTTCCACTTCTCCTGATCCTCATAACGTTTGGGATAACCCAAACCAGGGCGGGTTTCAACGTTGTTGAACCATACGTACTCGGTGCCAGCACGGTTGGTCCACGCCTGTTTACAGGTGACCGAACAGGTGTGACAACCCAAGCACTTATCCAGCGCCATAATCATAGAAACTTGAGCCATAACTCGCATTAGTAGGTAACCTCCTGCTTGCGGCGACGGATAACCGACACGATATCTCGCTGGTTACCAGTAGGGCCGAGATAATTGAAAGCGTACGAAAGGTGCGCATAGCCACCGATGAGGTGGGTGGGTTTCACCAAAATGCGGGTCACCGAGTTGTGAATACCACCGCGTTTGCCAGTTCGCTCCGATTTAGGGATATCCACCAAGCGCTCTTGCGCGTGGTGAACATAGACGACGCCGGTGGGCAGGCGGTGTGAAACCACCGCGCGTCCCACGAACACGCCGTTGTCGTTAATACACTCAATCCAATCGTTGTCTTTGACGCCGATTCGTTCGGCGTCCTGCGGGCTCAGCCACGCGTGCGAGCCGCCGCGTGAGAGAGCCAGCATGTAGAGGTTGTCGTGGTAGGAGGAGTGAATTGACCACTTGTTGTGCGGGGTCATGTAGCGCACAGCAATGGTGACTTCGTCGGTTTGCTCCCCCAGCTTGGGCTGTTGGAAGAGCTGGTGCATGTCCAACGGCGGGCGATAGGTGGGCATCTGCTCCCCCATCTCGCTCATCCAATCGTGATCCAAGAAGAAGTGCATACGCCCGGTGAGCGTGTGGAACGGTTTGAGCTGCTCGGTGTTGAGCGTGAACGGTGCGTAGCGGCGTCCACCGGTTTCTGAACCGGACCATTCCGGTGAGGTAAATACCGGGCAGGGGCGATCTTGCGTATCGCGGAAGGTGATGCGCTTTTCTTCGTTGCCCTCAGCCAAGTGCACAAATTTTTTGCCCACGCGCTTCTCCAGCTCTTTGAAGCCCTTGATCGCAACGGGACCGTTTGAGGTGCCCGAAAGCGCAAGAATCGTATCGCAGAGTTTGGCGTCGGTATCCAGTGCTGGGCGGCCAGCGCCCTTACCCGAGTTCATCACACCGTTTTCTTCGGCGAGTTTCTTCAGCTCGTCGTTCACATCCACCGTAATTGCCTTGGTGGTGGTGCCGAGAGTAGAAAGCAGCGGACCTACCGAGGTGTACATGTCGTAGATTGCCGGGTAGTCGCGCTCGACCATCGTAAAAATCGGCATGTTTTTGCCCGGGACGCCGGGAACACCCTGGTTCTTCCAGTCAGGCGCGTGCCCGCCGGGCTGGGCGATTTGACCGGGGGTATCGTGCTGTAGCGGAACCGAAACAATGTCCTTTTGCGCCGGCAAATGCTTAGCAGCCAGCTTGGAGAACACCCACGCCAATTCCTTGAACGTCTGGTGATCGGTCTTTGATTCCCACGGCGGATCAATCGCCGGGGTGAATGCGTGAATATAGGGGTGCATATCGGTCGAGGAAATATCGAATTTCTCGTACCACGTAGCAGCAGGGAACACCACGTCAGAACACAACGTTGACGAGGTCATGCGGAAGTCCGCGGTGACCAGCAAATCGAGCTTGCCCTGCGGGGCGTTTTCGTGCCACTTCACTTCAAGCGGTTTGCGCTCGGTGTGATCGGTAGACATCACGCTGTTGTGCGTGCCCAAAAGGTGCTTGAGGAAGTACTCCTCACCCTTTGCCGACGAACCGAGCAGGTTATTGCGCCACAGCATCAAAGTGCGCGGCCAGTTCAGCGGATTGTCAATATCTTCAACCGCAAATTCGAGCTCACCAGAGTTCACGCGATCTGCAATGTATTGTGCCGGAGTTTCCGCGCGTCCGTCGGCAATTGCTTGCTCTGCTTCGGCAGCCAACACGGTGGGGTTGGCGGTGAACTGCGGGTACATGGGCATCCAGCCCATGCGAGCGGTCCGCGCCACGATATCGGCAGTGTGAACGCCCTTCAAATCGCCCTTGGCAAGAGGCGATTGAATCGAATCGGTGGAGTAGCCATCTTGACGCCACTGATCGGTGTGCATGTACCAGAACGACGTACCCGCTTGGGTGCGCGGTGGGCGATTCCAGTCCAAAGCGTTTGCCATATGCGCCCAACCGGTAATGGGGCGAGCCTTTTCCTGACCCACATAGTGAGCCCAGCCGCCGCCGTTGCGACCTTCGCAACCGCACATCTGTAGCAGTGCCAAAATAGCGCGATACGTGGCGTCACCGTGATACCACTGGCAAATACCGGCACCCATAATAATCATGGTGCGGCCACCGGAATCAATCGAGTTCTTAGCGAATTCGCGAGCTACACGAATCACCGCTTCGGCTGGAACCGAAGTTATTTCTTCCTGCCACGCAGGCGTGTATTGGATGTTGATATCTTCAAAGTTCTGAGCGAAATCGCCAGGTAGGTGCAAATCGGGGCGAGCCACACCGTACTGCGCAAGAATCAAATCGAAAACGGTGCAGACTTCCATACCCTCAACGTGAACCGTAGGCACACCGCGGGAGACCACATAACCTGAGCCGTTCGGGGTATCGAACACAGGCATCTTGATTTCTGCAACTCCGGTAGCGCCACCAGGAATATCAGCCACCGAAAGAGCCGGTTGCACGCCTTCCAGATCAAGGTTCCATTTGCCCATATCTTCAGCGTTGTAGCGGTGACCCATCGTTCCGTTGGGCACTACTACTTCGCCAGACGCGCGGTTGAGCAACGCTGTCTTAAAGTCAGCATCTGCCATCTGCACACCGCGCGCTAGATCTGATGCTTTCACAAATTTGTGCGGAACCTTCACGCCGTCCTCGCGCGTTTCAAGGCGCACCAAGAAGGGGAAATCGGTGAAAGTGGTGGTGTAATCTTCAAAGAATTCCACGCGCTGATCCACAAAGTTTTCTTTAAGAATCACATGGCCCATTGCCATAGCAAGCGCCGCGTCAGTGCCCGGCTGAGCGGGCAGCCATTCATCGGCAAACTTGGTGTTATCGGCGTAGTCGGGTGATACCGAGACTACCTTGGTGCCGCGGTAGCGCACTTCTGCCATCCAGTGCGCATCGGGTGTACGAGTCACCGGAATGTTGGAACCCCACATCATCAGATAGGTGGCGTCCCACCAGTCGCCCGATTCGCGCACGTCGGTTTGATCGCCGAAGACGTGAGGGGAGGCCACGGGAAGGTCTGCGTACCAGTCGTAGAACGAGGTCATGACGCCGCCGAGCAACTCGATGTAGCGGGCGCCCGAAGCGTGGGATGCCATTGATTTGGCAGGAATGGGCGAGAATCCGATGTTGCGATCGGGGCCGTATTCCTGAATGGTGTGAATTTGTGACGCAGCCACGATTTCGAGCGCTTCGGTCCAGGTGCCACGCACCAAACCGCCTTTACCACGAGCACTCACGTAGCGCTCGCGCTTTGCAGGATCACTGACGATTGATTTCCATGCCAAAACGGGATCACCCTGGTGTATTGCTTTGGCTTCGCGGAACATCTCGAGCAGGGGTCCGCGGATGTAGGGGTACTTCACGCGAGATGGTGAGTAGGTGTACCACGAGAAGGAGGCACCACGGGGGCAACCGCGCGGTTCGTATTCGGGGCGATCGGGACCCACAGTGGGGTAATCGGTTGCCTGAGCTTCCCAGGTAATCACACCATCTTTGACGAATACCTGCCACGAGCACGAACCGGTGCAGTTCACGCCGTGAGTGGAGCGCACTACTTTGTCATAGCTCCAGCGGTCGCGGTAGAATACGTCGCCGCGGCGTCCGCCTTCGCGAAAGACAGCGCGGCCATCATTAGTTTCGTCCCATTTAGAGAAGAATTTGCCGAATTTGATGAGTTGATCTGAGAAGGGGCCATCGACGCGGGCTTTCTCAGCGGTTGCTCGCCTGGGGGTATGTGTTCTCTCGCTCATACGCACACTGTATCTAAATTTACGTATGAAAAATACCAAATAAAATTATGAGCTAATTAGTTTTTTATTAGGGTCAATTTCACCCTCAGTCACACCCTAAACTTTACGATTCAACCATTCCACGAGTCCCCCGCTCAGGTGATGAACGTCCATCAAACCGCACTCGATCAACCACTGCACGGCCAAGGCTGAGCGTGGTCCGGCGGAGCAAAATAACACCACAGTATTGCCCTCGCGCGCATTTTCAATTTGAGACGCCAGCTCCGAGGGGTTTTGTTGCTTCCACTGCTGTATGCGAGAGAGAGGGATATTGCGGGCGTCTGGGATGGTGAGCGCCGCAAATTCGGCGGGCTCTCGCACGTCAATGAGGGCGAGTTTTTGACGGTTTTGGACAGCTTCGACGTCGGTCCAGCTCCAGTCAACGCGCAAAGAGGGATCCGGGGCGGTTTCGAAATTCGATAAATTATTACTGAATGTGACGTTAGAGACAAAATGACCTAAAGCTTGCTGTGGCTCATTTTTGGTTCGCTGTTTTGAAACCCGCGATGTCAAGGGAATATATTCCCATTTTCCGCTGATGCCGGAGTAATATGCCACCTCGCCGATCAGCGGCGTACCTATGCCCGTGATCACCTTGATAGCTTCCATGGCCATGGTGGTACCCGCGATTCCAGCGAGCGCGCCAATCACCCCGGCGGTCGTGCAGCTAGGTACGGTTCCTTCGGCTGGCTGAACAGAATAAAGATCTTCATAGATGGGCCCGCGTCCGTGCCAAAAAACACTCAGTTGCGCGTCAAACCCAAGAATCGCACCCCATACATGAGCGATTCCCGCACGGGCGCACGCTGCAGAAACCACATAGCGGGTCTCAAAATTATCGCTACCGTCCAGCACTACACTGGCGCCATCGAGCAGCTCTGCCGCGTTCGCGTGCGTCAGCCGCTCTTTAATGGTGTGCACCGTAATCAGTGGGTTGAGAGCGCGCAGGGTGTCGGCAGCCGATTCGGCTTTTGAATTGCCCTGGCGTGAATAGGCGTGGATTACCTGGCGGTGCAGATTTGAAAGCTCCACATGGTCGTCGTCAATAACGGTGATGGTTCCGACGCCGGCTCCGGCAAGATACAACAACGCTGGGGCGCCGAGTCCGCCAGCACCAATCACTACCGCATGGGCGTTTCGCAACCGAAGTTGTCCGCTCTGACCCAGCTCAGGCAGAATCATTTGCCGGGCGTAGAGCTGGTATTCGGCGCGACTAAAAGTTTCACTCATGGCTTTGTTCTGCCTGAGTATCAATTCCAACCCACTCGATGGAACCATCGGTCAGTTCTTGTTCTTTCCAAATCGGTACCTGCGCTTTGATACGATCTGCCACCATTTGGCACGCTTCGAAAGCCACTCCGCGGTGCGCAGCAGCAGCCAAAACGGTGAGCGCCGATTCGCCAATCGCAATCGGGCCAACACGATGCACTGCCCAAAGGCGTACACCGGCAATTTCTGCGGCAACGCCTTGCACCACCTGCGTTATGAATCGAGTTGCTTGCGGATGCGCGGTGTATGAAAGCCCGGTTACTGCCGAGCCATGATCGTGGTTGCGCACGATGCCATCAAAAATGACGAGGGCGCCCATCGCATCGGTCATAGTCTGCGCTTTAGCCTCGGCAAGTAGCGGTTCCAGCGGTTCTTCGATGATGTCGGTGTGCACCACCTGCGATTCGGTGGGTTCTAAATCGGCACTATCAGCGGTGTATTTAGTGGTCATGGTAATCCTCAATTTGTCGCAAAATGTGAACCATCAGTGGTTCAAGCACCGCGCATCCGTCTTTGACGGCGTTACGCGAGCCCGGCAATGTCATCACAAAGCTCTTGCCAATCACCCCAGCGACTCCCCTGCTGAGTACCGCCGCTGGTGTTGATTCTAGACCTGTTTGCCAAAATGCGTGCATGATTCCGGGCACCTCTTTATCAAGGTGCGGGCGTACCGCCTCAACCGTCAAATCATCGGAGTTGAGCCCGGTTCCGCCACTGGTAAGAATCACCGTAGGTAGCTCTGCGCTCTGAACCAGCTCAGCAAAATACGCGGTGATTTCACGATCCGCTATCACCACGGCGTCGGGGGTGTTAAACCCTTGCGCACGCAACCACTCAACGAGCAACGGACCCGATCGGTCGGTGTAGATGCCTTTCGCGGCGCGAGTGGAGGCAACAATTACCAGAGCATTTTTTGTTGGCGATGGCGTGTTTTGTGGGTCAGACATAGGGATGCTTTCTGCCTCATGAGGCTGAAATTTGGAATATGTGGAGGGGCTAGGATTCGGTGGTAGCGGACCAGTCGCCTGATTTACCACCGGATTTTTCCAGCACGCGAATGTTAGTGATGCAAGCAGCCTTGTCTACCGCTTTGATCATGTCAAAAACGGTCAGCGCCGCGGTGGAGACAGCGGTGAGCGCCTCCATTTCAACACCGGTAACTCCGCGAGTTTTAACGAGCGCTTCAATACGCACTCCACTTTCCAACCGTTCAAAATCAACGGTGATTTTGCCCAGCGGGAGCGGGTGGCACAGAGGAATAATCTCGGGAGTCTTCTTAGCACCCACAATTCCAGCAACTCGAGCCACCGGTAGAGCATCGCCTTTGGGCAAATCAGCGGCAAAAATTTTCTCGATGACGTCGGGGCGCGTCTGCACCGTTGCCTCGGCAATAGCGGTGCGAGTGGTGACCGCTTTCTCGGTCACGTCCACCATATGCGCTGAGCCGTCTTCTCTAACGTGTGTGAGGTTTTGTGCTGATTCCATCAAATGTCTCCTGAGAATTCGGTCGAGCTATGAAGTGGGTACCATCGCACCTTATCACCGGTGAGGTACGTGGTGGCGGGCTCTATGCGCGCTAACGCGTTGGCTTGGGCGGCGCGGTGCAGAAGGTGCGAGCCGGTTTGCGGGTCTGGGACCGCTAAGAAAGTCAGACCGTGGGCATCGCTGATGCGTTGCACTCGCGCTCGTCTAAACTGCGTTTTAGCGGGGAGCCCTTCAATGTCTTCACCGCTATCGAGGGTTGCCCATAGATCTGGTTGCGAGCGTGCCGAAATAACTTCTCGGAGCAACACCACATATGAAATAAGGGTGCTTACCGGATTACCGGGAAGCGCTACCCAGCTCACCTGGCGTGCTTGTTTCGCCAACGAATGATGCAGAGTAATCAGACCTTGGGGACCTCCGGGTTGTTGGCTTACATGCCCAAACCACGCTTTCTTTACGCCTAAATCAGTGAGGTTCTGCGCAGAAAGAGCATCAATTGTATTGCGCACCACCTCGTATTTGCCGTGGCTGATTCCGCCGGAGGAAATAATGAGGTGTGGATCAAAATCAGCAAGTGCCCGGCGAAGCTGGCGGATTAGTTCTTGCGGCGAATCTGAAATTTTGAGGCGTTCGCTGTGTGCGCCATCCTGTGCAACCAGCGAGCGCAATACCGGTCCGTTCGCGTCACGAATCTGCCCAGGTTTAACGCTACTTCCCTGTGCAACTTCATCACCCCCGGTCACCAGTAAAACTCGCAACCGCTCGAACACTGGAACTTCGGTGATGCCCTGGGCAGCCAGTGCACCCAACAAAGCGGGGGTTACGACGTCACCCGCAGTAGCAACCTGCTCGCCCTCTCGAATGTCCTCGCCCGGGGTGCGCACAAATTGGCCATGCGGTGTCTTCGGCAAACGCACGCGCGTACCTTGCGCTGCATAATTACCTTCGCGTGTGCCCAGCGGTTGCGTCTGCTCTTCAGGTACCACCGCTACGTATCCGTCGGGGAGGGCAGCGCCGGTCATAATAGGAAGCACGATGTCGGCACTCGGCTGCCCCGTGGGCGGTGCGGAACCGGCGGCAACGTCGGCACCGACTTCAAAGGTGCGATCCTCACGATCGAGCGCTTCTGCGGTGAGCGCGTAACCGTCCATTTGCGAGTTTGCAAAATAGGGCAGGTTTTCGCGGGCAATGAGTGATGCAGTGAGGGTGCGTCCTAGCGTTTGATCCAGCGAAACAGTTTCTATTTGGCGATCAATCGTTTGTTTGAGCTGATCAGCCACCATATTTTGGTATTGATCAGGAGCTAAAATCTCGGCTCCGGCGGGTACTTGGTGCGAGGCTAAATTCTTCATCGTGCGCTTTCTTGACGGTGTGAGGTGCGGCGCAAGCGTTGAAGGGCAATCATCAAGCACGATAGCGCCAGCACTATCAGATACAGACTAATGAGCATCAGCGAAGACCCTAGAGCCTGAGACATTTCGTTGGAGCTGAGCATGAGTTCAATGTTGAGCGGTATGGTTCGCGTTTTTTCGGCAATGTTTCCGGCAAAAGTAACGGTAGCACCGTACTCACCCAGAGCTCGAGCAAAAGCTAACAGAAAAGCAGTGGCTATACCCGGTGCGGCTAGGGGTAACAACACTTTGCGGGTAGTTTCCCACGCAGTGGCACCTTCTACAAAAGCGAGTTCTTCGTATTCGGTAGGGATCGCGCGCAAAGTAGTGACCGCTGCCGCCACAAAGAATGGCAGACCCACAAAAATTTGAGTAATGACCACCGCGGCAGAAGTAAATGCCACGTTGATGTCCATACTGTATAACCACGCACCCACCACGCCTTTGCGACCCCAAAAGAAGGTGAGCGCCAAACCGGAAACCACGGGAGAGAGAATCACCGGCGCGTAAATCAGCGCGTACAACAGGGTTCCCACCACACGCCAGCGACTTCGTGCTAACACTTTGGTGAGCATAAGCGAGAGCGGGATTCCCAAAATTCCACACAGCGCTGTGGAGAGCAACGCTGTTTGTACCGAGAGTTTGGCTGATTGCAACGCGCTTTGCTCGGTCAGAAGATTGAGCGCCTGATGCCAAGGAATATTAAGTGCGAGCGCCACTAACGGGCTCACGATAGCAAACAGACCAAGTGATGCCGGCAGTGCAAAGATCCAAGGTACTGAGCGAAAGGCAAAACGCTGTTTCATGAATCTCCGGGGTGTATGTGCTTGCTATCGTGAGCTGGGTGAGCGATAGCTAGTTTCAAACTATCGGTGTGCGGCGAGGGTTATTTTGCAGAACCAAAATCGTATTTTTTGAGGATGTTCTGCGCTTCGTCACCGCTTAGCCACTTAGCGAATTCTTCTGCGGCGCTGTTCTTTTCACCCGCACTGGTGAGAGCCATGGGGTACACGTTCTTTTCAAGGTCAGGCAAATCAATAACGGTAATATTCTGCTCTTTCTTGATTCTGGCGGCGTCGGTGGAATAGATAAAGCCGGCGTCAACAGCACCGCTTGAAACCTTGGTGGCTACGTCAGAGACGTTCTTTTCTTCGGTGACGTTGGTCAGCTCAATGTTTTGATCGGAGAGTTCCTGATGCGCGAGGTTGCCGCAGGGAACTTCTGCAGCGCAAAGCGCCACGGTGGCATCGGACGATTTTAAATCTTTCACGCTGTTGAGATGCGCGGGGTTATCGGCTGCACTTGCCAAGACCAGCTGGTTGGTAGCGACGACAGTAGGCTTGGCGTCGTGCAAATCATCAACATTCTTGACGGCACCGTCCATGGTGCTCTGATCAGCGGTGACCAAGATGTCCGGAGTTGCACCCTGTTGTATCTGTTGAACGAGTTTTGAAGAACCTGCATAGTTGAACGAAATGTCGGTGTTGGGGTGCGATTCTTCGAATGCTTTTTCGAGTTCTGCGCCGGCTGAATTGAGTGACGCTGCCGCAAAAACCTGCACTGAGCTCTTCTGGTCAAAAACTGTGTTGCTGGCGTTACTTTGTGCTTGGTCAGAAGAGTTGAAGCTACAAGCGGCAAGTCCCAGAGTGGAAAGAATGGTCATTGCTACGAGGGAGATTTTCGCGATGGGTGTGAGTTTCACGGTCTTTTATCTCTCATTCTGCTTCAGCGGTGGGGTTCTGCTTTTGAACCGACTAATGTAAATATAACTATTAGATGCAGATTTATGAAAGGTGACTTCATGGCGTTTTCCAATGAACCTTTTGGGGGTTCTCACGGTGCCTCGGCAGGTGCTCGTTCGAGCACGCTGATTGCTGGCCCGACGCTTGCGGTGGTCACCGAGCAGAAATCAACCATGCCCGAAGAGCTCAAAAAGAGCGGTGGGTTAGTGGATCAGTGGGGGCGTAGTGCCTCAGATTTGCGTATTTCGCTTACTGATAAATGCAATCTTCGTTGCCAATACTGTATGCCAGAGCAGGGTCTTGATTGGTTGGCGCAACAAAAACTTCTTTCTGCCGATGAGATTGTTCGTTTAGCTACCATTGCGGTGGAGCATCTTGGGGTTCACGAAATTCGATTTACCGGCGGTGAGCCGCTATTGCGTAAAGAATTACCTCAGATTTTGCATGAGATCCATGAGCAACATCCACAGATTCCGCTGTCCATGACCACTAACGGGCTGGGCCTTGAAAAGCACGCCGATCGGCTCAAGTCGGCGGGGCTTGAACGAATCAACATCTCCCTTGATACGATTTGCCCCGAAACTTTTGCACAACTCACTCGCCGCGATCGTCTCTCCGATGTTTTTAAAGGCATCGACTATGCGGCATCTATTGGGCTCTTTCCCATCAAAATCAACGCGGTGTTGATGCCCGGTATCAATGATGATCAAGGTGCAGATTTGTTGGAATGGGCACTAGACAACGGGTATCAGTTGCGTTTTATTGAGCAGATGCCGCTGGACGCCGATCGCAAGTGGTCGCGCGAAGGCACGATCACAGCGCAGCAGATTCGCGAACAGCTATCTGAAAAGTTCCTATTGCATAGAGAGCCTGGTCCGCGCGGATCAGCACCGGCTGATTTGTGGGACGTGTACCCGCTGGGAACCAGCGAGTTAAGCGAACACAACAAGCTCGGACATGTAGGAATTATCGCTTCGGTGACCGAACCTTTTTGCGAAAGCTGTACCCGCGTGCGTCTTACCGCCGACGGTAAGATTCGCTCGTGCCTATTTTCCCAAACTGAAACCGATTTACGCGATTTGATGCGCTCCGGAGCCACTGACCAAGAAATCGCAGTGCGCTGGCGTGAGGGAATGTGGGAGAAGCCTGCGGCCCACGGTAAAAACAGTGCAGGGTTTGAGACCGAAGATTTTGTCCGTCCCGCTCGTTCTATGAGCGCCATTGGAGGTTAAATACTGTGATTGTTCATTTCTTTGCAGCAGCCCGCGCCGCGGCAGGAGTTGCGGAGCAGAACATCTCTGTATCTGCGGTGGCAGATTCACAGACAGGTTCTTCTCAGGCATCTGACAAAATTACGCTCGCACAACTCATCTCGTATCTTGAGTCGGTTCATACCGGGCGCACGCCCTCGGGTCTCACCATGGCGCAGATTTTGGCCCAGTGTTCTTTTTTGGTCAACGGGCAAGCCTCCGAGCCGAGCGCTCCTTTGAATCCTGATGCGCGCGTAGATGTTTTGCCTCCCTTTGCAGGTGGATAGATAAATGAATGCGACTTCGCCACATCAAGATACGTCGAGCACATATTTCTCAGCCATCATCGTTGCTGGGGGTCGTTCTTCACGCTTAGGCGGCACCCCCAAAGCATCGCTGTCTAATGGTGAAAAAACCCTGTTAGCAAGCACTCTTGAGGCAGTACAATCTGCCCAAGAAATTGTGGTGGTGGGTCCAGAAATTCTGCCGCTCCCACCGCACGTTGTGCGTGTACGCGAAGCCCCTCCCTTTTCTGGTCCCGCAGCAGCAATCACCGCCGGCATCCGCGCGCTCGCGCAGAAAAGTGAGTGGACGTGCGTGTTGGCGGTGGACATGCCAGCTGTCGCAGCCGCAGTAGCCCACTTGGTACAAGCTACCGAGGTTGCACCACGCGCACTAGAGGGCTTCGTGGGAGTTACCGAAGGTATCACGCAACCGCTTGCAAGTATTTTCCGCACCGAAGCACTCAAGCGAGTTTTTGCCACCGATACTGCCCATCAATCGGTGCGGAAATTTATCCGCCAGCTCAACACCGCTGAACTAGAGCTTCCGGCAGGGGCAACCGCCGACGTCGACACCTGGGACAACGCGCATCGGCTCGGTTTTGAGCATCCCCAGTGGAACGAAAGCTAATGCCAGAAGGTATTTTTTTAAACACCCCCAGCTCCCCCGAATATTGGCATCAGTTGCTTCTACAGCATCATAAGGATCAAAACATGCACCACACTCCGTGGCATTTAGCCCTCGAAAAAATTTATGAACACGGCGCGCAACGCACTATGACCACGCGAAAAGTTCCGCTGGATCAAGCAATCGGTCAGGTGCTCGCAGAAGACATACACACACTGATTCCTTTACCGCACTATGATTCTTCCGCCATGGACGGCTACGCGGTGCGCGGTAATGCTCCGTGGAAACTGCAGGACGGTGCAAAGTTAGCCACTCACGAGAATCGGCATTGCCGCACCGTTGCACTCGAGGACGGGTGTGCCACTACGATTTTGACCGGCGGTCTCATCCCCCCAGGTGCCGAATCGGTGATTCGATTGGAGTGGGTGAATCTTGTGCAGTCAGAGGGTGAAACTTGGGTTGTACCAGAACGCCTGCCCGCTCCCGGTGCTGATATGCGCCGAATTGGAGAGGAACTTGCCCAAGGTTCGCTGGCTGTTGCCGCAGGTACTCGCCTGGGCGCGCGTCATATTGCGTTTTTGTCGGTGTGTGGAATCGATCAGGTCCTTGTGAATACGCGTGCTGCTGTGGCAGTAGCGTACACCGGCAACGAAGTTATTACTCGCGGTGTTCCTGGTCCCGGTGAGGTACGAGACGCATATTCTGCGCAGTTTCCCACCATTTTGCAACAGATGGGTGCCGAGGTACTTTCAACCTCTCGACTCCACGATGACGAGCAAGAACTTCGTGATTGGTTCGAAGCGACCGAGTCGCAACGCGCCGATGTTCTTTTACTAACCGGTGGTTCTTCTACCTCTGAGGTTGATTTGGTGCGCACGTTACTAGCGCAATTGAACGCAACCTATATTTTTGAAGCAGTAGCTGTTCGCCCCGGCCACCCATGTTTGGCAGCCGTTCTCCCTAATCAATGCGTGGTTATAGGACTACCCGGCAATCCGCTGGCAGCACATGTTTCGCTGTACAGCTATCTTCCGGCACTCTTAGCGGGTATGAACCAGCAACCGTTGCCAGCAACCCAGCAAGTGACTCTCACCCGCGACGTGCGGGCATTTGCTAAAAAAGATTTGCGGCTCATTCCCGCGGTAGTAGCAGGTGAGCACGCCACCCCATTTGAACGGGGGGCGCAATCTCATATGCTCTCGGCATTCGCTGAGGCTAACGCGCTCATTGCCGTTGCGCCCACTGGCGCTGAAGCGGGCGAGAAAGTGGACTCGCTGCCAATTTTTTAGCGCTTCGTCGCAGATTTTTCGAGACCGCGGTCAATGCTGCTCTCCGGGGCAGGATGCCACATTCCAATTGCTGGCTTGCCGTTTTTAAAGTTTCCCAACTCAATAAATCCATGACGGCGGTACAAAGCGGCACTACGAAAAGTTGATGCTTCGAGATAAGCGGGGTAATAACCCAGCTTTGCTCGGCGAAAATCTAAGAGCGCGCTACCCACTCCTTGGGAACGAGCGTCCTCCTGCACCCCAATCGTGTACAGATACCAGTGGGGAAATTTAGGACGCGCGGAAAGCAGTTTCAGTTCAGTATAAATTCCCATAAGAAAAGAGGGGCCAAGAATTTTTGCATAAGCGGGTAGTTCTCTCATGTCTTGGAGTAAGCTACCTTTTTGTCCTTCAGGAGAATTCCAGAGGGCAGCACCCACAATCTTCCCCTCGCGGGTGAGGGCAATATCTACAATGCCAGATGGTAAATAAGTTTTTTCTATTTGAAACCGAAAGAGCTTTTTAACTTTCTCAAGCTGATGAGCCCCACCCATAGCTAAACTCATGACTGGGTCATTTTCAAAGGCATCTGAAAGTGCCTCTACTGCTCCATCAATATCATCGATGGTTGCTTCTCTTACGTTGTGCACCAAGTGATTCTCTGGCATATCCCTAATTCCCTCTAAAGCCAAAACGTAAAACTATTCTCACATTTTGAGGAATTATTCAGTGCACTTAGGGGTATTCGAAACAAAGATTTTAAGAAAGAAATATTGCGCTGACTAGTTGCTAAACAAAAATGCCCAAAGCTGTCAATTAGCTTGGGGCATTAATGTAACGTAGCTCTTAACCGTTACTCAGCGTTCGGAGTTAGTTGAATAACTAAAAAGTCCTCTTGCGCATTAATAGTCGATTGCGATGATGCATTTTCACTCAGTGTGGTATTTTGCACTGCTCGTTTTGCATTGGTGATCACCAAAGGAGTGGTGAGGGGGTAGCCGGCAGCTTTAATGCCTTCGGTATCAAATTCTACGAGGACGTCGCCACGCTTTACTTCCTGGCCTTTGGTAACCACTGGGTTAAAGAACTTACCGTCTAGTTCCACGGTGTCGAAACCTACGTGCATGAGAATTTCTAGACCATCTTCGGTGCGTAGACCTACTGCGTGTCCAGTAGGGAACGCTACTGTGATTTTTCCATCGGCGGGTGCCACAAGTTTACCTACCGATGGTTCGATAGCAGCGCCGGGTCCGAGCGCACCGGTAGCAAAGGTGGGATCGTCTACTTTGCTGAGCTCCACCACGGTACCGCTCATGTGTGCACCCAGTACTTTGGTCACTCCAGACACCGCAGAAGTTGAGGCAGCCGATGAAGTGTTTTCTACTGAGGCGTCCTGCTTATCTTTTCCAAATAGGCGGCCAGCCATTGACTTGAATCCCATGGTTTCTCCTTGTAGAACTGATATTTGAATAACTCTGGGCGGTATAGAATCTGAATTCAAAGCATACCTTTCCCAATTTTCTTGAATCTTATCACGCAAATAATCACCATACTTATGGTCTGCTACTGGCTAAGTTTCCACATTTTGGCAAAGAATCCGCCCGCTCTATTCCAAACGAGCTACCTCTAGATTCGTTACGTGCTCGGGGCGATTTTTTCCGTTCGAATCAACAATACTTACGGCGTCGATACCTCCGTGAGTGTAGATGCGGGCACTAAACACCTGTTTGCCGCCATCAACAAAGACCTCTAACGCCGAGCCGTCATAGAGCACCTCTGCGTTGCGCTGTTCAGTGCGAGTAAGGGACTTTTTCCGTAGAGATCCCCCTGCTTGATAACGGCTACCTGAGCGATCCATCAGCACAGCTTCTGAGCTCACGACGATGCTGACCGCCACCCCCTGGCTATCGTGCAGTTTTATCACTATGGGTTCTTTTGCCACTGCCAGCGTTGTTTTAAGGCGAAATGTTTTAGCCTGAGCCAAAGACTTCACACGGCCAGTTTCGTCCAAATTCTCCGGCAGAAGCGGCAGGGCAGAATCCAGTTGAGAAACGGGTTGCTGAACCAGTTTTCCCTGGTCTAAAAATACTTCGCGGGGATACGTCATCATATGTAGCCAGCGGTAGTCCCACGACGGTTGTTCGTCCTCTTCTGCGTTTCCCAGCCATGCCATCAGAGTCACAGAGTCATTGCCTTCAACGGGTACGTTACTAAAAATTTGCGGTGCATAAAACTCAAATCCCGCATCGAACTCCGTAAAGGGAGTGCGCACGTCAAAGTAACCCTTGCGCAATTTACCCACAACATATCCGCACTGATAGATATTCTGATAGTTATCCCCTTGGGCAACAATCCCCTGGGGGCAAAACATCAAGACGTCACAAAGTTCGCCGGTGGTTTGATCTTTTAATGAAAACAGCAGCGGGCATTCGAACATATACCCAAAGTCCATCAGTGATTCGTCTGAAAACTTAATCTCATGCGCAAACTTCCAGGTGCGTCGATCGTCAGAGGTGTAAATAACCACTGCTGGTGTTTGATTTTCTCGCTGTGCACCTAGGACTGCCCACCATTTGCCCTCACGCCACATCACGTGGGGGTCGCGAAAATGCGCCGTATACCCTTGTGTCGGCACACCGAAGAGTGGGTTATGCGCATATTTTGTAAAGTTGCGTC
>JAUMUA010000108.1 GCA_030530925.1 Rothia sp. (in: high G+C Gram-positive bacteria) | reverse complement strand
TAGAGCGTGCGACTGAAAATCGTAAGGTCACCGGATCGACGCCGGTCGGAGCCACAAATCCACTTGCATGGGCTTCTAACATGCGAGTGGATTTTTTATTTAATAAAGCTTTTGTGTGATGCACAGAAACTTAACTAAAAAGGGCGCCTCGCATGAGGCGCTCTTTTTAGTTAATTACTCATCCAGCAGGGGCTTTGATAAGTATTAACCCAAGTCTTCAACGAGACGCTGTGCTAGTGCTGCAGAGGACTGCGGGTTCTGCCCGGTGTACACGTTGCGATCCACAACTACCTTGGCCTGGTATGGCAAAAGCGCTTTTTCGTACTTGACTCCCACGTCCTTCATTGCAGTCTCGAGGAACCACTGTGCCTTCCATGAGAAGGGGTTCATTTTCTCTTCGGCGTTTGAAAGCCCCGTCATGCGGAAGCCGTAGAAAGCGTTGCCGGTGTTAGTTTTGGCTGCCATGATGGCTGCTGGTGCGTGGCACAGCAAAGCTACCGGCTTGTGCTCGTTCATGCGCTCAATGAGCAGTTTGCCTGAGGTTTCGTCGACGGCGAGGTCTTCCATGGGGCCATGACCACCGGGGTAGAATACGAGGTCATACTCGCTCTGGTTGACCTCTGAAAGATTCTTGGGGGAATCGATTTGTTCTTTGATGGATTTGAGGTAATCCACTACTTGCTGGCGCTTTGAGTTGGTGCCGCCCATGGGGCCAATGCTGATGCGATCCAGTGTAGGAGCGACGCCGCCGGGGGTAGCGATGGTGATATCCCAGCCGGCTGAGGAAAAAATGCGGTGAGGTTCTGCGAGCTCTTCTGCCCAGAAGCCGGTGGGATGCTTTGAACCGTCTTTGAGTGTCCAGTGATCAGCTGCTGAAACTACAAAAAGTACTTTAGTCATAATTTGTTTCCTTTCGCGATGAGTATTTCCACAACTCTATCAGCACACTTAGTAAATACCGGTTTTGCCTCAGTCCACTGTGATAATCACCGGTGTGTGATCGCTCGCCCCCTTTCCTTTGCGCTCCTCGCGATCTATTTCTGCACCCACCACACGCTCTGCCAAGGCCGGCGAGCAAAGCTGAAAATCAATACGCATACCTTCATTTTTAGGAAAGCGCAGCTTGGTGTAATCCCAATACGTAAACTGCCCCTGCGTGTACGGTCGCACCACGTCCACTAGCTGAGCTTCGTTCAAAAATGCGTTGAACGCTGTGCGTTCTGCGGGACTGACGTGCGTCATGTTGTTCCTGCGAAAGAAGTCGATATCCCACACGTCTTCGTCTGTGGGTGCCACGTTCCAGTCACCTACCAGCGCAAACTGTGCCGCAGGATCATTGGCTAACCACTGTTGCGCGTTCTCCTTGAGAACGTTAAGCCATTCGATTTTGTATGCCATGTGCGGATCATCGAGACCGCGACCATTGGGTACATAGAGACTCCACACTCGAATGCCCCCGCACGTAGCGCCTATAGCGCGTGCTTCTTGAATCTCGTCTTCCCCCGGTTTGCCGAAAACTGGCTGCCGGGGAAAAGTGCGTTCGACGTCGTCTAGCCCAACTCGTGAAGCAATCGCCACGCCGTTCCACTGACTCAACCCAAAATGAGCAACCTCGTACCCCATAAATTCAAAAATTTCGAAGGGAAACGTCTCATCTTTTGCTTTAGTTTCTTGTATCGCTAAAACATCAACGTCTGAGCGTTCTAGCCATTCTTCCACGCGGTCGGCGCGGGCTCGAATTGAATTCACATTCCAGGTAGCAATCTTCATGGACTTAACCCTACCGATATCTGTTATGTGACAAATTAAGAAGCGGGGTTGTGGGCTGTTATGAGAGGTTGATGTTAACGATACTGATATTTTGTCCCCTAAGAAGCAAAAAGGCGTTGAATAACGTCGAAAGCCTCTCATCGGCTGGTAAAGATATAGACATTGTGGCATAGCCTAGCTATGCCATTTGTTCGCAGGCTCATCTCGAAAGCACCCTATGTCTACAGCACTCGTCACTCGCACGCAACGCCCCCAGTTCAAACGCAAACGCGCAAAATTTATATATCAGTTTGTGCTTTATCTTTCTCCTGTCATTCTTTTGACCGCTATCTTTCCACTAGTTACCCCGCGTATCTCTCAAATGACCGTGGGCGGTACCGACCTCACCCAAATCATCTTGGCAGTTTCGATTACCGTGCCCTGGATGAGTCAAAGTGTTTGCCTACCCATTTACCGCGCCATGGGCGACCTTTTAGGTGAACGAGACCTTGAGGCCTGTATGCAACGCTTTGCAGAATACTGGCTCTCCACCTGCATTGCCGTACTGCCCATGCTGGTAGTTTTTGCTCTGCCTTTTTTCCTCACCTTGCACTGGAGCTTTCCCGCCCTGTGCGCATTCTTAGTTCTAGGTTTTCTCAATATGGCATTTGGGCAATTGCTTGTAATTGCAAACATCCCAACAAATAACCGCCACACTTGGGCTTTTGCATGGTTAGCGTATGCTCTTTCACTATTGATTCTTCCCACCGTATGGTTCTTGCCACCGCTCATGGGCATCGTTGTTATGCTCTTTGTGATTCGCCGTCACCTACGCCACCTCACTACCTTCAAACGACTTAACTACGGTCTCATCGTCCAAGAAATGCTACGAGGATTCCTTCTCGGATCTGTTCTATGGGCCGACAAGTACGTGCTCTTTATTGTGCAGGGTGGACACCTCGATGTGATTGCCGTGTACATGGGACTTGTGCCCGCAGTTATCGCCTACAACTACTTCTTTGCCGCTGAGGCAACCAAGGTTGACCGTGCAGTGGCAAAGTTGCGTGACATCCTCCAAACCCGCAGCTAC
>JAUMUA010000008.1 GCA_030530925.1 Rothia sp. (in: high G+C Gram-positive bacteria) | reverse complement strand
TCTAACAACCGTGCCACCGAGATCGAAATAAACATTACGAGTCCCGCTTGCCAAAGACCGCGTCCTAAAAGAAGCATCAACGAATCGCCGATGAGAATTCCGATGGTGACACCCAATGTTACTTCAAGCATGCGCCGTGCATGGGTTGAACCGCGAACATAACCTAAAGAGACGATAGCTGCGGTTGCGGCGAAGATGGGTTCCCTGTGGCCCAAAATGTACTGTGCAAAAGCGTAGGCGCCAATTCCTGACATCACAATTTGTAAGGATTGAAAAAAGCCTGCCCGAACGCGGGTTAAACCTTCGGCAGAGCGCTCTATTAAGTGTTTGCCGAGGTCAGAAACAGAGAAGGGTATCGCCATATACAACAGTGTAGACAGTTGGCTCAAGACTAAGTGTGCTGAGGGGTATTAAACGTTGTTCAGAGTTAACTTTTCGTTTACCCAGCCCTACCTAATTAGCTACCTTCCACCCCTAGAGTCTCTGTTTGTAAGGTTCGAATCATAGGCGATTCGCGCCGTTCATCACATGTAGGGAGCCGATATAACGCTTCCGCACACGGCTCGTTGAAAAGGACACTTTCTTGAAGACTAAAGCACTCGCAGGCGCAGGTTCATTCGCTCTTATTGGCATGCTTGCTCTTTCCGCATGCGGTTCAGATAATGCAACCGGTACCGCTTCCTCTTCAGAGGGCAAATCAGACTCAAATATTTCCGGTACCCTCACCGGTGTTGGTGCTTCATCACAGAAGGCTGCAATTGACGCCTGGGAATCAGGCTTCACTTCTTCAAACTCCAAAGCATCAGTGAACTACTCACCTGATGGTTCAGGTGCAGGTCGTAAGGCTCTTCTAGCTGGCGGCGCTCAGTTCGCAGGTTCAGATGCGCACCTCTCCTCTGAGGAATACACCAAGTCCAAGGACGTTTGCGGCACCGATGGCGCAATCGACGTTCCCGTTTACATTTCTCCCATCGCTATTGCATTCAACGTTGAGGGCGTAAAGTCACTCAACCTTGACGCGCAGACCATTGCAAAGATCTTCAAGGGCGACATCAAGAAGTGGAACGATGACGCTATCAAGAAGCAGAACGAGGGCGTTGACCTTCCTGACACGAACATTACTGTTGTTCACCGTTCAGATGATTCCGGTACCACCGAGAACTTCACCGAATACTTGAATAAGGCTTCCGAGGGTGAATGGACCAAAGAAGCTGACGGCAACTGGCCTTCAGAATACGCTGGTGAATCCAACAAGGGTACTTCGGGCGTAGTTTCAACCACCACTTCCACCAACGGCGCAATCACTTACGCTGACGCTTCAGCAGTTGGCGATCTGGGTACCGTCAAGGTCAAATCAGGCGAAGAGTACGTTGAAATTTCAGCAGATGCAGCAGCAAAGACTGTTGAAGCTTCTGAAAAGGTCGGCGGCATGAACGCTAACGACATGTCCCTAGACATCAACCGCACCCCTGATGTAGCTGGCGCTTACCCCGTGGTTTTGGTTTCTTACCACATCGTTTGCTCCTCCTACAAAGATCAGCAGACTGTTGACTTGGTCAAGGCTTACGAGTCTTACGTAGTTTCCGAACAGGGTCAGAAGGACGCCGCAGATTCAGCCAAGTCTGCACCTTTGACCGAGACCTTGCGCAAGGACGCTCAGAAGGCAATCGACTCAGTGAAGGTTGCTAGCTAGTAGCTTGATAGTGAGGCGGTGCGATTGAGCCCTTCGGACTCGGTCGCACCGTTTGCCCATGTTGAGTGAGTTTTGGTCTCGCCAGCCAGCATTGAAGATTGTGAAGCACCCATGACCACACAAATGAATCGGCCTAAGAATCAGATTGATGATTCAACTTTCGCCCAGACTCATTTAGAGAACAAAAGGCATCAACCAGATATGTCAATTATTTCGGATTCACCTAATGGTCCAAGTTCCCGCCGTCCGGCATCTAAAGAGTTGCCTAATGTAGGTAACCCGGCTGCAGATAAAATTTTCTCAGGTATTTCACTGAGCGCCGGCATCCTTATTCTTGTGGTGCTTGCCGCTGTTGCTATCTTTCTTGTTGCGCAGGCTTTGCCGGTATTTACCGCAGATTCTTCTGAACTGACTTCTGGTAGCTTCTTTAAGTACATCTGGCCACTCGTTGTGGGCACCTTGATTGCTTCTACTATTGCGTTGTTGCTTGCAACTCCAGTGGGCATTGGTGTGGCTCTCTATATTTCGCACTACGCACCTCGCCGCTTTGCTAAGGCGATTGGTTACATTATCGATCTCTTGGCTGCGATTCCTTCAGTTATCTTTGGCGCTTGGGGTGCTGCAGTTCTTGCACCAAAGATTGTGCCTTTCTACGACTGGTTGGCATCTTACTTAGGCTGGCTTCCAATTTTCGCTGGTCCTGCTTCTCAGACTGGTAAAACTATTCTGACTGCCGGAATTGTTTTGGGAATCATGATTTTGCCGATTATTACCTCTATGTGCCGCGAAATCTTCCTGCAGACTCCTAAGTTGCAAGAAGAAGCAGCGTTGGGCTTGGGCGCAACTCGCTGGGAAATGGTTCGCATGACCGTCTTTCCTTTTGCCCGCACCGGAATCGTCTCGTCCGTCATGTTGGCACTTGGCCGTGCTTTGGGTGAAACTATGGCAGTCACCTTGGTTCTTGCAAGCGGTCCGCTCACTGCCTCACTTATTCAATCGGGCAACCAGACTTTCGCCTCAGAAATCGCGTTGAACTTCCCAGAAGCATACGGCATCCGTATGTCTGAGCTCATTGCAGCCGGCTTGGTGCTCTTTGTAATCACCCTCCTGGTCAACATTGCTGCTCGTATGATCACCAGCCGTTACAAAGAATTCTCAGGAGCTAACTAATAATGAGCTCAACAGCAATAACTTCTTCTCGCTTGACTAGCGGTCAAGCCCCTAAGTGGTTGACTCTTGCGGTGGGTATTGCCGCTATTGTCTTAGGAGCTGCGCTTTCAGCACTCCTTGGCTTTTCTATCGGAACATGGGTAATTTTTGCTGGTCTGATTTTCGTGATTGTCGGGCCGGTCATTATTGGAATAATCGAAGGTCGCCGTAAAGGCACCGATGCATTCGCTCGTTTCTTGGTCTACGGCACATTCCTTATCGCTCTGATTCCATTGGTTTCAGTGCTGTGGACTGTACTTTCAAAAGGTATTCCCGGTCTATCCGGTGGGTTCTTGTTCCACTCCATGAACGGTGTGACAGGCGTTATCGATAACAAGACCGTTGCAGGAAATCAGCCAATTGTTGGCGGTATCTACCACGCAATCGTCGGTACGTTGGAAATCACCCTGTTGGCAACCATCATCTCGGTACCTATTGGTTTACTGACTGCAATTTACCTGGTGGAATACGCCAAAGGCGGGTTCCTCTCCAAAGCAATTACGTTCTTCGTTGATGTGATGACCGGTATTCCTTCTATCGTTGCCGGTTTGTTTGCGGCATCGTTCTTTGTATTCGTGACCGGCACCCCCTCAACTCGTACAGGTTTTGTAGCAGCTGTGGCTCTGTCTGTGCTGATGATTCCTACGGTGGTTCGTAACGCAGAAGAAATGTTGCGCATTGTGCCTAACGAATTGCGCGAAGCTTCATACGCTCTGGGTGTGCGTAAATGGCGAACCATTATGAAGATTGTTATTCCTACTGCAATCTCAGGTATCGCCTCGGGCGTCACCCTTGCTATCGCTCGTGTGATTGGTGAAACCGCTCCAATTCTTGTGACCGCAGGTTTCGTCAACTCCATCAACTGGAATGCTTTCAGTGGATGGATGGCAACTTTGCCTACGTACATTTACTACCAGATCATGACTCCTACCAGCCCAACCGCGCCCCAGCCTTCTGAAACCCGTGCATGGGCAGCCGCGTTGGTACTGATTCTGATTGTGATGATCTTGAACTTGATTGCTCGTGCAATTGCTAAGGCATTCGCTCCTAAAACTGGTCGCTAAACTACCCGGTTCAAACATGGCGCTCTGCGTGCCACCGAAGATTTTTGAGTAAAGGAAAATACATTGTCTAAGCGCATTGATGTTGAAGACCTCAACGTTTACTACGGTGACTTCTTGGCTGTTGAAGATGTAAACATGAGCATCGAACCCCGTACAGTGACTGCATTCATTGGCCCCTCCGGTTGTGGCAAGTCAACTTTCTTGCGTACGATCAACCGCATGCACGAGGTCATTGCTGGGGCGCACGTCAAAGGTAAAATTTTGTTGGACGGCGACGACCTCTACGCAAAAGGTGTTGACCCCGTGGTGGTTCGCTCACAAATCGGCATGGTATTCCAGCGTCCTAACCCATTTCCTACCATGTCAATCCGTGAAAACGTTTTGGCAGGCGTAAAGCTGAACAACCGTAAGATTTCCCGCTCGGATTCCGAAGAATTGGTGGAAAATTCACTACGCGGTGCAAACCTCTGGAACGAAGTTAAGGATCGCTTGGATAAGCCCGGTTCTGGTCTTTCTGGTGGTCAGCAGCAGCGCTTGTGCATCGCTCGTTCAATCGCCGTGAAGCCTGATGTGATTTTGATGGACGAGCCTTGCTCCGCTCTTGACCCCATCTCAACCTTGGCAGTTGAAGACTTGATCAATGAGCTCAAAGAAGAGTACACCGTAGTAATTGTGACTCACAATATGCAACAGGCTGCTCGAGTTTCCGACAAAACCGCATTCTTCAACATTGCAGGCACCGGTAAACCCGGCAAATTGATTGAATACGCGCCTACTCAGGAAATCTTCAACAACCCTAAGCAGAAGGCAACTGAAGACTACGTTTCAGGTCGTTTCGGTTAAACCTCAACCACCGTCATAAAAATAGGTGCTCACCCAACAATCTGGGTGAGCACCTATTTTTTTACTCGCTATTTTTCGTAGGAACGAGCGCTAAAACTTAGCTAGTTTTAACCAAGGAAAGCTCAAATTCAAGGCTAATTTTATCGGAAATCATTACTCCACCGGCGTCAAGATTAGCATTCCAACTAATGCCCCACTGCTTGCGGTCAATGCGGCGTCCACCCTCAAGACCTGCGCGGATATTGCCAAAAGAATCCTCATGAACTCCGGTGAGATCTAGCGGAATCGAGACTGCGCGGGTGACACCACGCATGGTCAGCGCGCCTACCACGATGAACTGATTTGAATCGACCTCGTCAATCGAAGTGGAAACGAAATCAATAGTGGGGTAGTTCTCCGCGTCGAAAAAATCTCCATTACGCAAATGGGAGTCGCGATCAGCGTTGCGGGTATCAATGCTATTCACATCAATGCTTACGCGGGCAGAAGACCGGTTCCATTCTTGTGAGTCGATGTGTACTTCTCCGCTGACGTCGTTAAATGCACCCCGAACTTTAGTCACCATTGCGTGTCGGGCTGAAAAACCCACGCGAGAATGATCGGGGTCAATAATCCAGTTGCCAACAAATTGAGATTCGAGTGTCAAAATATGAGCCTTTCGGAAAGCTTTGCGAGACGGGGAAACTACAAAAAGAAAGTTACAAATTCATCCGTAGAGGGTATAGAAATTGCAGTGGATATTTCTTGGTGATTATGTTTCAGCATATTGGTATGGACAAGTCTAGCGGTAAGTAAACTCGTACACTATAACACCTATATTTTCTGTGGAAAACAATAAAACCGCACGTGAAACGCTTATTGAGGAACTGTCTCTGCCGCAGGTTTAACCTGGGTGTTATGAAATATGAGGGGTAGAGCTAGCTATACCTCTATAAAGTACAGATGCCTCCACTGCGTCAGAAAGTGATGCCAAGAACAATAGAAATTATGGAAAACAGTTCAGTTATTGCGCAGACGCCGGTTAAGAGATCGCTGTGGCGTGCGCTAGGATCACCTACTTATCTTTTTTCGGCAGCGCCGTGGATTGCTCTCTTCCACCTTCTTCTCTTGTCCGTGGTGGCGACGCTGGCAGGTTCACTTCTTGCCACCTTTTTTCTCATCCCGCTCATTCCTATTGTGGCACTTTGGTTTGGCTATTTTGAACGGTGGCGGGTTCAAAACATGGGGTTCGGACACATCAAAAATCAGCATGTCAACCTCTCACGTTCTGACCTGTGGGCTTGGATCAAGTTCCGCTACACGGAGCCAGCCACATGGCGCGAGATATTGGCACTCACGGTGAGCTCGCTTTTGGGGCTTTTGGCTATGATGCTGGTGATTGCTGAATTTACGCTCGTTGTCTCAGCGCTGGGGCTGGCATATATTACCTACTTTGCGCCCTCGAGCGTCACCGGCCTTTGGCTAGTTTCTTTTGGCGATACTTGGTACCTTTCGGATCAAGTTCATCCCATAGAGGGTGCCTCAAATCAGCTCCTCGTCTCCCACGAATGGTTGTGGCTTTTGTACCTTGCCGTGCTACTTCTGACCCTGGTGTTCGGTGCATACCTCAACGGCATCGTCACCGCTGTTTCCGGCAGTATCTCTAAAGCGCTACTTAACCAGCGACCCGAAGAGTATGAGCGCCAGCTCGCAAAGCTTTCTACTTCACGCAGCACGATTGTTGATTCGTTTGAAACCGAACGTCGGCGCATTGAGCGCGATTTGCACGACGGCGTGCAACAAGAACTCGTGAACATCAATTTGCGCTTGGGGCTGGCAGAGATGGAAGCCAAAACTCTGGGTCAAAAGGGTGCTGACGTGCGATTACTCGAAGAACATATGAGCGGTGCTCGGCAACAAATTTCGCACGCATTACAGACGCTACGAAACACCGTGCGCGGAATCTACCCTGCGGTATTGGAAACACACGGACTCAGCGCGGCTTTAGAAGAACTTGCCAGCCACACGCTTTTGCCGATTCGAATCAACTATCTGGTGAATGAAAGAATCCCTGCAAACGTGCAGCGTACCGCGTACTACGTAGCAAGTGAGGGCGTTGCTAACGCCCTTAAACACGCGCGGGCAAGCGAAATAACAGTGGAAGTTTCAACGGCACAAGATGGGTTAGTGCTGACGGTTACAGATAACGGCTACGGTGGTGCGGAGATCGGGGCAGGAAGCGGTCTGAGCGGACTCTCAGAGCGAGTAGCAACAATTGGCGGAAGACTCAGCGTTCACTCACCCAGCGGCGGCCCCACTGTGCTCCGTGCAGATTTACCATTGTGCTAACTCGCTTTTTCTTTGCGCTTGGCAAATAGAGCAACAGAGTAACTGGGCGAAAACACTTCATTGCAGTGTTTTCGCCCTGTCTCTGAGTACCGTAGAGAGTAACTCTCGCGTTCACAGAAAGTTGACTCATGCGAATTGTTTTAGCAGAAGATTCCGCCCTCTTGCGGGAGGGGCTCAAAATGGTGCTTTTACATTTAGGGCACCAGGTTGTTGCCGAGGCAACTAACGCACCCGAGCTCATTGAGGCAGTAAATCGCGCTCAAACAGGAGGAGGAATTGACGTGGTGATTACCGACGTCCGTATGCCCCCAAACCACGCTGCAGACGGCTTAGAAGCTGCTACTCAACTTCGACGAACTTACCCTGACTTGCCCATTCTGGTGTTGAGCCAATACATTGCGGCAGTCTATGCAAGAGAGCTCTTTAGCGCCGGTGCCAACGGTTTAGGGTATTTGCTTAAAGACCGAGTAGGAAACATTCAAGAGTTCGCCCGAGCCCTCACCACGGTAGCTGCCGGTGGTACGGTACTGGACCCCGACGTCGTATCACACCTGATGAGCGCAGCAACCCAAGCGTCGCCTGGAAAGCTGGCGGCGCTTTCACCGCGTGAACTCGAAATTCTAGAACACATGGCTCAAGGGCTTTCAAATAAAGAAATCGAAGAGAAATTATTTGTTTCCAGCGCAACGGTTGCCAAACATATTGGCAATATTTTTGACAAGTTAGAGCTACAGCCTGACGAGGGAAATCGCAGGGTGCGCGCCGTCCTTGCCTTTATTCAAAGCCAAGCTAAGAATGACTAATCAGTTAGTCGATAAGGGGTGAAAGCGCCAAGAAAAGAATTGCGGAGATGCAAAAGCTGGCGGGAATAGTGCTAATCCACGTTAGCAATAGTTTGACGGCGATACCCGGGCGTGCTGAGCTGAATTTCTGATTGATACCAGCGCCGAGAACCGATGAAGCTGCTAAATGAGATGTTGAAATCGGAGTGTCTAATAGAAGCTGCGTGAGCACCATAATAATTGACGTATTGCCCTGAGCTACTGCGCCGCGAAAAGGATCAAGACGCACCATTTTGTACGCAAAAGTATGCCCAATACGCCAACTGCCCATGTATGTGCCCAACCCCAAAATCAGCGCTGAAATAAGCGCAACGGGGGCAAGCGTCCACGGCGAAGTATTGAGCTGAGCAGCAACTGCGATCATCAAGAAAATCATAAATGCGCGCTGTCCAATTTGTACCCCGTGGACGAGCGAAATAATGGAGTTAGAAAGCGACATTACATTGCGCGAAATACGGTGAACCGTGCGCGGATAGGTGAGCGACACCAATCGTGAAAGCGGAAAAACTGCGAGCCACGAAGCGAGAAAAACTAGGATTGGGAAAACGATAAACGGTCCAAAAATGAGGGTGACAAGCGAATCTCTAAACGGCATCTGCACGCTAATTCCTACCGCTCGCGCCGCCCACATGGAACCTAGTAAACCACCCATGAGCGCGTAGGTTGAAGACGCCGGCATACGAAACCACCAGGTAATGATTCCCCAAAATATTTGAGCTATCAGTGCGGTAAGAAGCATTGCCAAACCAATATTGCTTTCAGGCAGGTTGAGCCATTGGTGGGCAAATTGGGCAAAAAATAAGCACCCGCCCAGGACCCCTAGACCATTGAGAACCGCGCTGATTGAAAGAGCAAAACGCGGCGTGAGTGCTCGGGTACGAACTGCTACCGCTACCGCATTTGGGGCGTCGTGGAAACCGGAAATAAACAGATACCCGGTTAACCCTAAGAGGGCGAGAATCGTGAGAAGAAGAGTCACAGTTTACGATTCCTGAACAATAATTCTGCCAATATGAGTGGATACCGAACGCATAGCGGCTGAAGCTTCTTTCAGCTCATCCACAAACTGAACCGTTTTGAGATAACGATCCGTTTTATACAAATCAAGGATTTCAGCTTTATAAACCTCACCCGTTCGGGTCGCCTGGCGAGAGAGGCGAATCATGTCCATCCAATATTCATCCATACCTTTGAGTTCGCCCAAACGGGGAATGATAGCGGTGGTCAGCACAGCTTCGCGCTGAATCAAATCAAGAAGTGTAGTGGCGTGCGGGGTGAAGCGGTCAATACCTAACAGCGAAAGAACGTGTCCTGCGCTCGTTAGGCGCTCAATAGCGTTCATGAGATGATTAGCCAACGAATACAGATCTTCACGAGGTAGCGGAGGTGCAAAAGAACTCCGAACCCGCGTCATAGCCGCAAAAAAGGTATTTTGACTTTCAGCTTCTTGCTCAAGCATTCTGCCAAAAATTTCAGCATATTGATCTTTTCCGTGCGAACCCACCATCTCAGAAAGCAGCGCCGCGGCGTCGGCTACTTGCCCTGAGAGAGAAGCGAGAGTCTCTAAAGATGTTCTCTCTTGTGGGAACAAAAGTTCAAACACAAATTATCCTTCTGGTGATGCTTAGATGAACGAATGGCTATCTGGTTCATCTACAACATAACTGCTCTTGGTTAACAATCCGCCCAGTTTTTGGCTTTCCCGCAGGAATTTTCTGCAATGATGCCGAACTGGCTACAAAGCCCCTAGACAACTCCAGAATGCGGTTCAGAAAATATACAAAAGGCTTATCGTTTTGCTGTGCGACAAAACGATAAGCCTTTGCAAAAAAGTTAGCGGTGCCAGACTGGGAGCGCCTCTCGGCGGAAGGCCGCTCGAAGCGGCTAAAAATGGAGCCCGGGGCTACCTATTAACAGCCTGACACCTGCACACCAGTTTTGTAGTTTTTGCTGTTTCTGTCAATTTTTCAGAACATGAATATGCGCACGCTGCTCCTATTTAGGGTGAGAGATGGTTAGTCGTTCAACGTGCCCAATCGCCACTTAGCCGCCGCCGCTTCCAGCTCTACTGCGGTGCCCTTGAGTTTCTTGCTATGAGCGCGTAATGAGGACGCGCGGGCGCCCGCCTCAGTGAGCACTTCTTTGCTTGGCAAGGTGCGGTGGGGCGTAATGTCGTCATGCTGATTTTGCCCTGTTGCGCCCGAGTAGGTGCCAAGTTCTGTCTGTTGGGCTGTGACCTTTTCACCCGCAGCAACCACGCGGCAGAAAGCGGCAAAACGTTCGAGCGCGATGTCGAATTCACCGGTGTAAGCGCCGGTCAGGATCTGGTCTGTGGTGGTAATAATTTCTTGTTCGCTAGGTGGATCTGCCACGCCAGAGACAACTCGCGCCGTCCAGTCGGTGTTCATGCCGCGTTCGTAGTACCGCGAAATTTGCGCTGTGTGGGTGCGTACCGTAGCGCGCAACGCGTACATGCGCCACAGTGCGCCAGGGAGTGAAACTGCCGGAGCGTGCGACCACATTTCGGCAATGGTTTCGAGCCCAAAAACGTCGGTAAATTCAACGAGACGCTCAGTAACTTGAGATTCGGAATTAGAGCGACCCCGGTACAAAATTGCTCGCGCTGATTGATAAGCCGCCTCATGGAGCGCCGCAGGGTCTTCGCCACCCACAAAGTACGCGAATTTTTCAGAAGAGAATTTAACGGGTCGGTGGTGTCTGGGTGTTTGAGGCATAGCGTCTATTGTAGGAGCCTAAACCGCCGTAGAGAAGGTGTGCGCAATAGGCATAATTTAATGACTGGCGGTGGCGGGAAGTTGGGGGGAACGGCAGATTATTTCGGTAAAGATAAGCGCTGCGATAAGACCCGAGAGGGTTTGCCCTGCGAGAACCGCTATCTGCATTTGAGCGGCGGCAAGAGGCGCTGCTCCGCCCATGAGCGCACCTACGAAAGTGCCAGGAAGAGTAACTAAACCGGTGGCTTTTGTTTGATCGAGGCCCGGAGTGAGGGCTTCTTTGATGGATTGGCGGCGGACTTCATCAAAAGCCGTGAGGTTTGTGGCACCCAGCGCCCACCAGCCTTCGATTTCGAGGGCGCGCGTGTTGGCGCGGTCGGTGAAGTTACGGGCGGTGAGGGTAACTATGGTCATGGTTCCGCCAATGATAATTCCGCCCATTGCCATGAGGTTTTGGGTGGAAAAATCTACGAGCCTTAAGAGAAAAATAGCGGCGATGGTAAAAATTGAGGCGACTGTAATCCCTAGCCCGGCAGCTTTTCTGCCGTGAAACAGTGTTCGGGCGTGCTTGCCCGAGGTGAGCGTTGCGGTGGTGAGCATCACTGCAAAGAAAGCGGGTGCAATCCAGGGAAAATTGATGACGCCGCGCAAGACGAGCGCGATCAGACCGATCTGCACGATGGCGCGAGCGATCGCGATATAGGGGATTGCGCCAATCTCAATCCGCCAGCGCTTAGCAAGAAGAAACGTTAGGCTGACAAGCATAAAAACGCCTGCCAAATACCAGAGGATATGGCTGAAATTGATGATCACAGATTCAGTATATCGGGGCGGTTTTTGGTTTTGAGAAAGTTCATGTATAGTTGTACTCGCTGACTTTCGCTGAAAGTTTAGTGGAGCGCCTTTAGCTCAGTTGGTAGAGCATCGGACTTTTAATCCGTGGGTCGTGGGTTCGAGCCCCACAGGGCGCACCAAACAAATAAAGAAAACCCCGCTTGATGAGATTCATCAAGCGGGGTTTTCTTTTTTAGTTGAGCTTTCCAAGCATCGTTATCTTACATTGTGCCGCTACCTACTTTTTGATGTCCTCGGGTAGCTTGCACACAGCTTCTTTTCCGTCTTTAGCTTCAGATTCGGATTGAATAACGCCGTCCACAGAAATTTGGCACTTGACGGTAGCCGCTGAATCTTCGCTCTTTACGCTTAAGCCATAGTTGTCCTTGGGGCTAATGGCGCCTACGGATTTGCTCCACTCTTTCTCAAAGTCTTCTGCAACAGTAGAATCTGCTGGCCCATAATTGACTGTGGCGTTCGAACTTGAAGTGGTCTTCAGCTCTGCTCGTACACTCTCATTGTTGCTTTGGTTGCCTAAAATCGCACAACCGCCCCAAATGAGTAGACTCATTAAAAGTAACCCTATTACCCAAGACCATACTGGTTTTTTAGACTTTTCGTTTATCGCAGGGGGCTCTTCGGGTAAAACTAGATTCGGTTCGCTACGGTGGGGAGCTTTGGCGTTGTTGTATCGTTCACCGTGGTTGGGGTTGCTGGGCGTAGACATCTCAGACCTTTCGACGTAAAAGTATGTATTATCAGCTTACTTATTAATTAGTATTTTGCATACTGATTTACTAAGAAACTGCTTGTGAAGTAAGGAATGAGGATTTTTACACCTTGGGTCAGTATCGAAAGTCGTGATGAGATATGAATAAATCAAACGCATCTTTTGCCGAAACCCTCGTCGCTATTCCGCACGAGGATCTAGTTGGTTCATACCTCGTTGGAGTGAGGGAACTTTTCAATCGCGAATACTTTGAAGAGTATGGCGAATGGAATGCTCACCAGCCTTATGGCTACGCCGCTCACGATATTCACATCATTGCTTTACATGGGGAGACAGTCGTGGGGCACGTTGGTTGGGCGCGGCGTCAAATAGAAGTTGGCAAAATATCCCTAGCCATAGGGGGAATAGGCGGAGTTCTTGTGGCTCCTCAAGCTCGCGGTGATGGATTGGCGAAACACTTGATGAACGCAGCTACCGACACCATGAAACTTTTAGGCGGTATTGATTTTGGGTATCTTGGCTGCCGCGAAGAAGTCGCCGATTTCTATAGGTCCTGTGGTTGGTGCAGAATCTCGGCTGACGAAGAATATATCAACACTCTCGGTGATGCCACAGTAGACAGCGCCGGTTTACCGCTCTTTGTATACCCTATAGAAAAATCAGAAAACGACTGGCCAGCAGGTGCGGTGAAACTGCACGGGCGAGCCTGGTAAATCGTCGTGAACTACCAGACCCGCCCGTCACGAAGTTCTTTACGGCGTCACCGTCGATGTGGGTACCGGCGCGTTAATTTCTGGGTTTGCACCCACCGGCGTTTCAGTGGGAGATGCCGCAGGCGGCGTCGAGAAAATGTCCGGCGTTACGGTAGTCTCTGGTAGGCGCAGACCACCGCTGGGGGACGGCGTCGCATTCGATGGCGTAGCTTGAGGCGTTGCGGTGGCTTCGCTGGAGGAAGGTGAGGCTGAATCAGATGACGCCGCCGAGCTGTCAGTTGCTGTTGCGCTCGTCGCTGAACTGCTACCTGTTGCTGAGCTTAACCCACTGGGGGCGGAATCACTGCCGCTACCGCATCCGGTTAGCGCTAACGCCATCAAAGCTACAAGGGGAATGTATTTCTTCATGAGTGCTCCTCAGAGGGGTATTTGTTTTCATACTATAGGAATATGAACACGCTCACAGTTGAAAGTTTTGGGTTTGCACCGATTAAGGGTACGCGGTACCAACCGCAGGACGACGCCCGGCTCATCCCTGCGGGGGCGGTGGGGGATCGGCAATTTTGCTTGGTTGATGTGAAAGCACAAAAAGTGTTGCGCACCGTAGCGCACCCAGAACTTATGGCGGTGCAGTGTTCGATTTCAGCGGTGAAAAAGGAGTGTCTTAGCATAATCTTTCCTGGCAAAAAACCCACGGAAATAACAGTTTCATCAGCGGAAACTCTCGAATGCGATTTTTGGGGACGCCGGGTAAACCTCAGCCTATTGAACACCGAAGCTAACGCGCTATTTTCTGAATACTTGCGCAAGCCAGTTGTTTTGGCGGTAGCGCCAACGGGTGGAATTATTTACGGTCGTGCGCTTTCGCTTCTTGGAACTGCCACGGTTGAGTATTTAGCAGAACGCTTGCAACGCCCAACGCTGGCGCACGAACATGCGAGGTTTCGTTCTAACCTACTGATTAAAACCGAACGTCCGTTTCAAGAAGATGACTGGCGCAATCAAGAGTTCAAACTTGAATGCGAAAATACCGCCTGGACATCACTCAATAACACTCAAATTACTGTGCGCGAACCCATCGGACGATGCGCGGTCATCAACTCGAACCCGCGCACCGGTATCCTCGATTCAAAACTCTTTCAGGAGCTCGCAAAGTTTCGCCCGCGCAATGAGCGCGGCGAGCCAGTGGCGGGAATGTACGCCGAAGTAAGTGGATAAAATGGCTATAGACTGCTTTTTATGACTTTCTCAGAAGCGGTGACTCTCAGCGCTGTTCGCGCTATTCAGCTCTTTTTGATGGTTCCATTATTGGTATCTGCTTTCTTCTTATTGCTAACTGTCCGTGATGATGAAATAGGATGCGTTTTTGATGCGCAATGCCGAAATGCACATAAGTATGATCATTGGTTCGAAGACCTTAATAATTTTCTAATTTTCTCAAGTATTGGTGTTCTCTTTTTCTTATTCCTTGTTGCACTGCTCTGGTTTGCCCAAAGAAAACTCAAACAGATTTGGGGCAATGGTTATGACGAATGGGGATTTCGCGATAAAAGCACAGCAGAAACCCCGGTACAAAAACTAGTGTCGTTCGGTACTGCGGCAATATTGGTGTTTGGTTTCTACTTTTTTATGTTTTAAACCGCGGTCAATGGTTCGATTTCATTCGTAGAGTGGGACCTACTGTATGAGGGGAATCCCCAGTGTTACGCTACTTTTCATGAGCACCCCGCAATTTCACCTCAAAACGTTTGACGAACTTACCCTGCGCGAGCTGCACAGCATTTACGTGATGCGCTCCATCGTGTTTACCGTGGGGCAGAAAATCACCGAACAAGAACCCGACGATGCCGACCTACACTGCCTGCACCTCTTCGTTAAAGCCGACGACGGGCGAGTGATTGGTTACCTGCGCATGTTTGACCTAGAGACCGTTACCGACGACTCGCACGAAATTACCCCTGGCGCCTGGACCATCGGACGCGTCGCCGTCCTGCCAGAAACCCGCGGCACGGGTTTGGGTAAAGCGCTAGTTGCCGAAGGTATCCGCTGGATTACCGAGAACACCTCAGCGCAACGCATTGAAATATCCGCCCAAGAATACCTAGCTAACACTCTTTACTCAGCGGCAGGGTTCGCGCGCGTGGGAGATATTTACCTTGAAGCTGGAATTGACCATGTACACATGGTGCTAGAAATTAACCGCTAACCGGTACAACAAAAGACCGCCTTGATATGCGCAAACTAGCGCATAGCAAGGCGGTCTTTTTAGTGGTTATTTAGGCAGTGATCTCAATCAGAGCGTCGCCAGGCTTAACCTCGCCAGTCTTGCCCTCAACGTCCGCGAATTTCACGGTGTTGGTCACCAAAACCGGGGTGGTTAGCGGGTAGCCGGCGTCCTCAATAATCTTGCGATCAAAAGTTACCAGAGCCTGCCCAGCCTCAACTTCTTGACCCTTCACAACGTGAACGTCAAAGCCCTTGCCGCCAAGGTTCACGGTGTCGATGCCCACGTGAATGAGAAGCTCGACGCCGTTCTTCAACTTCAAGCCAACAGCGTGGCCCGACGCCGGAGTAGCAATGACCTTGCCAGCGGCAGGTGCGTACACGGTGTTGCCGGTGGGCTCAATGGCAGCGCCCTTGCCCAACTTAGCGCCAGCGAAGATGGGATCAGGAACCTCAGAAAGAGGAATCGCACGGCCCTCAAGGGGTGAAGCAACGCCTAGTGCAGAATCATTAGATGCCCAAGGAACATCTGCTGCAGGAGCTACAGAAGTGTTGGAGTGATTCTGTGCAGACTGTGAAGAACCAGCATTATGCGCGGCACCGCCAGCTACACCTGCACCAGCAAGACCTGCAGCAACAGATGAGGTTTCTTTGTGCTCAACGCGCTCAGCAACGGTCTCATTCTCAGCAGCTTCGGTAGCAGCCTTGCGTGAAGAACGGGAATCGTAACCGAAAATCAGCACGCCCACGAGCGCACCAAAGTACGCAACAGCCAAACCAATCATGTAAAGAGGTGCGGGCTGCATTGCAGGAATCGAAAGCAATGAGGTGAACGCAAAAGCGTATGACTTCACACCGAGCATCGAAATGAGCGCACCACCAATAATTGCGGGAACCAAAATGAGCGGGAATACGCGCTTGTAACGAAGCACCACGCCGTAAAGCGAAGGCTCGGAAATACCACCGAGCAAACCGGAAATCGCTGCACCGGTTGCGGTCTGACGAAGTTCTTTGTTGCGACGAGCGCGAATAGCCACACCGGTTACTACACCAAACACAGCAAAGTTGTATGCGCCCATGGGGGACTGGATGAAGTCAAAACCGTTGGTCTGCAAGTTGTTGATCATGACGGCGTTCAAAGGCCAGTGCAGACCCAAGGGAACCATGAAGAGGTACAGACCAGCGATGAGACCACCAACAAGCCACGGTGCGACGTCGTTGATATTGCCAATGAAATCGGAAATCAACAGCGCAAACTTGATGCCGAAAGGACCAATCAAGAAAGCGGTCAACGGAACCAAAATCAAAACAGAGAGCATAGGCACAAACACCATGTGAAGCATGGTGGGAATGACCTTCTTCAAGAAGCGCTCAAGCGGTGCCAGCAATGCTGCCGCAAATAGCGGCGGGAAAATCTGACCGGTGTAGTTCATAACGTATAGCGGAAGATGCATGCCCAAGAAGGGAACTTGCACGACGCCGTCGGTAGCAACATCAGCAAAACCCTGGAAAGTTGCGGTCATCAACGCAGCAGGAATAGCTGCACCAACCCACATGTTCGCGCCAAGACGCTTAGCGGCGGTTGCACCAATCATAATTGGCATGAACTGCAAAACAGAGAGCGAAGCCGCAAGAAGAATGAACCAGAAGGGGAACTTCATACGCCACTCGTTGAGCATCGCGGCAGCGGCGTCGGGATCAGCCAAGCGAGGGCCGTTCACGATATCGATGTTCACTACCTTGCCGGTGAGGTCAGTGTAGGTACCAAAGAATCCAAGCTGCTGCATGAACACGATGAGGGTAAGAATCATCGAGGTACCCAACAACGCCCAGAGGAGGGGGCGGAACGAGTCAGAAAGAACGTCAAAAACACGGGTTAGAACGCCAGCTTTTTTCTCGTCGTTCTCCTCGGCATCAACGGTGCCTTCGCCTACGTTCTTCATGCCCGGTAACTTGAGCATTTCGTTGTACACGCCCTCAACCTTATCGCCCAAAACAACCTGGGTTTGGCCGGACTGCTCAATGATTGAAAGAACACCGGGGGTCTTTTCAATCTTTTCTTTATCGATAGCGCCGTGTGACTTAGGGGTAACACGTAATCGAGTTGCACAGTGGGTGAAGTGCGAAATGTTCTCGGGACCACCAAGGCCTTCGAGAATCTTCTCACCCATCTGGGAGTTATTCATGGTTAATCCATTTCTGAATATGTGTGAATTGCACGAGAAAAACAAAAAAGACCCGGGCTGCATAATCCGTTGGTCAACGAGAGTATGGGTGTCTCGTGGTAAAACCTTATGAACGGATGCTTTTGAATACAGTTAACCTTAAATCCAAGGTGCTTCAAAAGCTGTGCAACCCAGGTCTTGCCTGCATAACCAGTAACAATCCTGATGTTTAAGAGCGCATATCTCAGCGCGTTCGGCAGTAACTTTACTCCAGCAAAGGGGTTCGTGCAACAGTTTGTGTCGGCATGTAATTTACCCTGTACTGCCTCTTTGCTTTAGCTGGTGGAGCTGGCTCGCCGGATGGCTTCAACGGCGTCTGGGTGCTTTCGCGCCATCCAGCGGTGGTGCAAGTGCAGGTTAATTTCAATCAGAGCAATACCAGCAATGCCCAACCCTATGGACCATGCAAGAAGTTCGCCAGTTGGAACTTGGAATTGGTGGTAGGCGCTGAGTATGGGCACCAAAATTGCGAGAACCATACCCACATACATTGCCGCCACCAGTCCCACTTGGTACAGCTTCAACGGACGAATCACGGTGGTGATGTTGTAAATACCCATAATAACGAGGGTGATAAACGTGGCAGTTTGTAGCTGCTCAAGCGTGATTTCTGGTCCCATCGAGCGTCCTTTGAAGTTCAACGCCACCAGCATCATCGTAATAATGACGGCGGTGGGCAATGCATAGTGCAAGGCGCGGCTCAAGAACCCGGAAACGTAGCGGCGGGTGTTAGGGAACATCGTAATGAAGAAGGCGGGACCACCGACGATGAGCAGATCGGCAGTGGAGTATTGGCGGGGGAGGAACGGGAACTTCCAGCACAAAATACCCAGAGTAATGCCTAGCAGAATGGCAAAACCGGTCTTGGTAAGGAAGAGGTTGGTGACTCGTTCAATGTTCGCAATAATCTTGCGTCCCTGTCCCAAAACGCTGGGTAGGCGGTCAAAGCGTCCGTCCAAAAGAACCATGCGGGATACCGCTTTAGTAGCCGGCGCCGCGTTACCCATAGCAATACCCAAATCAGCGTGTTTGAGGGCAAGCGCGTCATTGATTCCATCACCGGTCATGGCAACTGTTTTGCCGTGCCGTTGTAACGCCAACACCATGTTCTTTTTCTGCTGCGGGTTCACGCGACCGAAGACGGCGTGACTCAGCACGGCTTCTTCAAGTTCGGGGCCGTCCTCGGGAAGCTGTGAGGTATCGATTGCTCCACGTGAAACATCCATGCCTGCTTGCTTGGCGGCAGCGGCCACGGTGTGCGGGTTATCGCCGGAGAGCACTTTGAGATCAATACCCTGTTCGCGGAAGTAGTTAAGGGTTGCCGGTGCTTCTTTGCGCACCTGCTCACGAAAGGTAACAAAGCAGAGGGGCTCGATGTCGTGCGGCATGCGGGTAAGAACTGTCCCAGCGGAGTCGCGCTCAAGGTGCGGGGCGTGTGAAAGCACCATGGTGCGCAAGCCGCTTGCGGCAAGTTCGCGAGCGTTACTTCGTTCAGAAGATTCTGCGGGTAGGAGCGCCTCGGGTGCTCCTAAAATCCATGCACCTGAGTCTGCGAACTCTACTGCAGAGAACCTCATGGCGGAGTTGAAAGGAATCTGTCCGCTGGGCTGGCTAGATGGAGTTTCTGTAAATTCTTCGCCCAGGGCAAGAGCTGTGGGGTTGGCGTTTTCATCGGCGCCGAACCATCCCAAAGCTTGGGTGGAGGCGGGGGCAACGCGTACGGCGTTCTCATCTTCTGCCACCGCATGGAGGGGCAAAAGCTTGTTGAACCGCACACCCCCTTCGGTTAAAGTACCGGTTTTGTCGAAGCACACAACATCTACTCGAGCCAACATTTCAACAGCCGGTTGCTCTTGAATCAGCACCTCATCTTGAGCAAGTTTTACCGCGGCAGTAGCGAAGGAAATAGTAGTCATGAGCGCTAGACCCTGCGGAATCATCGAGGCAATGGAAGAGACCGCCACAATCGCCGCGTCTTGCCACGCCCCCGAATGCCACGCCTGAGACCAGCCACCAAAAGCTACCATCTGGCCGTTGAGCACTACCGCCATAATGGGAATCAGCGCCCAGGTAATCCACTTGACCACGCGTTCCATGCTTTCACGCAGTTCAGAATGAATCACCGAAAACTGCTTGGCTTCGGTGGCAAGTTTAGCGGCGTGGGACGCGCTGCCTACGGCAAATAATTGCACGCGACCGCTACCGCCCACGACGGCGCTACCCGAAAGCACGGTGTCGTTAGGATGTTTAGCTACTGCGTCGTTTTCACCGGTCAGCATCGATTCGTCGAGGTCAAGACCGTCGCTGGTGAGCACTGTGGCATCGGCAGGTACTTGGTCGCCGCGTTTGAGCACCACCACGTCATCCTGCACCAAATCTTCGAGTCCAATACTTTGTGAACGACCATCACGGGTGACGGTGACGGGGTCGCGGCGTAGTAACGCAATTTGATCGAGCTTGCGCTTGGCAGAGAATTCCTGCACGAAGCCGACGACCACGTTGGCAATCGCCGCTAAAAGAAACAGGGTATCTAGCCAGCGTCCTAACAGAACCACCACAAGACCACATAAACCCAGCACAAGGTTAAACAGCGTGAATAGGTGGGTTCGAATAATAGTTAGGGTGCTGCGTGATGAGGAATGGTCTTGAGTGTTCGTTAGACCGGCGTCGCGACGCTGTTGCACTTGTGCGCTATTCAGACCATGCAAGCTGAGCTCGGAGGCTGCGGCATCTTCTGTGGGTTTGCCGATGGTGTTCACGAGGGCGACTCCGACTATCTGTTCAGTGTGATTCTGCTGGTGTTACCGCACCATGCACCCCGGCGAACGGCAACTATGCGAGACAAAGAGCCCGCGAACACCAGCTTATCGGGGGCGAGTGCCCTTAGACCTCATCCCAGAGTAGGAATCTCACGAGATTCGGCTGGGCGTTGGCTGGGGAGATGGGGAAGGTAACTATTTGGCGCAATAGTGCTTACAGAGCGAATTTCTTAGTTTAAAGCACCGAAAACAAGAAAACCCGCAATATTTTGCCGCCAAAAACCCGCTACCTCGTCCATGAGGTAGCGGGCTGTACTAGAGCTAAAAGGGTAGGGGTTAGAGCTCTTCGTCCAGAACCTCAACCACGGTTTTCGCCTTGCGGCGTTCAATCAAATACTCAACCACAATGGGCAACAGTGAAACGACCACAATGATGATGGCAATGACGTCAATGTGATTGCGAATGAGCGGAATACCGCCCAGCAACAAACCAGCAACGGTCAAAATCAAAACCCACAGCACCGAACCAGTGACGTTCCACTTCAGAAAGTCGCGGTAACGGTAATTTGCCACGCCAGCAGCCAACGGAACGAAGGTTCGCACTACTGGCACAAAGCGCGCCAGAACCAACGCTTTGCCACCGTATTTAGCAAAGAAATTCTCTGCGGCAGCAAGATTTTTGGTGTTCAAAATTTTGGCACCCGGCTTGAAAAGACGGCGACCAAACTTGTGGCCAAGGTAGTAACCCACCTGTCCGCCAGCAATGGCAACAATCAAAAGAACCGCCAACGTCACCCAAATGTTGAGTCCCAATTGCGTATGCAAAAGGCCGAGCGTAAAGAGCAACGAGTCACCGGGTAGGAACGGAAAGAGCACACCCGATTCAACAAAAACGATGAGCGCAACAATAGCCAGTGCCCAAGGGCCAGAGTTCTGAAGAATCTCTTCAATGTTGATGCCAAGCAAAGCCATGGGCGGATGAACATAATTAACGGCGGCGGCCGCAACGAGTAAATCGGACATAAAGTTCTTTCTTCAGGCGCAGTCGAATGGTCGTCTCTGAGCTGAAAGTCTACTCTGTTACCTATGTTTTGAGCTCTATAGTTTCTGTGCTTTCCCTGTGGTTTTGGCTACCACCGCATGAAATGAACCTGGCCCGACCAGGGTTGTGGATAACTTCGAACAAAAAATTTGTGTGCCCGTAGACTGTAACCATGACTGCCACAGATCAAAGCGCCCTCCATCAAGAAGCCCTAGAACTACTGCGCCAGCTCACCGCAAACCCCGCTACAACGTTCCACGAGGGGCAGTTTGAGGCCATCCAGGTGCTCGTTGAACAACGGCGTCGGGCACTGGTTATTCAACGCACAGGTTGGGGTAAATCTGCAGTGTATTTTTTGGCGGCGTTGCTCATGCGCCGTCGTGGCGCAGGGCCGGCTCTGATTGTTTCGCCGTTGCTCGCTCTGATGCGCGATCAGGTGGAAGCAGCGGCGCGTGCTGGGGTGCGCGCGGCTATGGTCAACTCTTCGAATGTGATGGAGTGGGACGGCATTCGGGCCAGCCTTGAATCAGGGTCACTTGATGTATTGCTGATTGGCCCCGAGCGTCTCAACAACCCTCAGTTTAGGCAGGACTGGTTGCCTCTCATTCAGCGCCAGATGGGCTTGTTGGTGATTGATGAGGCGCACTGTATCTCTGACTGGGGCCATGATTTTCGCCCCGACTATCGCCGTATTCGAAACCTTATTGCAGAGTTACCTGCTGATGTTCCGGTACTGGCAACTACCGCTACCGCCAACGAGCGAGTGGTGCACGATGTTACCGAGCAATTGGGCGTGAGTACACCGTCGCAGGATCGGCAAGAAGTATTTGTGTTGCGCGGTCCGCTTTCTCGTGAATCACTACGCCTAGGAGTGCTGAAGCTATGCGAATCGCGGGAACGCTTGGCGTGGTTGGTTGAGCATCTGAACGATTTTTCGGGTTCAGGCATCATTTATGCGCTGACTATTTCTGCGGCTGAAGATACAGCGGCTGCCCTGCGCGAAGCTGGTCATGACGTGCGGGTATACACCGGTAAAACGGATCCCGACGAGCGCCTGGCGGCTGAAAGCGCACTCAAAGACAACACGGTCAAAGCGTTAGTGGCAACGAGTGCTTTAGGCATGGGTTTTGATAAGCCTGACTTGGGATTCGTGCTTCACCTGGGGGCGCCGTCGTCGGCTATTGCCTACTATCAGCAGGTAGGCCGTGCCGGCCGCGGGGCAATCAACGCCGATGTTTTGCTGTTACCCGGTGCGGAGGATCGCGATATTTGGGAGTATTTTGCCACCGCGTCCATGCCAACGGCAGAGAACACCGCTCAGATTTTGAATGCGTTGACCGAGGCTTCGCAAGCGGGTAAATCGCTGTCCATTCCAGCGCTAGAAACCCGGGTTGACGTGCGCAGAAGCTCGCTTGATTTATTATTGAAAGTCTTATCTGTGGAAGGAGCTACGCAACGAGTAGATCGAGGCTGGGTGGCTACTGGTGAGCCGTGGACCTATGATCGAGAACGTTACGAACGGGTTGCAACAAGCCGCACCCATGAACAAAAAGCAATGATGGCGTATGAGGCAACTACTAAGTGCCGCATGGTCTTTTTGGCGTACGAATTAGATGATCAAACCGCTGTCCCCTGTGGAAAGTGCGATAACTGCGCAGGGCCCTGGTATTCCACGCATATCAGTGACGCCGCCACCAGGGTGGCACGTCAGCGGTTGAGCGAAGTGGGTGTGGCGATTGAGCCGCGTGGCATGTGGCCCACTGGTCTTGATCGCCTCGGTATTACCGAGTACGGCAGGGCGGTACGGGGAAAAATCGCTCCCGATCAGCGCGCGGATGAAGGTAGAGCACTAGCTCGTCTCTCTGACTTGGGGTGGGGCAATCGGTTGCGCGAGGTCTTTGCTAACGATAACGCTGGGCAACCTCTGGATGGCACAATTCCCGCAGATTTAGGACGCGCGAGCGTCAAGGTGTTGAGTGAGTGGAAATGGGACGAGCGTCCTACCGCCGTCATTTCTATTCCTTCTCCGGTGCGCCCTAAACTCACTGATTCATTGGCGCGCGGACTAGCGCAAGCAGGGCGCCTTGAAGATTTGGGAGCCATCCGTGTGGTTGCGGATCCTTCGCATTTTGGGGGTAATTCTGTTTTTAGGTGCGCCGGGGTTTTTTATAGTTTTGAGGTAACCGATCAGGTAGCTAGTTATCTGCGTAAATATCAGCCGGCGGTGCTTTTAGTGAGCGACCAGGTAGATTCCCGCTGGACGTTTACCGTAGTGGCAAGGCAGTTAAAGTTAGTAGGGGCAGCGCGGGTTCTTCCCTTTGCCTTGGCGGCAACGCACTAGGGGTGGCAATGCAATTTTCAGAATTTAAACGAGCTAGCTTAGTTGTTTCAGAAGATCATGAGCAATGGATGCGGGCAGCTCTTGAACAGGCGTCTTTGGCGAATGAGCATCAGGACGTGCCCATCGGCGCGGTGGTGGTTGATGCTACAGGGCAGATTATTGGTACCGGATATAACCGCCGAGAAGCAGACCAAGATCCTACTGCGCACGCCGAAGTTATTGCTATCAAAGCAGCCGCAGCTCATCTGCAGAGTTGGCGGTTAGAAGAGTGCACCTTGGTGGTGACTTTGGAACCGTGCGTCATGTGCGCCGGGGCAATCATGCTTGCTCGTATTCCCACGGTAGTGCTGGGTGCATGGGAAGAAAAGACGGGGGCAGTAGGGAGCCAGTATGACGTTTTGCGTGATCGCAGGTTGCCATACAGTGCTGAGGTGTTCTCTGGGGTGTTGGAAGCAGATTGTGCTCAGTTGTTGAAAGATTTTTTCAAGAATCATCGCTGAGGTTCAATAGAACTCCTTTATAAAGAACCGGTTCAATCCGGAATAACCCACCGCACCTATTAAAAGTGATTTGACGCACCATAATGAGTCTGAAAATTCACACTAATTCGATAAAACTGACTAGTCAGTTCAAGTTAGAATTCTTGGGTACCAAAAAACTAACTCTCGAAAGTGCGAACATGCTGGTCATCAAAGACATCTGGGCAAAAGGGCGCCACCACCCTCTCTTCGGCCCCACCAGTTTTGAGGTGGAGCCTGGGGAAGTCATCATCGTTCAAGCAGATAGCCAATTAGAACGCACCGCACTTTCACTCACTCTGACCGGGCGCATGAAACCATCCGGCGGTAGCATTAGCCGTACCGAAGGCGAGAATGGCGTACGCAAAGAGATTCGCCGCAACCAGTTACGCAAGCGTTCAGAACTCATTGATTCTCCCGAGGTTAATGAACCAGAGAATTTTATGCGTGTGCGCGATTATGTTTCTGAAATGCTGAGTTATCAGCTTTCACCGTTTGCTCGTCCGCACAGCCAAAAATGGTTGCAAGAAAACGGGTTAGAGGAGCTGGATAACCTTTGGATTGAACAGGTCAGCGGCGAACAGAACATTCGTTTGATGAGCGCGCTCGCGCGGAGTTATGCTAAGGCTGATTTGCTGGTTTTTGATACACCCAGCCGACATCTGAACCATACCTCCATGTGGTTACCTCATTTGCAAGAATTGGCGCAAGACCCCGAGCGCCCTCGTATTGTAATTGCCGTGGTGCCGCACATCTCTAGTCAATGGGAAGGTAAACGGGCGGTGGTGGGCAACGCCCACGAAGACTTTGACGAAGAGTCCACTCATCACTCCCCGGTGATGTGGCACGAAGTAGTAGAGGGCGACGTCGAGCAAAACCAACTCTCGGCCACTACCACGGACTCGCCACGCGACGGTGTGGCCACCAACGCAACTTTTGCTGAACACACTCTGCCAGTACTAGCAGATGTTGAAGACTATTCTGCAAAGACAGAAGGAACCAAATAAATGGGTATCTTACGAGTAACGCTTTCAGAATTGAAGCGATTGAGTGGCGGCATCTTGCCTAAGCTGGTGTTGCTCTCCATGGCATGTATTCCGCTGTTGTATGGCGGTATTTATCTCTACGCCAACTGGGATCCTTACGGTTCTGTGGACGACGTTCCTGCCGCGATCGTCATGCTTGACAGCGGCTCAAAGGACCCTAACGGAAATTATCAAAAAGTGGGGCAAGACGTTGAAAACGACCTGAAAGAATCAGGCGATTTTCAATGGCAAGATGTAGCAACCCGTGAAGAAGCGGTACAAAAAGTTACCGATGGTGATTTGCAGTTTGCGCTCGTCATCCCCAAGGATTTCACCAAAAATCTGCAGTCCACAGCGGCGATTAAACCCGATGCAAATGGCAAAGTTTCGAATCTTGATCCGCAGTCTGCTGGCATTGAAGTTATTACCAATGATGCCAATAACTATATTCTGACGAACATTGTGAAGACCGCCGGCACTACTATTCGCGATTCCGTGGCGCATCAGGTGGGTGATAAAACAGCGAACACGATGCTCGCAAGCTTTACGCAAATTCACTCAAATATTTCTGACGCCGCAGATGGTGCCGACCAACTCAACGCCGGTTCGATTAAACTCAAAGATGGTATTGACCAGCTCAAGGGTGGTTCGTCAAGTCTTGCCGCAGGCACGCTTACTCTCAAAGATGGCACGGTGCAGTTGCGTGATGGCTCGGGGAAACTCGTTGATGGTCAGCAAAAACTTGCCGATGGTTCTGCACAACTAGCTGATGGCGCTGACCAACTGAGCAAGGGTGCATCCGATGCCAATGACGGTGCTAAGCAACTTTCTGAGGGTTCAAGCCAGTTGTATGACGGCACTAAGAAACTTTCTGCCGGCGCTAACTCACTAGCTGGTGGGACCTCCGATTTAGCTGATGGTGCCAGCACCTTGGCAACCGGTACACAAGACCTCTCGAACGGTGCCGGTACGTTGGCAAGCGGAACGAAAGATCTCTCGGACGGCGCGGGTCAGCTTGCGGCAGGCACGAGCCAACTTAACCAAAAGCTCAGCGAAGCAGGACTCAACACCGTGGCTTCTGATTTGAACCAGGTGTGCACCGATATTTCGCAGAATAAGAAATCTGGCGACGCCGGTGCACAGCTCACCGACCAAGTGACCGCCCAGCTTTCGCAAAAATTTAAACAACAGGTTCAGCCTCTGGTTGCTGACGGCACGCTCACCCAGCAACAGGCAGATGAACTCGTTGGTTCGTTGACTTCTCAGCAGACTAAAGCTGATCTCACCGCCGCAAACAACAAGGTGATCACCGATGTCGATGCCCGCTTGCAACAACTCGGTAGCTCGTGTGCCACCGATGGGACCTCTGCTGTCGCAACTAAAATTACCGATCTCACCGGTGCGGTTTCAAAAATCGATGACGGCGCGCAGGCGGTAGCTCAAGGCGCTAGCGACGCTCATGCCGGCGCACAAAAACTCTCCGATGGTTCGAGCGCACTCAACGAGGGTGCTCAGAAACTTTCTCAGGGTGCAGACTCTGCCCGCGACGGCGCGCAACAGGTTGCTGCCGGCGCCACGCAGGTCAAAGACAATACCGGCAAGCTCTCTGAGGGTGCGGCAACGCTGGCAACGGGTACACAGAAACTCTCTGACGGCTCCTCGACGTTGGCCTCCTCAGCGCACCAGCTTGCCGATGGCGAGCAGACCGCACTGCAGGGACAAAAAGATCTCAACTCCGGTGCTAGCAAGCTCGACGACGGAGCTACCGACCTCAAAGACGGCGCCGCTCAGCTCGACTCGGGGCTGGGTCAAGCACAGACTGGTGCAGGCGATCTTGAAGACGGCGCGGGCCAGCTCTCAACTGGCCTCTCTGACGGCGTGAAGAAGATTCCTTCCCTCACCGAAAGCCAACAAAAAGACACCGCCAACACGATGTCTAACCCGGTTGACCTCAACCGCACCTCACTGGCTTCGGGTGAGAACTACGGCGAGGGCATGGGGCCCTTCTTTATGGTTCTTGCGTTGTGGATTGGTGCCTTGATGCTGGTACAAACCATGCGTCCTAAGAACACACGTGCGCTCGCATCGAACGCTAATTCGGCTCGCCTTGCTTTGGGCAGCTGGGGGCCATTTGGCGTCGTGGGTATTTTGCAAGCATTCTTGCTGTACCTGGTAGTTGATAAGGGGTTAGGCTTCGACTTTGCTCACCCGGTCATGGTGTTCTTCTTCTTGCTCTTTGTCTCTTTGGTCTACACCGCAATCATCTATGGCATAGTGGCTCTACTCGACGCACCGGGCAAGCTGTTGGCGCTCGTCATTCTGATTATTCAGCTAGTCACCGCTGGCGGAATGATGCCGTACCAAACCCTTCCCGAATCCATCCGCTGGCTCCACTTTGTGCTCCCCATGGGGTACGCGCTAGGTGGTGTGCGCCGGCTGGCATATGGCATTGACTTAGGAGCATTGCCGGTAATTATTGCGATGTTGCTATTGTGGGGTTTCATTGGTTTGTTCTTGGCGTATCTTGGAACGCGTAAGAGCCGTACCTGGACGCTTAAAACACTTAACCCGGAGATTGCAGTCTAATGATTCCGTCTACTTCTCAGAATCCCACGAACGGTTTTCAATATTCTGTTCCTGCTGTGGACGCTGGATCGCGCCGTCCGGGGCGTACGAACCGCACTCAGCTCAAGTTGTTTCAGGCTGCTCTTGAAATTATGAGCGAGAAAGGCCCCTCTTCAACCACGGTGGAAGAGGTGGCTCTGCGGGCTGGGGTGTCTAAAGGAACGGTGTATTACAATTTCGGTTCCAAGAAGACCATGGTGGAGCAGCTCTTGCAGTACGGCGCCATGCTACTCAAAGACGAAATTATTCTGGGTGCGCAGAAGAACGATCCACGGGAAGCCATGCGTGGCGGCATTCGGGCGGCATTTGAATATCTTGAACAACACCCGGGTTTTGCGCGGTTATGGATTGCCGAGGTGTGGAAGAGCCGCGAATCGTGGTCAGACACCATGATTCAGATTCGTGCCGAGCTGATGAGCGAACTCGAACGCATGGTGCGCAGAATTTCTACTAGATACACAGTAGATACGGCGCAAGATCCCGAGGCTATTGCGGTGGCAATCTTTGGTGCCACGTTCATGCTGTCTATGGATCACGAGATCCATAACGCTAAACGCACGGCGCAAGATGCCACGCGCGCCGTCATGCTCACCGTTGACGCTTATATTTCGCACTAACAGTATGTGAGATTTTGAGAAGTTAGACGATACCGGGTAAAGTATCCACAGTTGGTGACGTGTCCGAGCGGCCGAAGGTGCAACACTCGAAATGTTGTGTACGGTAACCCCGTACCGAGGGTTCAAATCCCTCCGTCACCGCCGCTGAAAGCTCCTCAGTATATAGCTGAGGAGCTTTTCTTTTTGTTTATTCTCTGCGCGGTGAAGCGAGCAAGATGGTAGCTTGAATATATGAAAATTACTGTTCTTGACCATCCGTTGGTAGACCATAAAATCTCTGTTCTGCGCGATAAGAACACTCCTTCGCCTATCTTCCGCCAGCTCGTTGAAGAGCTGGTGGCATTACTTGCTTACGAGGCAACTCGCGGAATCCGCACCGAAGAGCGTGAGATTCAAACCCCTGTGGCAACTACTGTGGGTAAGGTTTTGACTAAGCCTCGCCCGTTGGTGGTGCCTATTTTGCGTGCGGGTTTGGGCATGCTGGAAGGTATGACTCGCCTGATTCCTACCGCTGAGGTTGGTTTCTTGGGCATGGCTCGTAATGAAGAGACGTTGGATATCGTAACGTACGCTGAGCGGTTGCCCGAAGACCTCACCGGACGCCAGGTGTACGTGCTTGATCCGATGCTAGCCACCGGCGGCACTCTCATTGAGACCATCAAGTTTTTGCGTAAGCGCGGCGCAGAGCATATTACGTGCCTGTGCATTATTGGTGCTCCTGAAGGCATTGAGGCATTGCAGCAGGGTGTATTAGATATGGATAATGTGGATCTTTTCTTGGCTGCGCGGGATGAGAAGCTCAACGAAAAGTCTTATATCGTTCCAGGTTTGGGTGACGCTGGTGATCGCCTGTACGGCTTGGCTGAGTAGAACTCAACTTAAAAAGGGGCAGAAACTTTTGTTTCTGCTCCTTTTGGCATTTAAGGCGCTGACCTTGGACGACGGATATAAAACGGTCTTTTAGAGAAGTTATAAAACCGGTGCGTTGTCAAGAATCTTCTCTAGTTCTTGACAAACGTCTTCATTTTCTATCAATTTGTAAATGAATTTATAAACAAAAGTATTATTGCCTAAAATACGCTAATTTAGTGCATATCCAGGGCTTTCGTGCATATCTATTCACGGTTTAGGAGACTCGATTTAGGTCTGTCTAGGCAGGTTAATTGAGTTGACTAGTTCAAATAATCTAAAAAAATACTAAATGTTACTTGATTTATGTGCCGATTCAGACAACGATTAAAGGCAGTAAAGAGATAAATCAATATAAGTGATGTTGTATTGAATGTGGTTTTCGTATCAGAAGCTTCTGTTGGTTTATCCCGCCTCATGGAAGCAGGTAACAAAACATGTCCGGTGCTCCTGGATACGTCCACATCTCGCAGCGTAGTCGCAGTGCGGCTCAGCGAGCATTTGCTCAGCCGCAACAGCCTCATCCTGTTGCCCCAGCCCCTGCTCATCCTGCTAACTTACGGCCCATGTCTGCTGCACCAACAGAAACTCCTGCCGCCCGCGCGTCGGCTCAGCCAGAGAGCGAAGCTCGCGGATTTGTGATTTATGTGGGGCTCTCAGAAGAAGCAGCTGCGGCCAACGGCACCTCGCTGGTTCGAATCGTGCAAGATTTGCGTGCCTACGCGCACAACCTCGCACCAGAATCTGATTCATACGCGGCAGTAGCACTTGCCCCCGCTGATGCTGAAGGTAGCGATCTTGAGGTCGTGCGTAATGCGCTAGGTGATCCCACCGCGGTGCACTATCAGCCTGAGACATACGCTGCTTCGACTCAAACCGAAATCAGCAGCACCGATTTTCAGAACAACGTGGGTGTGCTGATTGATCTTTCGCGCCGCGAAGTATTTCTTGACGGTGAGATTCTCAACCTCACCTACAAAGAATTTGAGCTACTCAACTACCTCATTGAAAACGCCGCTCGCACCGTAAGGCGCGAAGAGCTTCTCGATAGCCTGTGGCGCGGTGCCGAAGAAACTCCTAATGAACGCACTATCGACGTTCATATTCGCCGTCTGCGTTCAAAGCTTGGTCGCCTCGCTAACACCGTTCGCACCGTGCGCGGTCAAGGCTACCGCTTCTATGAGCATCCCGAAGTAGTTATTTGGGCAGCTCCCGAATACTCCATCTAATCTTTTGAAAAAGACCCTGCTGGTTGCTTCAAAGCTGAGGTAACGGGTGGGGTCTTTTAGTATGTATAGAGAACCCTCTACCTCAAAGGATCCCATGTCAGAGCATATGAAACTCTCCACCGAACAGATTGGCGCAGGAACCCATCGCGTAGTATTTCTGCACGGGCTCATGGGGCGAGGAAAGAACTTCACCACTATCGCAAAACGGCTAAGTGTGCAATTCACCTCGCTCTTGGTGGATCTGCCCAATCACGGTGCTTCACCGTGGACGGTGTCGTTTGATTACGACGAGATGGCAGATATTGTTGCAGAAAATTTGCGCGCCGATTTTGCGGCGTCGGGCCCTGTCGACGTGGTGGGGCACTCGATGGGCGGAAAAGTAGCTATGCGTCTAGCGCTGCGACACCAAGAGTTGGTGCGACGCCTGGTTGTTTTGGATATTGCGCCCTCGGCTTCTCGCGGTAATTTTGACCACCTGCTCGGTAGCCTGCTCGCGTTGCCCTTGGATGAGTTTTCAACACGCGGGCAAGCGAATAAAGCGTTGGCTCCTGCTGTTGCCGAAGACGGTACCCGCGGGTTCTTATTGCAAAATCTCACCACGGACGGGGAGCATTTTGCGTGGGAACCGAACCTCACCATGCTCTATAACAACCTCGATCACATCATGGGTTGGGAAACACCCATGGAAACTTTTGATCAGCCGGTTTTGTGGGTTGCAGGGGAAAAATCGCATTACATTACCCCTGCTGATACTGAACCGATGCGCGCCATGTTCCCGCGCGTACGCAAAATAACACTCAAGGGTGCAGGGCACTGGGTGCATGCCGATAAACCCGATGAAATTATCTATATGTTGCAGACATTTCTCTTGGATCAATAGACTCTCGGTATGACTGAATTTATAAAGCGTCATGATTCTAAGACTCTGATTATCATGCGCCATGCAGAAGCAGACTGGGGCGTGGATGATTTCAATCGTCCCCTCACTCATAATGGGCATCTTCAAGCATCTGACGCTGGTCAGTGGTTGTTAGAGAGCGGTTACATTCCCGAGATGATTATGTCTTCGGCAGCTTTGCGTACCCGCCAAACCACCACCTGGATTGAGGACGCGCTGGGGGAGAAGGCGCCCACTGCCTCGTTAGATGAGCGCCTTTACAACGCCCCCGCGTCCGCGCTAGTGAGTGCCATTAATAATGCCCCTGCTACCGTAAATTCACTGATGCTCGTGGCGCATTTACCGGGAGTGCAGGACGCCGCCACACAACTTATGCGCGCAGATTCAGACTACGAAGCGTCGATGGATATCTCCTACGGTTTTCCGCCGTCGTCGGTAGCTGTTTTTGAGATCGTGGGGCAGTGGGATGAGCTTGCCGACGGTGAGGCCCGGCTGATTGATTTTAAGAGTTTCTAACTCAAACCCCTATAACCAAAGAGCCCCGGTGTTGAGGGCAAAGCAAAACCCCGATGGTTCTCATTGCGGAGAGCCATCGGGGGTTTTCTTTGTGGCGGAGACGGGGGGATTTGAACCCCCGGTCGAGTTTAATCCCGACCCTTCATTAGCAGTGAAGTCCATTCGGCCGCTCTGGCACGTCTCCAACACCGCATTGCTGTAACTCGTCAACATAGCGCTACTCGCAACACAGTATTCACCATAGTATCGGTTTCTGCGGGGGAGGTCAAAACTGTGAAGGGGCTCAGCAACCAAATTTTAACGTTCGTAACAGTATGTATAAAACCGATATTCCGAGCGACTGTGCTGTACATTGTGGGTTGTGCATTCACTGTTAAATGCATGAGAAAATTCTTTATGAAAGGTCCCCCATGTCGCAAGAGCCTTCCTCCGTAGCTGCTTCACAGCCTAACTCGTACGAAAACCAGGGAAATAATCAGTTTCAGGATCAGGGCACTGGTCAGTACCACAACCAGGGCACTGGTCAGTACCACAACCAGGGAACTGGTCAATACAACACCATGCAGGCAGCAATGGTTTACCAAAAGAGCGCTCAGCAGGTTGAGGCTGAAAAAGCTTCTCAAGCTTCGCTCATCTGGGGTATTCTCGGTCTCTTTGTTTTGCCTTTTGTTCTGGGCCCTATTGCTATCATTCAAGCTAATAAGGCGGAGCGTCTTGGCGCAGCAGCTACTGTGGGTAAAGTTCTTGGCTGGATTGACACCGTTATGGGTGTTGTTGGAATCTTAATCATTATTGTTATGTTGGTGACGCTCATTGGCGCTGGTTCCGCGGTCTCAAACTAAATATTTTCCCGCAGCGCCCATGGGGCGTCTTTGAACATAGTATTACTGGGTAGATAAGACAAAACCCCGAGTTCAGAAGAACTCGGGGTTTTTGTGGCGGATGGTAAGGGATTTGAACCCTTGAGACGGGGTTGCCGCCTACTGGTTTTCAAGACCAGCTCCTTCGGCCGCTCGGACAACCATCCTCAGCTAAAAACTGTAACCGATGGGGTCAGGGTTTGCAAAATCGATTCTTCACAAAGTGGTTAAAGCCATAGATTTTATGACTCTCGAGAAAGGCATAGGGCAACATGTGGCGCTGGGCGTAGCGGCGGTCTACGGTGGAAAGAGAAGTTTTAGATCTAAGGAGTGAGCGTTGAAAGCAGTATTAGAAGATCACCACGGTGGGCCCGAAGTGCTTCGCTTGAGCGAAGTGGATGCACCGCAACCAGGCGCTGGGCAAATCCTCTTGGGGGTGCACGCGGCAGGGCTCAATCGCGCCGACGTCCTACAACGCCACGGTAAATACCCTGTTCCCGCCGGCGAATCCAATATTTATGGTCTTGAGGTGAGTGGCACGGTAGAGCAGGTGGGCGACGGCGTCGACCCTGCACTGATGGGGCAAGAGCGCGTTGCACTGCTGGGTAGCGGTGGCTACGCCGAATACGTGGCAGTGGATGTTTCCCATACGTTGCCAAAACCCAAAAACCTTAGCCACGCTGAGGCGGCAGGGCTCATGGAAGTCGCGGCAACCGTCTACTCAAACCTGATTGGCGCGGCAGGTTTATCTACCGAACTTTCAGAAAATCAGGGCAAAACCGCCCTCGTTCACGGTGGCACCGGCGGCATTGGGTTGCACGCAATTGCTTTGCTAAAAAATCTTGGCGTCAAAGTGTTTACCACCGCTGGCGCCCCAGAAAAATGTGCATACCTGCAAAGCATTGGGGCAGAAGCAATCAACTATCGGCATCAGAATTTTAGAGAAGTGCTTTCTGCTGAAGCACCGGGTGGGGTGGACTATATTCTCGACGTAGTGGGCGGCAAATACTTTGAAGATAACCTGCGTTCACTCGCAGTCGATGGACATCTGTGCTTCATCGCTTTACAGGGAGGCACTCAAGCGCAAGCCGATTTGGCGTTGATGATGAACCGCAGACTCAATGTGCACGGAACGACGTTGCGCGGGCGTCCGGCTAACCAAAAAGCTGCAATCGTGCGCGGAGTAGGCAAAGTGGTATGGCCGCTCGTAGAACGCGGTTTGATTCAACCGCATCTTGATCGGGTGTTTGATTTTGCCCAGGTGCAAGAAGCTCATGAATATTTTGATTCGGGGGAGCACCGCGGCAAGGTGGTTCTTTCCATGCGCTAAAAGCGGCAGGGGCTGGGGAAATAAATTGTGTGCTAAGCCATAGAGTTATATGGTGTTCATTACACCCATTTCTTTTCCTTCAAAGGACTTTCCATGCGCGCAAATTCCCCGGCACCTGCTGATGCTCTTGAGAAAGAGCGACCGGCGGCTTACATTGACCCCGAAATTATTGAGCGAGAAAATCGCCGCTGGACGCCGAAAAAGATTGCCCTGTGGGTAGGTATTTCGCTACTCGGTGCCATCAGCTGGTTCATGTTGGCGCTCGTGCGTGGGGAAACCGTCAACGGTATTTGGTTTGTGTTCGCCGCCGTGTGCTCGTACCTGATTGCGTACCGTTTTTACGCCCGTTTTATCGAAGCTAAGCTGGTTAACCCCGACGACCGTCGGGCAACTCCTGCAGAATATGATGCCGATGGCAAAGACTACGCCGCAACCGACCGTCGTGTGCTCTATGGGCACCACTTCGCGGCTATTGCCGGTGCAGGTCCGCTGGTGGGACCGGTTCTTGCGGCGCAGATGGGTTTCTTGCCCGGAACCATCTGGATTATCGTGGGTGTTATTTTTGCAGGCGCGGTGCAGGACTACTTGGTGCTGTTCTTCTCGATGCGCCGCGGCGGTCGCTCACTGGGGCAAATGGCAAAAGAAGAACTGGGCACCCTAGGCGGTTACGCGGCTATTCTTGCCACGTTGAGCATTATGATTATCATTACCGCAATCCTTGCGTTGGTGGTTGTAAACGCGTTGGGTGAATCACCCTGGGGTGTGTTCTCGGTGGGTATGACCATTCCCATTGCGCTCTTTATGGGCATCTACCTACGCTATCTTCGTCCAGGAAAAGTGGGCGAAATTTCCATCATCGGGTTTGTTCTACTCATGGCTGCGATTATTGGTGGCGGCTGGGTTGCTAATACCTCATGGGGTGTTGAGCTCTTTACGCTGGATCGCCTCACTATTGCGTGGGCAGTTATTATCTACGGTTTTGTGGCAGCGATTCTGCCGGTTTGGTTGCTCTTGGCACCGCGCGATTACCTCTCAACCTTTATGAAGGTTGGCACCATCATCTTGCTAGCTGTTGGCATTATTGTGGTTCGCCCCGAAATCTCGGTTCCTGCATTCTCTGAATTCGCATCACGTGCCGATGGTCCCGTGTGGACGGGCTCGCTCTTCCCCTTCCTCTTTGTCACTATCGCCTGTGGTGCTCTATCCGGTTTTCATGCTCTGATTGCCTCTGGCACTACTCCCAAAATGATTGAAAAAGAACGCCAGGTACTATTTATTGGCTACGGCGGAATGCTCATGGAATCCTTCGTGGCGATTATGGCACTCGTTGCTGCGGTAACGGTTGATCGCGGCATTTACTTTGCAATGAACTCTGGGGCAGGTGCCACCGCAGGAACCATCGAAGGTGCTGTTTCCTATGTAAACTCACTAGGACTCTCGGGGGTAAATCTTACCCCCGAAATGTTGAGCAACACTGCCGCTCACGTGGGCGAACACTCTATTGTTTCCCGCACCGGCGGTGCTCCTACTCTGGCTGTGGGTATGGCAGGAATTTTGCATCAGATGCTCCCCGGTCTTGACCTCATGAGCTTCTGGTATCACTTTGCCATCATGTTCGAGGCTCTCTTTATTCTTACCGCAGTGGACGCCGGTACTCGCGTTGCCCGCTTCATGCTCTCCGATACCCTAGCTAACTTCTTCCCCAAGTTTGCCGATCACAACTGGCGAGTAGGCGCTTGGCTGACCACCGCCGTCATGGTTGCCGGTTGGGGTGGAATTCTGATTCTGGGAGTCACCGACCCGCTGGGCGGCATCAACACGTTCTACCCACTCTTTGGTATTGCTAACCAGCTACTAGCAGCGGTAGCGCTGGCAGTTTGTCTTGCCATTGCGGCGAACAAGGGCAAGTTTAAGTACCTCTGGATTATTGCCGTTCCGCTGGTCTTTGACCTGCTGGTAACCGTGGTGGGCTCGTGGCAAAAAATCTTTAACACCAACCCCAAGGTGGGTTATTGGGCGAACCATCAAGCGTTCAAGGCTGCTATTGAATCTGGCGCCGACCATTTTGGTGCTGCCAAAACCCCCGCAGCTATGGACGCCGTCGTGCGCAATACCGCGGTGCAGGGCACGCTTTCCATTGTGTTTGTGCTACTCACCATCGTGGTGGTTGTCATGGCATTGCTAGAGGTTTTCCGCGCGTGGCGTGGGCACCAAAAAGTGTCGCACGAGAACCCCTATGTTGAGTCGAAAATCTTTGCCCCTGCAGGACTCACCGCTACTCCTGCCGAAAAAGAACTAGAAAAAGAATGGGCAGAGTTTTACCGTAACCATCCAGAAGAAATTACTGGTTCGGCAGGGCATGCGGCTCACTAGCTGGAACAGGTTGTGAGGAAATTTCAGTGAAGAAACTCAGAGAACTATTCTCAACCGTGAGCTGGTTTGCCAACGGTGTGCTGGGTGCTGATAAATATCAAAAATACCTGGCATATCACCGCCAATCAGGGTGTACCGAAGCGCCCATGAGCGAGCGCGAATTCTGGCGGGACGTAAGCGATCGGCAAGAGCGGAATCCCGGGGCAAGATGTTGCTAAGGTGAACTAGCGCATCGTTAATTTAGGTTCCCCTAAGTTATGATAGAAGCTGGTTTATAACGGGAGGAGGCCGCGTGGGAATCAGAGATTTACTGCAAAGTCGCAGAGACGACGCCGAGCTGGGGCGCGGCATCTGGCGCCGTGCGCACGATCGCTTTAATCGCGGTATCGACCGTTTTCACCAAATTCTTGAAAGAATGCCGCAGGACGCCACGTTTGAACAGCTCATTCCAGAAGCGAATGCTCTTGCCGATTTGCTCCCGCGCGTTCGAGCTATTGCCCAAGAAGCCCAAAGTTTAGCGCCTAGTCAAAGTACAGATATTCCTGCTTCGCCGCAGGGTACCTACTCTGATTTGCACCGAGCGCTCTCTAAGGCGGGTAATTCGGTGGCACAATGCGCCGAGGCTCTTGCCATGGTGCGTTGCAACGGCGAATGCCAGTTAGCGTGCAATCGTCAGGTGGTAGTGAGCCGACGATTAGAGACCGTTGTGGAGCATCTTGAGCAGGCAGAGGAAAAACTTGCTCAAGCGCGGGTGGAAGAAGTACGAGCTGAGGCACCGAGTAAAACGTAACGCTAAATTGCAACACTAGATTAAGGCGCTCAACTTGGGTGTTAAACACAGGTGCCAGGTTGCAGGGTTAAACTGAGATGGTGTTTGCTTCTGCCTCTTCTCAGCGCTGTGTGGTTCTTGGCGTACTCACTCTGTTCACCACGGTAATTGCCGCCGTCGCGGGCGTGCTAGCTACACTGTTTTTGCACGTGGTAGAGCACTTTTTTGCAGAACTATCCCACCAGCACAACCCGTGGGTACTTCCTGCCGCTATGTGTACCGCGGGTCTTTTAGCGGGTTTCGGATGGTGGGTGATTCGCACCCGTCCTTTGCCCGGACTCAACACCGTCATCGCTCAGAAATCAGCAGAATTTCCGGTGCTCCGAACGTCCGTTGACGCCGCTCTCCAAATTTTTATTGTGGGCGCTGGGGCATCCATTGGGCGAGAAACGGCACCACGGCAATTCGCCGGGGCGCTCGTTCACCGCTTGGGATTGCTGTTTAAACTCACCTCAGAAGATCGCACCGTTTTAGTTGCCACCGGTGCTGGTGCCGCGTTGGCCGCCGTCTACAACACCCCGCTGGCGGGAATCGCCTATACCCTGTGCATCATGCTCACCCAGCGCACAGTGAGCGCCGCCGTCATGGCAAGTATTACCAGCGTGGGCGCCGTATTGCTGTCGCGGTTGGTGCTAGGGAGCGCCGCGTACTATGTTTTTCCGCAAACCTCAGTGAGCGTGGGCGAGTGGCTCTGGGTGCTCGCGGTGATTCTGGTGGCGCCGCTGGTAGGTGGAGTCTTCAAAATACTGTGTACCCGCGTGAAAAAGACGAGCGTTCCCCGGCACTTCTTACCGCTAACCGTGGCGGTTGTTTTGGGGGTAACCGGCATGTCTTTGTGGCTCAGCCCTGATATCGGGGGCAACGGGGTACTAGTGCTGAAAAACGGGTTTGCCGGCAACATCGGGTTAGGTTCGTTCGCCGCATTGATCGTACTCAAACCGCTCTTTACACTTTTGACGCTCCGCTCAGGTGCTGTGGGCGGCGTTCTGACGCCGGCGCTCGCCTTGGGCGCCGCAGTGGGTGGGACTGCCGGGGAATTGTTGAGCCAAGATGCTCTGGTTCCGGTCTTTATGGCGGTGGGTGCCGCCGCGGTGTTGGCGGTTTCTGAGAACTCCATACTGTTTGGTTCTCTGTTTATGGTGGAACTGATTCACGCGCCATTGCACCTGTGGTTTGCGGTCATAGTGGCTTGCGCAGGGGCGGTGTATGTTCATCGAAAACTGATTGAAGGTTTGATCGCAGACTAATCCCTCTCGTTTTCAGCCTACGTTTGTACCCGTTAAGGGGGTTATTAGGTTCTGTTGGGGGATGGTATGTTTTGTTTTTATGGTGCATTTTATGCAAAATGCCCTGTTCGCACTTGCTTGTACCGTTTAGAAATATAAGGACTCCATTGAATCGCTACGCTCACATTGATGCTATGCGCGCTTTTGCTGTTCTGCTTGTGGTGTTTTCACATGCAGGGCTTTCATTTGTGCCAGGTGGATCCGGTGTCACGATGTTTTTCGTGATTTCTGGATTTATCATTACTTTTTTGCTTCTTCGTGAGCGGGACAAAACCGGTGGTTTTGATATTGGCGGTTTCTATATGCGTCGTCTAATCAAAATTGTTCCACCACTGGTCTTGGCTCTCATTATTCCTACGCTGATTTATATGCTCTGTGGGGGCAACGTTAATATTGGTGATTTTTTGGGGCAAATTTTCTTCTTCTTTAACTGGCGTTACCTTGACTCCTCTGTCACAGTGTTGCCCGGTTCGCATGTTACTTGGTCGCTCGCAATTGAAGAGCAGTTCTACCTAGTATTCGCGCTGATTTGGCTCTTTGCCGTCAAAAGCCGCCACTATCTTAAAGTAATTGTCTCTATTGCCTCACTAACGATTATCTACTCTATTTTTGTTCGTATTTTCTTGAGTTTAGACGGCGCTAGCGCAGACCGCATTTATTTTGGTACAGATACTCGTGTCGAAGCCATTGCCATAGGCACCTTGGTTGCTGTGTGGTTCTTTAAGTATCGAGATACCCATTTAGTCAAAGGGTATAAGGTGCGTGGTACACACTTCACCCAGAATATGTCTGACCAGAGGCGACATAAAGTTCCAATGTTAGGTAAGAACTGGGTCATTGTGTTTGCGGTAGGTATTTACCTTGTTTCTCTCGTGATTCGGGATGAATTTTTTCGGGATACTGCACGTTACACGATTCAGGCACTTGCAGCGGCTTTGATGGTCCTCTGGGGTCAGGTGAGCATTAGGCAACCATTAGGTGAGAAACTGATGAGCCTTTTGCGCTGGCGTTTTTTGCAAGTGCTGGGTCTATCGAGTTACTCAATTTATCTCTCGCATGATGTTCTATACCACATCATTGAACCCTATTTACATTTTGTACCTCGTCCAATTGCCATCTTATTGATGGTTGCGCTAGGTGTTTCTCTAGGTGTGGCCATTTGGAAGTTTGTGGAACTACCTGCGTTGGCATTTAAAGAACGTTACTTTGCCTCGGCAAACTCTAAGGCGGAGCGGGAAGCACATGAAATTCCAATCGGTCCGAACACTTCAGATGTTCAACGCGAAGAACTTCACGGGCAACAACACTGACCTTTGAAAATTATCTCTGAGAAGATAAGAATGTTTTCTAGACCAGCCGCATCTCCCTCGCACGCGAGATCGCGGCTGTTCTGTTATCTACCCCCAGTTTGGTGTAAATGTGCACCAGATGGGTTTTTACGGTTGCTTCGGAAATAAATAAGGTTTTAGCCAATTGTTTGTTGGTGGCACCGGTGGCGAGCGCCGTCAGTAGCTCAATTTCTCGCGGACTGAGTTCTGGTGCGGGGGTGCGCATGCGTTCCAGAAGTACCTCGGTAATTTCAGATGAAAGGGTACGTTTGCCTGCGGCGGTGGCAAGAACTGCTTGGTGTACTTGCTCAGCGGGGGCGTCTTTGAGTAGGTAACCGAGTGCCCCAGCTTCGATGGCGGCAACAATATCTGCTTGCGTGTCAAAAGTGGTGAGCACTAAAACCGGCGGACCACCGGCAGATCGAATCGCTGCGGTCGCGTCAATCCCATTCATGGGTTTCATCTGCAGATCCATAATCACCGCATCGGGGGTGCGGTTTTCGCTCTTGAGCTGTTCGAGCGTTTCAAGGGCGGCAGCGCCGTCGGATGCCTCGGCAATCACGGCGATATCGTCAAAAGCGGTAAAGACTGCTTTGAGTCCCGCCCGCACAATCGGGTGATCATCAACTAGCAAGATGGTAATCATGAGGCTCCTTGAGAGACGTTGTGAGGCTGAGAACTGGCGGTACGAGCGAGAGAGAACGTCACTACCGTACCCTCACCGGGTGCTGATTCTATGGCAAGTTCGCCGTGAACCTGATGGGCGCGCGCGGTGAGCGAGGTGAGCCCATACCCGGTGCCGTCGTCTTGATCGAGAGTTGCTGGCACGGTTGGGGGAGCGAAGCCGCGGCCGTCGTCAAAAATATCGAGAGTGGTGCTCTGGTTCCACAACCCTAAAGTCACGACGGCGTGGCGCGCCTGCGCGTGGGCGCTCACGTTGGCGAGCGCGCCTTGGGCAATGCGAATGAGGGTTTCTTGCAGTTCTGGATCTAGTTCGGCGGCTGCGGTTTCGAGGTTGGGAAAGTCGCCGTCGATGCGGAGGGCACACTTTAGGGCGGTGCCTCGTGCTGCTTCTTGGGCTTGGGTTTCGGCGCAGAGACGCTGCAGGGCGGGAACTAATGAGCTGGTGAGGGCGGGGGAGGAGAGGTTGCGAATAAAGCGTCGCGCTTCGGCTAGGTTGTCGGAGGCGACCCGGTGAATCACGTCTATTTGCTCGTGGAGGGCCGCATTTTGGGGTTGTGCCGTGGTTGCCTGTGCGCTTGCTGCGCGGGACACCAACACAATAGATGAAAGACGACCTTGCGCCAGGGTGTCATGAATTTCGCGGGCAAGGCGCTCGCGCTCTTCGAGCCTGCCCGCTTCGTGCTCTTTTTGCGCTAGTTCTGCCTGAGTCGCCCGCAGTCTTTCGGTGGTGCGGCGGTACGTTTGGGAATCTTCGTGAAGCTTGCGATACGCCAAGGAGATGACGATTGCCAAGATGGTGCCTAAGGTGGGACCAATGATGGTGCCGGGATTGAGATCGTAGCCGGGGCGAGTAGCTGGCCAAATAATGGAGAATCCTGCCAGAGCAATCACCACAAGAAGCCCAGGAATTCTGGGAAGTAAATGCAGGCACAAAAACACCAGCGGGAACATGACCCAGGCGAAACTTAGATGGTGAATGAGCAACAGTGCCCACAGCGCCACCACCAGCAACAGCCACAGCACCGCTAAATGTGGTTTGAGCTGTGCCAGATTAGCGCCGGGCGTCCCACCAAAATACCCGTGAGCAAACCGGTTTTCTGCCACGGTTCCCGCCAGATAAATCACGCCCAATGCCACGGTGCAAAGTGTGAGCGAAATGCTGGGGGCGCCGTCACGAAGCGCCATCACAAACCCCAAAATGAGCAAGAATGCGAACATCACATGCAAACTCACGCGCAGTATTTGAAGAACCGAGGACTCTTCTGAGGTGTGTTTCATGTGCCGCTTTCTGCCGGTGGGTAGGGCTATATCTAACGCTAGCGTGTGCCGGTTCAAAATAGGTGCGGCGGTATCAACCAAACGGTTGATTTTAGGTTCAACCATTCCCGCGATGTGCGCCTGTGCTTGCGCGAGAAGAATTGATATCAGTTCTTCTCGTGAAAGGTGCAACAAATAATGTTCTTGGGTATCAGAGATATTGTGTTTGCTAAGGGGCGCTTTGCGCTGATTGCCTCGGTGGTGGGGTTGCTGACTCTGCTACTGGTGATGCTTACCGGTCTTACCGGCGGATTGGGCAAACAAAACACTGCAGGCATTGAATCGTTCGGTGCCGATCGGGTGGTTTTTGGTGCGGTGGGTTCTGCTACCCCGGAGGTTTCGTTTACTTCATCAGAAATCACCGACGCCGCCCAGCAGCAGTGGGCGCACGCGTCAGGTGTTGATTCTGCAACTGCCGTGGGCATCTCGCAAACCAAGCTAGAAACCTCGCATAGTTCGGTGAGCGCCGCCGTCTTTGGTGTTCCTGCCGATTCGGATATTCTGCACACGTCAGTAGGTGCGGCCACCGCCGGCAACGAGACACTGAGCGATCATAGCGTGGTGCTGGGCCAGAGCATTGCTGAGGACGCCGGGGTGAACCCGGGCGACCGTGTCAGCATTGGCGGGCAAGAGTTCACGGTGAGCGGCATCGTGAAAGATACTTTTTACTCGCATCAACCGGTGATGTGGATGAACACCGCATCGTGGCAAGAACTGAGCCACGTCAATAACTCCTCGGCAAAAATTGTGGGCACCGTGCTGGCGGTTTCTGCACCCTCGCTCAGTAACAATCAATTCAACGATATTGCAAATAGCTCACACACCCAGGCGGTGAGCACCAAGGAATCGTTCAAGGGGCTACCCGCCTATAGCTCAGAACGCAGCTCGTTGCAGTCCATGCAAGGTTTTCTGTACGGCATTTCGGCGCTCGTCACCATCTCGTTTTTGACGGTGTGGACCATCCAACGCACCCGCGATCTCGCGGTGCTACGCGACGCGTTGATTCAGGCTGCAATCATCCTCTTGGCAGGCGCTGTTATAGGTGCTGCAGCCGGCTGGGCGCTCGGCGCGCTCGCATCAGGTGCCGTGCCATTCAAACTTGACGTTCTCACTATTGCCGGCCCCGCCGTCGGAATCTGGCTCATTGGACTTGCTGGATCGCTGATTGCCACCGCCCGTATCTCAAAAATTGATCCCATGATTGCTTTAGGAGGCAACTAACATGAGCATCGCGATTGCTCCTCGTACGCAACAGAATCACGCCACCACCGGCGCAGAAGTTTTGAAATTACAAGAAATCACCCTGGAATACCCCGACGGCGTCGATGAAAACGGCAACCCCGCCACGCTCAAAGCAATCGATCGGGTGTCGTTCACCGCTCGCCGCGGCACCATGAGCGCCATTGTGGGCGCTTCGGGCTCTGGTAAATCCTCGTTGCTTTCGGTGGCGGCAACACTCATTCAACCCACTTCTGGCAACGTCATTCTTGCTGACCAAAACATTGAGTCACTCAACGACGCCGAACGCACCGCATTTCGCGCACGCAACGTGGGCATCATCTTTCAGCAACCCAACCTTCTCGCTTCGCTCACCGCGCTAGAGCAACTCACCATGATTGCCCATATGAAAGGCGCTCGCGGGGCAGAGCTTGCCACCGCCAAACAACGTGCCGCCGAGCTACTGGACATCGTGGGCTTGAGCGGCGCGGCGCGACGTCGTCCGCATCAGCTCTCTGGTGGGCAACGCCAGCGAGTGAACATTGCACGCGCTTTGATGGGCTCGCCCTCTTTGCTGTTGGCAGATGAACCCACCTCAGCGCTGGATCAGGAACGATCGGCAGAAATTGTTGCTCTGCTTGCGCAGGTTACTCACGAGTTCAATCTGGCAACCGTGATGGTCACTCACGATATGCAAAGTTTAGAGAACGTAGATTCTGTGCTGCAGATGTCTGATGGGTGTGGTGAACTTTTGCGCTAAGTGATTTAGGGAATTTTATAACTCCAAAGCAGCCAGTAGACTGAGAGATTCAACTACACTTTGCTGCTGATAAGGATTTGTTGTGCCAAAATTTCATCGTAATGATCGAGCTGCTGCTCTACCTGCCCGCGTTTCGCGCTCATGGTTGTTGGTTTCAGCGGCTGCCAATGAAAAGGTCCTTGCTGCCGCATTGGAATCTGAAGCCGATTCAGTTTTGATTGACCTTGAAGACGGTTGCCCCGAAGATCTCAAAGACGATTCGCGTGAAAAAGTTGTGAATCTTTTGGCTGATTCGCTCACCGCTTGGGTCCGCATCAACCCCATTGGTACGGAGCACTGGAAAAAGGATGTTAAGGCGCTCAACGGTCTTAAGGGCTTGCGCGGCGTCATGCTAGCAACCACTGAGCACCCCGACGACGTCACCCGCACCGCGATGATGCTGGCTGCAGGTACCCCGGTGATTGCGCTCATTGAATCAGCCCTCGGTATGGTGAATGTGGTGGATATTGCCCGTGCACCAGGTACGTTCCGTTTGGCTTTCGGTGTAGGCGATTACCGCCGTGATACCGGTGTTTCTGCTGATCCGGTGGCTTTAGCCTATGCTCGTTCGCAGCTGGTACTTGCTTCTCGCGTGGGTGAGCTACCCGGTCCGATTGATGGTCCTTCGGTGGGTAAATATGATGAGGCGTTGGAAAAAGAATGCTCGTACACCACAAGCCACGGTATGACCGGCAAACTTCTTCTGGATCCTGCGCAGGCAGAAACTATTAACCTCGCCCTTGCCCCGAGCGAAGACGAAATCCGCTGGGCACAGGAGATGCTGCGTGAAGCCGGCGGTGGCAATGTGCCTAAAGACGGCTCGTACTTGCCTCGTTTGGCGCGTGCGCGTAAAGTTTCAGAATTGGCAAAGACTTACGGTCTGTGGCGTAGCTAAGACTCTCAGGTATGAGCGGGTAATAACTTTATAGCTTGTTAAAACAATGAGGGCGGGAAGAACATCTATGTTCTTCCCGCCCTCATATTTTGAATGCGCTATTGCGCTCATTGACTATTTAGTCAGCGATTTCGGCAGTGTGCTGCTCGTTGCCGTAGCCAATCAAATACGCCCAAATCCACGCCGTCATGGCGGAAAGTGCGATCATTCCACCGATTGATGCGTCAGCCTGAAAGAGCGAGCGGTAAAAGAACCAAATCGCGGTAGAAGGTACAAAAAGTAATAGAACGAGGAAAAGAAATCCTCGAGAAAAGTGACCACTCTTGCGACGAGTGGAGAAGCTAAAAAGCTCCCTAAGCATAAGAAACCTCCAGGTATGGCAAAAGCGGGGGATGTTTTTGCGAGTGCCCCATAATCATAACGTTTTGATATACGAAATACATACAAAAATCACGGTTTGATAACAAAGAATTTCAAGAAGTGATGAAAATGTAGTGAAATCAACCGTTTTTGCGCACTTTGCGAGACTACCGAAGACTTTTGTACCTTTTGTTACGTTAGGGATGAACGTGCTGGTATAAAAATCACAGATATAAAAAATCAGCGGCCCGTTATTTTTTGATAACGAACCGCTGATGCCACTGGAGCCCCCAGTCGGATTTGAACCGACGACCTTTTCTTTACGAGGGAAATGCTCTACCCCTGAGCTATGGAGGCCTGTCACCACACCAAAATGTGCAATGAACGAAAGCAACTTTAGCAGATACCCGGTTACCCTTGCCAGTTGCCCCTCTCAAACGCCTGATTCAGCCGTGGTGAGATTCAACCGTGCTCACCCAAAATGTGTTACAGCCAAATCGTGTTA
>JAUMUA010000107.1:2028-3143 GCA_030530925.1 Rothia sp. (in: high G+C Gram-positive bacteria) | reverse complement strand
AAGTCTCCGAAGCGGTTATTGGCGCCTTCTTGATTGCACTTCATGTTAAGGGTGAAACTTCTGAGGAGCTAGCTGCCCTCGCCCAAGGCATGCTAGATAAGGCACAGAAAATTGAGATCAACACTAATGCGGTAGATATTGTGGGTACAGGGGGAGACCAGCACAATACAGTCAACATTTCCACCATGGCCTCCATGGTGATCGTTGGAGCCGGTGTTCCCGTCATCAAACACGGCAACCGGGCGTCGTCGTCATCCTCTGGATCTGCAGATGTACTCGAAAAACTAGGCATCAACCTAGATATGTCTATTGAGCAGGTTGTAAAAGGTCTCGACGTTGCCGGCATCGCCTTCTTATTCGCACAGGTATTTCACCCCGCGATGAAGCATGTGGCTCCCACTCGCAAGAAACTTGGCGTTCCTACCGCCTTCAACTATCTGGGACCTATGACGAACCCCGCACAGGTGCGCTCCTCAGCTATTGGTGTAGCGGATGAGAATATGGCCCAAAAGATTGCTGAAGTCTTTGCTTCCAGAGAAGATCACGCGTTGATTTTTCGGGGGAGCGACGGACTTGACGAGATTACGATTACCGGAAGCTCACAGGTTTGGGAGACCTTCAAAGGCAAAGTCACTCAGCACATGATTAACCCTCGTGAACTAGGTTTCTCGTTGGGCACTATTGAAGATTTGCGTGGGGGAGATGCCTCTCAGAACGCTGCAATATTCTTGGAAATCATGCAAGGTAAAACTGGTCATATTAGAGATGCGGTTTTGCTCAATGCGGCAGCGGGGATCGTGGCATTTGAAGACGGCGTAATTGACAACTCATTCGAGGAAAGATTCTCCGACGCCTTGAATAGAGCTAAAGACTCACTAGATAGGGGCAAGGCACTTAAAGTTCTCGAATCCTGGAAGACGTACTCCCAAACCACACAAATCTGAATTAAATCTCAACCTTAAGGTTAATCTGAATTCCTTATCGATAGTGTGGTGCGCCCTGTAATTGCAGGACGCACCACACTATTTATTTCTCTCCATGCTTACGCTGTGTCGGCAGGAAGATAGCTCTCCAACCTAGAAGAAAGATTCCGAGAGCTATGGTGGTTACCACAA
>JAUMUA010000107.1:0-2018 GCA_030530925.1 Rothia sp. (in: high G+C Gram-positive bacteria) | reverse complement strand
ACGGCTGTTGAGCCACCCATCAGGACGCGTAGAAGCTGACCGCCAAAAACAGCTATAAGCCAAACTAGTATTCCAGCAGGGAAGATTCTTTGAGGCACTCGATGTACGGCAGGAATAATCCATGCCAAGAGGACAGCCAGAACAAAAGGCGCGGCAGTCAGCAATATTCCTTGCAGACCTTCGCCATGTGAACGGCGGCCAATTCCAGCAAAGAGAAATATCAAGACAAGATCAATCAGTAGAAAGAAGAATTTATTGTGGGTGAGTATCTTCATGGTTCCTCAGGGGTAGACAGTAGAGTTCGTCTTTTTATCTTAGGCAATGAATCGAAGCTGTGGGGCAGGGTTTTTAAGGTTTACTTTACATAATGTAGATTATCGGCTTTTTATATACGTTGATATCAGCCGCTTACCTTTATAATTAAACCTAGACTTTTACAACATCACGGAATCTTTTCTCTCCCAACATTGTTGAGATAGAAACACATCAGATTCCTACAAGGAGGAACTATGAGCGATCGTAGCTTGCGAGGCATGCGACTCGGTTCGCAATCCATGGAGACCGAAGCCGGCGTGGAGCCAGCTCCTCGTCAGCGAGTGGAATACCGCACCGAAGATGGCGAACGAGTTTTCGTTACTTTCTCACAAGAAGCTGAAGTACCTCACACCTGGACCGCTAAATCCGGTAAAGAAGCTACTTTGGTCAATGGCGATGGCGAACAAGAAGAATCAAATGAAAAACCGATTCGTACACACTGGGACATGCTCCTAGAACGCCGCTCAGTCGAAGAACTAGAACAAACCTTGCAACAACGAATTGATTTTTACCGCGAACGTCATTCGCTCTAAAAATCCCAAAAAGAAGCTTTAAATGAGGCGGGAAGAAACCGGATAGGTTTCTTCCCGCCTCATTTTATTATTTACGAAGAAGTTTTTTTGCCTTCTTGAATCGAGACTCAAGACCCCAACGAGTTACCTTGGTCATCGAGTCAAAAATGATGTTTCCATCCATCTTAGAATCGCCAATTTCACGCTCGATAAAGGTAATGGGAACCTCAGTAATCTTTAGGTCAGCTTGTTCAGCACGCCACGCCAAATCTACCTGAAAAACATAACCCTTGGAATCAATACCCTCAAGATTCAAACGCTCAAGAGCTTCTTTGCGGAATGCTCGGTAACCTGCAGTGATGTCATTAATCTTGGTACCCAAAATCAGTTTTGTATAAACATTTGCACCACGTGAAAGAACCTGTCGATGAACCGGCCAATTCTTAGTTTTACCACCACGAATGTAACGTGAACCGATAGCCAAATCGGCGCCGTCCTCAATAGCAGAAATCAACAAAGGAAGCTGTTCTGGCTGATGAGAGCAATCAGCATCCATCTCTACGAGGACATCGTAACCAGCTTTCAGGCCCCATTCAAAACCAGCGAGGTACGCTCCCCCTAGACCGTCTTTTACTGCACGGTGTAAAACGTTGATATGATCATCCTGAGCTGCCAGCTGATCAGCTAAATCTCCCGTGCCATCTGGGCTATTGTCGTCAACCACCAGAACAAATCCATCAGGCATCGCCGCACGCAGGCGCTTGATAACAACCGGTAGGTTCTCTTTTTCGTTGTAAGTGGGAATTACTGTCAATATCCGCATGAATTACTCCTAGTAACCGGCTGCCCGGTGCTGATAAATGTTTGGGAATATTATATCTTCGATCCCAACGGGAATCATAAATGAAAGTTTTGCTCACTTAACGTTCAGACACGTGAACTTTAGATCCGTTGAGATACAACCCCAGTAAACGAGGCAGATTTCCTTCCTCCAATACTGGCAAGAGTGGAATACGAGCTCGCGGATCTGTACTCCATGCCGCCACGCGGGTGTCGGGGGCTTGCACCATCAGTTCGGTAGCTTCCCATTGAGCAATGTGCGCCGGTGCTGATGAAACGAGTTGTCCGACTGCTGGATTGGACTCCCCCAGCGCTCGATACACTCCGCGCGTCATAGCATTAAACGCAGAC
>JAUMUA010000007.1:34095-50138 GCA_030530925.1 Rothia sp. (in: high G+C Gram-positive bacteria) | reverse complement strand
CAGGAATAACAACCTTAGAGACGACGCCGTCCCACTGCACACCCGAGGTTCCAAGACCTGCAAGGGTTGCACCAATCAGACCGCCAAAGAGCGCGTGAGAGGAGCTAGAGGGAAGACCGAGCAACCAGGTAAGCACGTTCCAGAGGATGCCGCCTACAAGGCCAGTAAAGACAATGAGCATGAGCCCAGAATTATCGTTGGCAACCGCGCCAAGATCGATAATTCCTTTACCTACAGTCTTTGCTACCTCTACAGAGAGGAAAGCGCCAATAAGGTTCAATACAGCCGAAAGAGTTACAGCCACTTTGGGCTTCAAAGCACCGGTAGCGATTGAGGTCGCCATTGCGTTTCCGGTGTCGTGGAAGCCATTCGTAAAGTCAAAAGCGAGTGCAGTCAGCACCACGATGATGAGAATGATAAGTTCAGTAGTCACTCTTCGATTATGTGGGTTTCCAAGAAATATGAAAAACACCTGAATTGTAGGCTACTCAGGGGTAAGAATTTGGTTTCTTTTGGGGAAACAATTTTTAAACCCACATTTTTACCGCTGGTGCAAAACCTCATCAGGTTTCAATTAATCTATGAAAAAGCACGTCGAACCGATAAAAATATGTGAAACCAAAACCAAAATCCCATCTTTCAGAAAATTGTGTTTATGTGTGTTTATTGAGTAAAAATCTAAAAACCCACTATTTCAAACCGTAGGTTAAGCGATTATTTACCTTAAGTTCACCTTTCTACCCGACACTTCCAGCCGCAAACACAGGTAAAAATAATCAATATTTAAAGCAAAAAAGAAGAGGTCCCAACCTTTCGATTGGAACCTCTTCATCTAAAATTAGCTCGGCGACGACCTACTCTCCCACACCGTCCCCAGTGCAGTACCATCGGCGCAAAGAGTCTTAGCTTCCGGGTTCGGGATGGATCCGGGCGTTTCCCTCTTGCTATAATCACCGAAACGTGGAGGCGAGGGGACTCGAACCCCTAACCCCCTGCTTGCAAAGCAGGTGCGCTACCAATTGCGCCACGCCCCCTCGGTGGGAACTCTCTATTGAGTTATATTGAATCCGTGGATTCTTGCCAAGAAGTTTTATTTTCTTGACCTTCCTTGACTTTACGAGCCGCAATCAAGCTTGCCGCAGTTGCAAATGCTACTACGAAAATCTTTTTCATGATTCTCCTAAATGAAGGAAGTGGGCGTACCAGGATTTGAACCTGGGACCTCTACATTATCAGTGTAGCGCTCTAACCAACTGAGCTATACGCCCTCATTGCCCCTGAGGACGAAATAAAACTTTACACGACCACTTAGAACTTTCCAAATCGAGAACAAGTGTTCCGTATCACATTTAATTTCGCCCTCGCCAGGCGCCTACAACCGAGGATTAGTCATCGGTCAAAGTTAGGCCAATGCCACCCACCAACTTGGCAGCTACGTTGTAAAGCAATGCACAGATGACACCCAAAAGAGTGAACAATACAACGTTAATGACAGCCAAAATCGTGGTGTAAAGAGCAATCTGCCCCAAGGAAAGAACCTCGGAAATATCAATGTGATTACCCGTGGTACCAAGCATCGTCAACAAATCGTTAATGCCCTCGAACGCCCCGGTTGCCTGCAAAACAAGCCACAAGACCACTGACGACACCACAATCACAATGCCCACAGCAACAGAGAGCAAAAACATCAATTTAGCAACCGACCACGTATCAACCTTGGCAACCACCAAGCGAGCGCGACGAATCTTTGAACGCGGCGCAGGGCGCACTAGAGGCTTATTGCGGTTCGCGGCTGAACGAGTAGTGCTTCGACCGCCCTGGGCAGCTCTCTTAGCAGTACCCGGCTTACGGGTACCTGAGGGTGTTACGCTCACTAGTTACCTCCATGTGCGTTAGATTCGGTCAGGTCTGCTTCTTCAACAGCCTGCTCCTTCTGACCGTCATCCAACGGTACTTCACTATCCAACGCTACGTTAGTTTCCGCTGATTTTCCGTCAACATCTTTTACGTCGTCAGTGTGTTCTTCTTCAAGATTACGTTCTTGGTTACGAGCAACTCCCACAATGTGATCGCCCTTAGCAGGCTTAGCAAAAATAACACCCATGGTGTCACGGCCCTTTGCTGAAACCTCATCAACTGAAGTGCGAACAACCTTGCCAGATTGCATAATAACCATGACCTCATCACCGTCTTCAACGATCAGGCCACCTACCAAGTCACCGCGGTCCTCAGCGAGCTTAGCCACCTTAATGCCCAGACCACCACGGCCCTGACGACGGTATTCCTCAACCTTAGAACGCTTAGCGTAACCCCCTTCGGTCACGATGAATACATAAGATTCATCAGTCACAACGTTCATGCTGAGCAGCTCGTCGTCGTCACGGAACTTCATACCGGTGACACCGGAGGTGGCACGGCCCATGGGGCGCAGAGCTTCATCGGTGGCAGTAAAACGCAATGACTGACCCTTACGAGAAATCAACATGAGGTCATCTTCTGCCGATGCCAAACGAGCAGATACCAGTTCATCGCCTTCACGCAAGTTGATAGCAATGACGCCGGCAGTGCGGTTGGTGTCGTAATCAGTCAGGTGAGACTTCTTAACCAAACCATTCTTGGTAGCCAGCACAAGATAAGGAGCGTCTTCATAAGTGGTGAGCTCCATAACCTTGGCAATAGTCTCTCCGGGCTGGAACGCCAACAGGTTAGCTACGTGCTGACCCTTGGCATCTCGTCCGGTCTCAAGAAGCTCATACGCCTTAATACGGTACACTCGGCCAAGATTCGTAAAGAACAGAATCCAGTTGTGCGTTGTAGTCACAAAGAAGTGCTCTACGACGTCGTCACCACGGAGCGAAGCGCCCTTAATCCCCTTACCGCCGCGATGCTGCGCGCGGTACTGATCAGAACGAGTGCGCTTCACATAACCACCGCGAGTAATGGTAACCACCATTTCCTCATTAGGAATGAGGTCTTCCATGGACATATCACCGTCAAAACCCATCAGAATCTTCGAGCGGCGATCGTCGCCAAAACGATTCACAATGTCTTTGAGCTCTTCAGAAACAATCTGACGCTGGCGCTCTTCAGAAGCAATAATCTCGTTGTACTGCGCAATCAAACGCATGAGTTCATCATGGCGATCTTGAATCTTCTGACGCTCAAGAGCTGCCAAACGGCGAAGCTGCATGTTCAAAATTGCCTGCGCCTGAGCTTCGTCAATATCAAGAAGCTGCATTAGACCCGAACGGGCTTCATCAGCAGTGGGAGAGCGACGAATCAACGCAATAACCTCATCCAAAGCGTCAAGCGCTTTGAGAAGGCCCAGCAAGATATGCGCTTCGTCCTCTGCCTGACGCAAGCGGTACTTGGTGCGGCGAACGATAACCTCAAGCTGATGGTTGACCCAGTGACGGATGAACGCGTCGATAGAGAGCGTGCGCGGCACGCCGTCAACAATTGCCAGCATGTTAGCGGAGAAGTTCTCTTGCAACTGGGTGTGCTTGTAAAGGTTGTTCAGAACCACCTTGGGCACAGCATCGCGCTTGAGAACAATAACCAGGCGCTGTCCGGTACGACCAGAAGTTTCATCGCGCAAATCAGCAATGCCGGTAACCTTACCGTCTTTAACGAGGTCAGCAATCTTAATCGCAAGGTTATCGGGGTTCGCCTGGTAGGGAAGTTCAGTTACGACGAGGCAGGTTCGACCCTGAATTTCCTCAACGTTGACCACCGCACGCATAGTGATAGAACCACGACCGGTGCGGTAAGCGTCTTCAATTCCTTTACGACCCAAAATGGTTGCACCGGTGGGGAAGTCAGGGCCCTTAATGCGTTCCAGAAGAGCCTCCAGAAGCTCCTCATTCGTAGCCTCAGGGTTCTGTAAGAACCACTCGACGCCGTCGGCAACCTCACGTAAGTTATGCGGAGGAATATTCGTAGCCATACCCACAGCAATACCCGAAGAGCCATTGACTAACAGGTTAGGAATACGAGAGGGCAGAACTGTAGGTTCTTGGTTCTTGCCGTCATAGTTATCCTGAAAATCTACGGTGTCTTCATGGATATCTCGCACCATCTCCAGCGCAAGAGGTGCCATTTTGGTCTCGGTATAACGAGGAGCCGCTGCACCGTCGTTACCTGGCGAACCAAAGTTACCCTGACCAAGCGCTAGGGGATAGCGCATAGTCCACGGCTGAATCAGGCGAACGAGCGTATCGTAAATCGCCGAGTCACCGTGAGGGTGATACTGACCCATGACTTCACCCACCACGCGAGCACACTTATTGAAGGAGCGCTCGGGGCGGTAACCGCCGTCGTACATCGCGTAAATCACGCGACGGTGTACGGGCTTGAGTCCATCACGGACGTCGGGAAGTGCGCGGCCAATAATAACCGCCATGGCGTAATCGAGGTACGAGCGTTCCATCTCGGCACGCAGATCCACGCGGTTGATACGACCGTGCAGACCTACGGGTTCATCGACGACGCCGCTTACTACTTCGCCCTCTACCGGGGCGTTGGAATCGTTCTGAGTTTCATCACTCATAAGAAGTTTCCGTCTCTTTCGTGTTCCTTGAAAAATATTCCTTGTGCGTTATATAACGCGTTCAGTATTGGGAAAAGACCCTAAATATCAAGGAATCGAATGTCTTTTGCGTTCTGCTGAATGAAGTCACGACGAGCCTCAACGTCCTCACCCATCAAAACAGAGAAAACCTGGTCAGCCGCTGCGGCGTCGTCCATAGTTACCTGCAAGAGGGTGCGAGTCTCGGGGTTCATGGTGGTGTCCCACAACTCGGTGTAGTCCATCTCGCCCAAACCCTTGTAACGCTGGATGCCGTTGTCTTTAGGAATACGCCAGCCGTTTGCCTGACCACGAGCCAATGCTTCATCACGCTCAGCATCAGAGAAGACGTAATCGTGGGGAGCGTTGGACCACTTGATGCGGTACAGCGGTGGCTGCGCCAAGTACACGTAACCAGCCTCAATCAGCGGTCGCATAAAGCGGAACAACAAGGTCAAAAGCAAGGTAGTGATGTGCTGACCGTCGACGTCCGCATCTGCCATCAAAACAACCTTGTGATAGCGCGCTTTTTCGATATTAAAATCGTCACCAATGCCCGAACCAAACGCAGTAATCATCGACTGAATTTCCTGATTCGATAGTGCACGGTCAAGGCGAGCGCGCTCCACGTTCAAGATCTTGCCTCGTAGCGGAAGAATCGCCTGAGTTGCAGGATCGCGCCCCTGCACCGCAGAACCACCTGCGGAGTCACCCTCCACCATGTAGATCTCAGAAACCGAAGGATCTTTAGACGAGCAATCCTTGAGCTTACCCGGCATAGAACCGGTCTCAAGGAGCCCCTTACGGCGAGTGGTTTCACGAGCCTTACGAGCTGCCAAACGAGCCGACGCCGCAGTAATAGCACGACGCACGATTTCTTTAGCAACCTGCGGGTTGCGCCCAAACCAGTCAGAGAGGTGATCGCTCATAATACGCTGAACGAATGCTTTAGCCTCAGAGTTACCAAGCTTGGTCTTCGTCTGACCTTCGAACTGTGGTTCTGAGAGCTTGATGGAGATCACCGCGGTGAGACCTTCACGCACGTCCTCACCGGTGAGGTTTTCGTCTTTATCTCGCAACAACTTGTTTTCACGAGCGTAGCGGTTGACCAAAGAGGTAAGCGCGGTCCGGAAGCCCTCTTCGTGAGTACCGCCCTCGTGGGTGTTGATGGTGTTGGCGTAAGTGTGTACCGATTCTTTGTACGCGGTAGTCCACTGCATAGCCACTTCAAGGCTCATCATGCGGTCGGTATCTTCCGATTCTAACGAAATGATTTCCTCGTTGATAACATCCAGCTTTTTGGAGCTATTCAAGAAATCAACGTAATCGTGCAAACCGTTTTCATACATATAGGTAACGGTTTTAAAGCCCTCATCGGTAGCGCCTACCTGATTGAGTTCGCGCTTTTTAGTCTCATTCTCGCTGCCGGCTACTTCATCGCTTTCTAGCTGATCGCGGTGATCGGTGAGCGAGATAGTTAGACCCTTATTCAAAAACGCCATCTGCTGAAAACGCGCACGTAGAGTTTCAAAATCGAAATCTACGGTCTCAAAAATTGAGGGGTCTGGCCAGAACGTCTGGGTGGTACCGGTTGCTTCGGTTTCATTGCCCTGAGTAAGTGGCTGCGACGTATGACCGCCGTTTTCAAAGGCAATATTCCATTCGTACCCCTGACGGCGCACCTGGGTTTCTACCTTGGTAGAAAGTGCGTTCACTACCGAGATACCCACGCCGTGAAGACCACCAGATACCGCGTAGCCGCCGCCACCGAATTTACCGCCAGCGTGCAAAATGGTCATAACCACTTCAACGGTGGGCTTATGTTCGGTGGGGTGCTCATCCACGGGAATACCGCGGCCGTTATCGCTCACTCGCACAGCGCCGTCGGCAAGAATTTCAACTTCAATGTGGTCGGCATACCCTGCCAACGCCTCATCTACCGAGTTATCAACTACCTCATAGACGAGGTGGTGTAGACCGCGCTCGTTGGTAGAACCGATATACATACCTGGACGCTTACGAACAGCTTCCAGACCCTCGAGAACAGTGATATCGGCAGCGCCGTATTCATGAGGTGTTTCTTCAGTTGCCACAGGTTTAGGCTCCTTGCATAAGATTCAGCGCTCATGCACCCTAAACTCTAACTGCCCATAAAGTATATTGACGCGTAGCAAATTCCCACGGGGAACAGCTGAACGACGTCAAAAAGAAACTCATCTGACCAGCGCTAAAAAATAGGGGAGAGCGCATTACATTCACCCCTAATTCTACCGGAAAACACCTTTTTATGACCGCTAAATAGCGCCCATGAGCGGACTTATTACCCCCACATACCCGTTTAAACAGGTTTTTTGGGGCATATGAGAGGTTCGAAGGTCTTACAGGTAGGTGCACTCACATTGTGAGCTGAGTTCGCCAGAACGAAAATTAGCGGTTCACTCAATCTATAACAACGCGTTTTCTACCCATAAGTATCTCGCGGCCCGCGACCATAGGGTGCCACAAACTTTCCCCGCTTCCAGCTAGGACGATGCGGCCCATAAACCTCGATTTTTTGCACGACGCCGTCGCCCAGTTCTTGGGAAAATTTCTGCAACAATTCACCGCGCATGAGCTTCATCTGCGCCGCCCACGCAGTGGAATCACACCGAACTTTTACCACGCCGTCCTGAAACCCTTCCGGTTGCACATGTGCCGCGATATTGGTGCCCACCAACGAATCCCAGCGAGTAAGAACCGACGAAACCGCCACAGGTTCTTTCCAGCCTCGCCCCGCAATCATCATCTCTACGATATTTGAGAGCTCTTTAGGATCACGCGCAGACTTACCAGCCCCGCTATAACCCCCTAAAACGCGCGGATCATACCCAGCATCTCGATACCGGCGGGGAGTTTTCTGCCCAGGCTCCGCAGACATCACCGCACCAAAATCACGCAAAATTTTCTTCGCAGCATTTCCTTGCAGTCGCCCCTCGCCGCGAGCTAAAGCAGCTTGACGTAACCGGTTCAATAATGCAGCGGGGGCATCCACCTGATCTTCAAAACGGTCAGCATCAGACACCATGATTTATCGACCGCTTTGCGAATCTTTTGTGGGGCTCACTACCGATCGCGCTTCGCTGCGCGCGTTTTCAGCTAACTCGTAGCTTGCAACACCCGGGGAGACATGCACAATCGCCGGGTTCTCGCCCAGTTCGGGCGGAATATCTGATGCCACAGCACACGTCACTAATACTTGCTCAGCCCCCGCCACAATAGCCCCCAACCGGTGACGACGCGCGGAATCGAGTTCGGCAAAAACATCGTCAAGGATCAAGATGGGAGAAGAACCCGCCGAATCGTCGTCCTCGCGGTGAACGTACCAAGAACCTAAGCGTAAAGCGAGCGCCAGCGACCACGTCTCACCGTGGGAAGCGTAACCGCGCGCAGGAATCCCACCCAACTCGAGCACAATCTCATCACGGTGCGGACCCACCAGCGTGACTCCGCGCTCTATTTCTTCATCTCGCTTCTCGGCAAATCCTTTGAGCATGCCTTGGCGAAGATCCTCAACGTTCATCAAAGCAGCTTTGGGCAAAACTGCGGTAGGAATATCCGGGAAAATAGTGGATTCGTAGGTAACCGTAATTTCTTTGGCGCCGTCGGTCAGTTGCGAGTACGCACGCTGAATCAGAGGCAACGCCACTGCCAAAATGCGCAATCGTGCTTGTAGAACCCGGGCGCCAACTACCGCCAGTTGATCGTTCCACACCCGCAAGGTGTTCAGCTCGTCCTCACCGATCTTGCGGCTTCGCATTGATTTGAGCAAGGTATTTCGCTGGCGCAAAATACGCTCGTAATCGGCGCGGTACGCTGCCACTGCAGGGCGCAAAGATACGGCGAGATCGTCTAGAAAACGACGCCGAAACGAGGGATCGCCCTTGATCAGTTGCAGATCTTCGGGTGAGAACAGCACGGTAGAGACAATGCCTAGCGCTTCGCGCGCTCGCACTGGCGCTGCGCGATTGATGCGCACCCGGTTACTTTTACCCGGCGCTAACTCAAACTCACATACTGTTTGTTGAGAGGCTCGTACTACTCGGGTGCGGATGAAGGCGCGAGGCGCACCCACCCGCACCAGCGGAGCGTCATTGCTCACCCGGTGTGAGCCCAAATTCGCTGTGTAATCAATAGCCTCAACAATGTTGGTTTTACCCACACCGTTAGCACCTAAAAAGATGGTGACGCCGGGTTGAAGCGGCAAATTCAAGAGTGGATACGTGCGGTAATCCATCAATGAGATGTGATCAATGTACACGTAATCCCCTTAGAATCGGCTACACATTACTGGTTGGGTAAACGTACTGGCATCAGAAGGTAACGGTACTCTTTTTGGTCCTCACCCAAAGGTTCTTGCTGACCTGAAATAACAGCAGGCTTGGGGGGAGTAGTGAACGAGAACCGCACGAAATCAGTGCCAAAGGTATTCAAACCTTCTGAAAGATACGTGGGGTTAAACGCTACCGTAATGTCTTCACCATCAAGCTGAGCGGGAAGAGTTTCTGAAGCTTGTGCATCTTCGCCAGTGCCGGCGTCAAGAGTTACCTGACCCTGAGTAAACGCTAGGCGCACCGGCGTATTACGTTCTGCCACCAGTGATACGCGGCGAACTGCCTCGAGCAAATCGGAGGTTCGTACGACGGCGTGAATTGGGGTGTTCTCTGGGAAGAGGGCACGAATCTTGGGATACTCGCCGTCGACCAACAAGCTGGTGGTGCGGCGGTTAGCTGATTCGAAGCCTACGAGCTCATGTGAATCGGAGAGTGCGATATCAAGATCGCCGGAGCCACCCAAGGTTTTTGCTACCTCAGACATAGTTTTTGCTTTGACGAGCGCTGCCGTGGAGATCTCTGCGTTAGCGGGGTTCCAGCTCATCTCGCGCATCGCCAAACGGTAGCGGTCGGTTGCGAGCAAGGTAATGGTGTCGCCTTCAATTTCCATGCGAACACCGGTCAGGATTGGCAAAGTGTCATCTTTCGATGCAGCCACAGCAACCTGTGAGACTGCACGAGCAAACGTTGAGCCGTCAATGGTGCCTGAGACCGTGGGCAGGCCAGGAAGTTCGGGATAATCTGCCACGGGCATGGTTGCCAAGTTGAACTTTGCAGAACCGCAGGAAAGATGCAATTTAGAATCGTTAGTTTCTACGGTGACATCTGCTTTAGGAAGTGAGCGGCAAATTTCAGAGAGAAGACGACCTGAGACCAAGGTGGTGCCTTCTTCATCGATATTTGCCTCGATGTGTAGCTTGGCAGAAGTTTCGTAATCAAAGCTAGCAATAGTGACTTCGCCGTTTTCCGCTTTGATAAGAAGACCTGAGAGAACAGGTACAGGTGGGCGAGGTGAAAGTGATCTAGCAGTCCAACCAACTGCGTCAGTAAGTGCATCGCGATCGATCGTAAATTTCACCGGAGCTCCTCAAGAAAAAATAATTAACCCTTAGATGGGCATACTTCAAGGTCTTAGTCTACCGGAGTAATGGGTGCCAAAGAACAAATCTGTGTAATTACAAGCTCAAAGAACGCAGCTCATTCCGAGGTGAAAATTTTTGTAATTACAGAGCAAAGCTGAATCGGGCAGGATGGAGGGAAAGATTTTTTGTTATTTGGTTTCTTTTTCTTTAAGGATTAGTAGTGTTAATAACGGGTGTGGATTCGGTGGAAAACGCTGATTGAGCCCGAAAAATCAAGGATTTTGCTTGTTGAACAACTGTGGATAATTCACCAGAGAGCTGTGAGCGTTAAGTGGATGAATATTTATACAAAATGGGGAGTCCACAAGGTTTGTATAAATATTCACTTAATATCCACCATTAAAGATTCAGGGTGCACAAGTTATCCACAGGCAGTTTTGGGTGCCTCATCGCCGATGACGAAGCACCCAGCCCCTTTATTTATGGGTGCGCTGCTCTTGTTTGATGATATTGGTCAGCTCCGTCACCTGATTAAAAATCTGACGACGTTCTGCCATGAGCTCGCGAATCTTACGATCAGCATGCATCACCGTGGTGTGATCACGACCGCCAAATTCTTGGCCAATCTTAGGCAGCGACATATCGGTGAGTTCACGCAAAAGATACATGGCGATCTGACGTGCGGTAACGAGCGTGCGGTTGCGAGATTTTGACTGCAAATCCTCAATAGTCACATTGAAATATGCCGCCGTAGCTGCCAACACCTGAGTAGCAGTAATCTCTTGAGCGCCGGCGTCGGTAATAAGATCTTTGAGAACTAGCTCTGCCAACGGACGATCAACTTTTTGCTTATTGAGCGAGGCAAACGCCGTCACGCGAATGAGTGCTCCCTCTAACTCACGGATATTCGTGGTGATATTAGAGGCAATGTATTCCATCACGGTATCGGAAACATCCAAAGACTCGTTCTGAGCTTTCTTACGCAAAATAGCGATTCGAGTTTCTAGCTCCGGTGGCTGAACATCGGTAATCAAGCCCCACTCAAAGCGCGAGCGCATCCGCTCAGCAAAACCGGTGAGTAGTTTAGGCGGCATATCAGAGGTAATAACCACCTGCTTTTGGTGGTTATGGAGCGCGTTGAAGGTATGGAAAAACTCTTCCTGGGTGCGCTCTTTCTCGGCAAGAAACTGAATATCGTCAATGAGCAGCATGTCTACATTGCGATAAATCTGCTTGAAAGAAGAGCCTTCGTCGTCACGAATCGAGTTAATAAAATCGTTGGTGAACTCTTCAGAATTGACGTAACGTACCCGCAAATCGGGGTAAAGATGCTTGGCATAGTGCCCAATGGCGTGCAAGAGGTGAGTTTTGCCCAATCCCGAATCACCGTAGATAAACAGCGGGTTGTAGGCGCTCGCGGGAGTTTCAGAAACCGCAAAAGCTGCCGCATGCGCAAAACGGTTGGACTGCCCAATCACAAAGGTGTCGAACGTATATTTAGGGTTCAATCGCGCCGTGGATTCCCAAGTATGTTCTACCGGACCAGAGGTTGAAAGAGCCTCGGTTTCAGAAATATTTTCTGGGGAATATTTGCTCTGCTCAGCATGCATCTGAGTATCGTGTGCAAAAGAAGGGCTGCTTTTGCCCAATTCAGCTTCTAAATCATGTACCGACGGACGCGACGATTCCTCGAATCGCGGTGAGGTATTTTCTTCGGTGGGTGCCGCAGATGAATTGTTTTCGGAGTTCGCAACGGGCTCGGACAACGGCCTCGAAGTGGGCTGCGCTTGTGAAGACTGCTCTGCTGATGATGCTAGTTCTGAGGTTGCCTGCGAAGAAGCACCAGAATTTTCGCCAAGGCTAGTATCAATCACAATAGCTTCAGAGAAACCTGCACCAAACGACGCTTCGAGGGCTTCTTTGAGCTGAACATTAATGGTGTTCTGAAAAACGTCGCGGGTGTACTCATTAGGAACAGCTAGCAACAATACCGTGCCCATTTGCGCCTGGGGCTGAGCCAAGCTCACAAAACCTGCCCAGCGGGGACCAACTTTTTGGCGAAGAAGGTTCACCGTGTGGTTCCAACGGACCAATATCTGTTCATCTAGCTGATCACCCACGAGAACTCCTTAGGTTTAAACGGTGTGGTTGAAAAATTTTAAACCACATGAACACCCAACATACCAAGTTATCCACAAGAGTTATACACAAGGTGGAAAACTTGTGATTTACCCGGGGATATTTTGTGGGGCGGTGGTGATAAGTATTTCAAGAACCCCGAGATTCTCTAGAAATATTGTAATTTCACAAAATGTGGAAAATACGCGGGCGTCACTGTGGAAAACCTGCTAAAAATCTTTCTCAAAAGAGTTCATACACACCTGTGCGTAATTGTTATCCTCAAGCTGTGATTAAAGACCTAGTAGGCATTAGCTTGACCACACGCCTTAAACCTCATAGAGTTTTTTAGTCGTATGTGTGCGATCTTTATACCCTTTTAGGGTGGTAAGCCGGTGTGTAGAACGCCGGGAGGCGCACTCAAACTTTAAGAAATCAAGCGTCAACCTGTTTCTAAACCTTGGTGAAGGGTTGCGCCCCAATACCAAACGTTTTGGAGTAACAACATGAGCAAGCGGACTTTTCAGCCGAACAACCGCCGTCGTGCCAAGAAGCACGGCTTCCGTCTTCGTATGCGTACCCGCGCAGGTCGTGCGATTCTTTCAAACCGCCGCACCAAGCGCCGCGCTGCACTTTCGGCATAAATAACCTCCTTCACTTCCTCGACCCCATTGCAGAAGATGGCAATGATTTAGCGGTCGAATCCGAAAGGAGTGCATGTGCTGGCACAACAGCACCGGATGCGGACGAAAGTCCAATTCTCAGAAACTACACGTTCCGGCGTCCGAACAGGACGTCGGAACTTAGTTCTATATACGGTAGAAAAAAATTCAGAGCCCACCACCGTGGGCTTTATCGTTTCTAAGGCAGTGGGCAACGCCGTCGTCCGTAACAAAACCAAACGACGCCTGCGAGAACTTGCTGCCACCACCGTTGCAGAAAACCCCCACGGTCTTTACATTGTGGTTCGTGCTTTACCGGCCTCAGCTCACGCAACATGGAGCGAACTCTCAGCCGACTACACCGAAGCCCTCACCTCTGTGCTTGCTAAACTTGCAAAGCAATCACCAAACTCACTGGCAGTAGCAGAAAGCCCCGACGCTGCCCGCACGACCCCGCGAGAGGAGTCATGACCCCATGGGCGAGCACTCCGATTTCGCGCACCCACACGGCACGCTCCTAGAGAACGCACCTCACGAATTCGTGCATCCTGACAGCCTTGCCGCGGCACTGTGGACCCTTCCACAGAACATCCTCATCGCCTTTCTCAAAGCTTACCGAGCCATCATTTCCCCACTCTATGGAAACGTATGCCGGTATTTTCCCAGCTGCTCCGCCTACGGGCTTGAAGCAGTTACCACTCACGGTGCACTCAAAGGACTCTCGCTCACTGTGCGACGTCTGTTGAGATGTCACCCTTGGGCAACCGGTGGGTTGGACGACGTCCCGCCCGGGGAGCGAACCTTCGCACCCGGCCAAGAGCCCAAAATTATGCTTTTAAATCATCCGCGGGTTACTCGCTAATTTTGCGGAAATCCCACACAACAGGCTCATATGAGCCAAGGAGAATTAGATGATCGACATCATCCTCTGGCCCTTTAAATGGATCGTTTCGGCGGTTCTATGGGTATTCCACTCGCTCTTTACCGCTATTGGCATGGACCCTGCATCGGGTCTAACCTGGGTTTTAGCTATTATTGGCCTCACCTTGGTCATGCGAACCGTGACCATCCCCCTGTTTATCAAGCAGATTAAGTCCATGCGCGGCATGCAGGAATTGCAGCCCGAAATGGCAAAATTGCAGAAGAAATACAAGGGTAAAACCGATCAGCTTTCCCGCCAAGCAATGGCACAAGAGCAGATGGAACTTTACCGCAAGACCGGCGCTAACCCCCTTTCATCCTGCTTGCCCATCTTGGTGCAGATGCCCATCTTCTTTGGTCTGTTCCGCGTGCTCAACGGCGTCCCTGCGGCGTCGCAAAAGGGCGAAGGTATCTTGATGCTGACCCCCGAGATGGTCAAGCAATTCCACGATGCGTTCATCTTCAACCAGGTGCCGCTGTTCTCTACCATGATGCAGCCCGGCAATGGTAACCATGCGATGACCATCGCAACCGCTGTGGTCTTGGTTATTTTGATGACTGCCTCCATGTTCTACTCGCAGAAACAGCTTGGTGCTAAGAACATGTCTGACGCTGCTAAAGAGTCACCCATGTACCGCCAGCAGCAGATTATGCTCTATGTTTTTCCCATCATCTTCTTGATCTCCGGTATTAACTTCCCTATTGGTGTGTTGATTTACTGGACCATCTCAAACTTCTGGTCAGTAGGTCAGCAGTGGTGGGTTATCAAAAACAACCCCACCCCTGGTTCACAAGCAGAACGCGAACTCAACGAACGTCGTGCCGCTAAGGGACTCCCTCCTGTTGGCAAATCAAAAGAACAGCACGAGCAGGAACTTGCCGAGGCTCGCGAACGCGCCGCACGCGGCCAGCGCCAGCAACCGGTGGGTAAAAAACGTCAGCGTCAGCAGAAAAAGTAGCCAGACTTTACCTACCCTTACAGGAGATCAATCGTGTCTGACATGATGGAAACCCCCGAGGTTGAAGAAAACCTCTCTGCTCTTGAAGAAGAAGGCGATATTGCCGCTGACTATCTTGAAGAGCTCCTCGATATTGCTGATATTGACGGCGACATCGACATCGAAATCCGCAACGATCGCACCTACCTCTCAGTGATTAGCGAAGAAGAAAACGAAGAGCTAGAAGCCCTCGTGGGCCCCCGCGGGGAGGTGCTGGACTCCTTGCAGGAGCTCCTGCGTCTTTCAGTTCTTGCCGCTACCGGTAATCGCTCTCGTTTGATTCTTGATATCGCAGACCACCGCGCTAACCGCCTCAAGCGCCTTGTTGCCATGGCAGAAAACGCCATCAACTCGGTGAAAGACTCTGGCGAGGATTTTCACCTTGAACCGCTTGGCGCTTACGAACGTAAACTCGTCCACGACCTCGTGGCAGAAAACGGTCTATTTAGCCACTCCGAAGGTGATGGCTCCGGGCGCCACATCGTGATCTCAGCATCGGAGAACTAACCATGAGCGCAACTGAATTACCGGTTCTCGAAGGCGCTGAGCTCGAAGCTGCTCAGAAAATCTTTGGCGATCGACTACCTTTAGCTCAGCGCTACGTTGAGCACCTGGCAACCAGCGGTATTGAACGCGGACTCATTGGACCGCGCGAAGTACCCCGCCTCTGGGCACGTCACGTGCTGAACTGCGCCGTCGTTGAAGAATATATAGCTCAAGGCGCCTCAGTAGCCGACGTAGGCTCCGGCGCGGGTCTACCCGGGCTCTGCCTAGCAATTGCTCGCCCTGACCTCTCTCTGACGCTTATAGAGCCGCTAGAACGCCGCGTCATTTGGTTAGATGAGGTAGTAGACGACCTCGGGCTAGAGAACGTAGAAATTCTGCGCTCGCGTGCTGAGCAAGCTGTGGGCATGGTTGATGCCGACTACGTGACCGCTCGCGCGGTTTCAGCCCTGGTGGGACTCTTGGATATCACCCTTCCCATCCTGCGCGGTACCGGTGAACTTCTAGCACTCAAAGGGCGTTCTGCAGCCGAAGAAATTACCAAGGCTCGCAAAAAGCTCAACAAGTATGGTGCTCGCGAAGTTGATATTTTGATGGCTGGCGAAAACCTTCTGGAAGAACCCACCACAGTGGTGCAGGTAGTTCTCTAACCCACGGTGAACTAAGGTGCGGACGATGCGCGGCGACGGCGCGACGTCCGCACTTTTTTGTGCCCTCTGAGGTGCTGGTTCTAGGGGCGCGTTAGGGGGGGGGCAGCGTGGGAGCAAAGTAGAAGCGGGCAGCATATGAGCCGGGCATAAAATGCGGCGGGTTTTAGTTAT
>JAUMUA010000007.1:0-34085 GCA_030530925.1 Rothia sp. (in: high G+C Gram-positive bacteria) | reverse complement strand
CAACGGGGTAGGGGAGCGAAATGCAAAATCCAGCAGGGGAAAATAAAACAAAGCAGAGTCAAGCAACGCATAGTCAAGTAACGCAGAATCTAGCAATAGAGAATCACCCAACGGGAAATCATGCCTGGGCAGATTTTGAACTAGAAAATCGTGCACCGGCACACCAAGAAACAGCTGTTTGGTTTAGTGAACATGAGGGGAAAATTTTTGATTCCCTTGTGATCGGTGCTGGCCAAGCTGGGCTCTCTGCCGCTTTTGAATTGCAACGCCAAAAGATTGACTTTGTGGTTCTCGATGCTAATTCTGGTCCCGGTGGAGCATGGCAACACCGCTGGGACTCACTCACCATGAATGATGTACACGGGGTAGCAGACCTGCCTAAATCTCATGCACCTGCTGTTTCTGACGCTGAATCAAATCGGGTGATTCCTCAATATTTTGGTGAGTATGAAGCGCAGAATCACTTGCCTGTTCTGCACGGTGTGCAGGTGCTTTCTGTGAAAAATCAACCAGTTGAAGAGGGCAGTGATTCCCTCGAATTATTATCGGTGAGCACCCCGTTCGGTAGCCTTCTCACTCGCACGCTGGTAAACGCTACCGGCACTTGGACTCGCCCCTTTATTCCGCACGTTGCAGGCATGGAGAACTTTCAAGGGGAACAGTTTCATACCTCGAACTATCCCGGGCCGGCACACCTTGCTGGCAAGCGTGTTGTAGTGGTGGGCGGGGGAGCCTCCGCAGTGCAGTTCATTGGCGAACTTGCCCGCGCTTCCGAACTGATCTGGGTAACCCGACGGGAACCCCAATGGATCGAAGGTGCGTTTGATGGACTCAAAGCGGTGGAGTGGGTGGAGGAACGAGCGGTGCAAGGTTCCGCACCTGCCAGCGTAGTGAGCTCCACCGGGTTGTTTTTACGACCCCAAGAACAGTACGCCGCTAGCACCGGAATTTATCAACAGCGCAAACCTATGTTTGATGCTCTTGAAGAACATGGAGTGCGCTGGGCTGATGGAAGTTTTGAATCAGCAGACGCCATTATCTGGGCTACGGGGTTTCGCCCAGCCACCAAACACCTATCGCCCCTACACTTGCATTCTGAACACGGCGGGGTTGCTTTGGTGAGAATACCCGGCGACGTACAGGGGGCAACGACGGCGGCCGCCGACCCGCGCGTCCAACTGGTGGGGTATGGACCTTCTGCTTCGACGATCGGTGCGCGCCACGCGGCTCGCCAAGCAGCGCGAGCTGTTAAGAAAATAGTCAATCCTTAAAACTCTCAGGAAGCATCCAGTTAGTGTGAATACTGCTCATAGGTAGATGGGGTTATATAGATATCAGATGGTTCGAGAGATTCTCTGAAGCGATCTAAATGTGTGTAGAGAAAGATGTGAATCTTGCTCGGGAAAGTTATCCCTTTCTCAAATGTGTGTGTGATAGATGAAGACCCGCCGATGATTCGGCGGGTCTTCGTTATTTAACGATCGGTTTTTATCGCCTCGTTGATTGCCTATGGGGGTGCTGGCGTGTGGTGGGGGAGTGGGGGGTGCAGGGTTGAGATGTCGACGTGCGGGGCGTGGTGTTGATCTGTGAGGTGAGAGTAGAGGGGTATGGGCGCAGGCGGGGTGGGGGTTGAGGTACGAGTTTTGTGGCGCTTATTTGCGGATAGGGAGGGAATGTTTCACGTGAAACATTCAATGTTTTACGGAGTGCGTTCGAATCAGAATAAGCCGGTGAGTAGGAGTTTGCTGAGACTAGTTTCTAATAAATATCTAAAAACAACCCTATATTGTTGTTGAAACCGATAATTTCTTGAGTTCCCCCTAGAGCGGTAATCTTTATCTAAAGAAGGTAATGAGCCTGGAGAAGATTATGGAACCTCAGTTGAACATCCCTGATTTTGGATTACCGCCAGAGCCTGAGGGATCCCCTCACCCTATAAAACCAGATCGCGGAACTCATGTTTCACGTGAAACACGAGAAAAGCTTGAGCGCGGTAAGCACACCGAATCAGAGTTTGTGAAAGAGATTATGAGCGAGAAAAAACAGTTTCAAGAGCTAGAAAAAGTCACTCTTGAACACCCCGATCACACGAGAGTGTTTACCATCTCCAACCAGAAGGGTGGAGTGGGTAAAACCAGTACGGCGGTAAACCTAGCGGCAGCCTTGGCAACTAAGGGTATGAATGTGTTGGTGATTGATAACGATCCCCAGGGAAACGCCTCAACAGCACTCAATATCGAACACGGCACCGATGTGCAGAGCACCTACGATGTGCTGATCAATGACGTACCTATGGCAGAAATCGTCAAAGAGTGCCCTGATATTGAGAACCTCTGGTGTGCACCAGCAAATATTGATCTTGCAGGCGCGGAAATCGAACTGGTTTCTATGGTTGCCCGAGAAACTCGTTTGAAGGGCGCGTTGGCAGATTATGCGGCGCAACGCGAAAAAGACGGTCTGCCTCGCTTGGACTACGTTTTTATCGATTGCCCGCCCAGCTTGGGACTGCTAACCATTAATGCTTTTGTGGCTGCGCAAGAAGTTCTGATTCCTATCCAGTGCGAATACTATGCGCTCGAAGGTCTGAGCCAGTTGTTGAAGAACATTCAAATGATTCAGAAACATCTGAACTCTGATCTTCATATCAGCACCATTTTGCTCACCATGTATGACGGCCGAACCAACCTCGCCTCGCAGGTTGCCGACGAAGTTCGCGAGCATTTCCCCAACGAAGTGCTCAAGTCGCTCATTCCGCGTTCTGTGCGCATCTCGGAGGCGCCGAGCTACCAGCAAACAGTGATTAGCTATGACCCCACTTCTTCCGGGGCTCGGGCATACATTGAGGCTGCTATCGAGATGGGACAGGCTCGCTAACTCGAGTCCCTTGCTCTTCTCTGAGGACGACGTCGCGCGCCGACGTCGTCCTTTTTTGTGGTCTTCGAAAGGGGAGAGGAAGAATGTTTCACGTGAAACATCTGATATTTATGGGGCGAAGATGTCGCATAAGTGAAGACTCACATACACTGGGATAGAAACAAATTATTGCTCTTATCTTGGAGGATGCAGTGGCTGAAAAGCGCCGAGGACTAGGCAGAGGATTGGGTGCTTTGATACCCAATGCGGCAAAAGAAGATATCACCACGGCTGAGGCTACTTCACCATCAACTCAAGAATCGAAGGCTCCACGGGCTGCCGCAGAAAAAAATTCGACCACAAAAACTGCGGCCCCTAAAACATCAGCTTCTAAAACATCTCGGGCGAAAGTTGCGGCGACAGATGCGCTCTTTGATGAGCCCATGAAACCTTCTCCGAAATCCTTGGAAGAACCTGCATCTGCGGAGACCCCAAAGCAGAACTCAGTAGAGAAAAAGACCGAGACGGTCAGTAACAATAAGACTGTTGCCGAGCAAACTGAAGCTTTCGAAACTCCTGCTCAAAAGGATAAAACTGCGGCTGACGATCAACAGAGTCCAACGGCAAACTCTTCAGTCGGCACGAATGTTTCACGTGAAACATCCAAAAATACCTCGCGTTCCACAAAGAAGAACCGCGTGGATATGGGTACCGCTTTGCGGAACACCACTGCCGCGCGTCGTCCGGTGGACTTCTTCTTTGGCGAAGACACCGAGGCAGACGACGGAAAACTGATGCCGGTTCCAGGGGCTGAATTTGCTGAAATTGACGTTAAGGATATTCACCCTAACCGCAAGCAACCCCGTACCGAATTCGATGAACAAGATATGGAAGAGCTTGTTCACTCCATTCGAGAGATTGGCGTTCTGCAGCCTATCGTTGTGCGTCCTAGTCACGAAAAGGGTACCGAACGCTACGAGCTCGTGATGGGTGAACGCCGTTGGCGTGCAACCCAGCGTGCGGGTCTTACTAAGATTCCGGCCATCGTGCGCAATACTCAAGACGTTGATCTATTGCGTGATGCGCTTCTTGAAAACTTGCACCGTAGCCAGCTCAATCCCATCGAAGAGGCTGCGGCTTATCAGCAACTTTTGGAAGAATTTGATACGACGCAAGATCAACTGGCGCAGCGCATTGGACGATCGCGTCCCCAAATTTCGAACACGTTGCGACTTCTAAAATTGCCGGCTCTGGTGCAACGACGAGTTGCTGCCGGCGTGCTGTCGTCGGGCCATGCTCGCGCTTTGTTAGGTCTAAAGAGCCAGGCAGAAATTGAACGCATTGCTCAGAAGGTAGTGAACGAAGGATTGTCAGTGCGTTCGGTGGAGGAGCTCGTAGCGCTCTCAACCGAGCAAACTAAAAAGGAGCGCAAAGAGACTCAACCGCAGAAACATCATGAACGGTTGGATTACATTGCTGATGCGTTTGCAGACAAGCTCGACACCAATGTGAAAATTCAACTGGGTGCCCGCAAGGGAAAGATGGTGATTGAGTTCGCTTCGGTAGAAGATCTGAATCGAATTATCTCTGTTCTTGATCCCAAAATGAGCAAATAGCTTGTTCACGTGAAATGATGGCTTCCTCTTTGAGTGTGCATCTCTGAAAGAGGAAGCCATAACTTTTAAGTCCAGAAATCTCTGAAAGGGCTTAAAAAATGAGCAACATCAGTCAAAACCTCGTATTTCGAAGCTCAAGAACCCGCCTGAGCGCTGCTGAGGGGCTTTTTGGGTCTCCAATGGCTCATCACTAAGGGAAACCTCTAAAAGTCCCTTAGAGTCCAATCTGAGCGTTCAAATTTTTGCAGTTGAACTCCAAAAAAGTTATTTTTCGATGTTTCACGTGAAACATGAGGCATAGGGAGCCGCATTATGAAGACCATTAAACCGTTTCTCGAATCGGCAATCCTTTTTCTTGGCTTTGGCGTCGCCGCGGTGATGTTGAGAAAAATTGACGGGTTTGCAACTTCTGGTGTGCTTAATGGGTTGGGTGCCGTGGCATGGGCGGGATTATTGACGTCCATCATTAGTTATATATTTCATCGGAATAAATATTGGACATTAATTTCTATTATTTTATCTTTAGTTATTAGTTTCTCTGTGGAATTATTTCAATTAACAAAATACCCTCGAGAATGGGCGCAACAATTTCCCATATCTCGATTATTCTTCGGAAGTAGTTTCGATGCGGGTGATTTATTATGGTACGCCGTAGGTGTTTTGATGGCGTGGATATTTATTATTTCCCGAATTGAAAAAGATCGCGAAATGCACTAAAAATCGGAATTTTCCGGGACAATTATTTTTATGTCTCACAATAAAACTCAACAGCTAAAATCGTCTGCTCATCAGCAGGCGCATAAAGCTTCGCGGCATCCAGCGCTTATTTATATGGCTCGCGCTGGGTTTGTAGTTTCAGGTCTTCTGCACATCATGATTGGGTGGATTGCCCTCAAAATTGCGCTGGGAACCGGTGGGGGTGAGGCATCAAACTCGGGAGCTCTCTCGCAGATAGCTCATACACCCGGTGGTCAAATTCTGTTGTGGGTCATGGCAATAGCGCTCTTAGGTTTAGGGTTGTGGCGGCTACTTGAAATCTTCGTAGCTTCAGAAGCGAAAGATAAGGCGAAGAGCGGCGCTGTAGGCGTCGTCTTTATGTCTTTAGTGTTTACCACGTTCACATTTGCTCGAGGTGGCTCAAGTTCTGACGGACAAAAAACCACATCGATTACCGCTCAAGTTTTGCAGTGGCCCGGCGGAAAAACCCTGATTGTTATCGCAGGGCTGGTGGTTATTGGCGTCGGAATCTACGGAGTTGTAAAGGGTGCAACCCGCAAATTCACCAAGGATCTCGAAGCTGGTGCAGGGGCAGGACAAGTTGGCTCTGCAATTACGGTAGCGGGAACGGCTGGTTACATTGCGCGCGGTATAGCGTTCTTGGTGCTTGGCTCATTGATTATCTGGGGTGCGCTCACTAGCGATCCTCAAAAAGCCTCCGGCTTGGATTCGGCGTTGCGAACCATCGGCGAACAACCTTTTGGCGTTGTCTTGCTGGTTCTTACCGCTATAGGTTTTGCTCTGTACGGCATTTACTCGATGGCGCGAGCCAAATATACTAACGAAATCTAGGGGTTTTAACCTCAAAAAAGGTGGGTATCTCAGAGCGAGATGCCCACCTTTTTCTCTGTTTACAAAACGATCTAAAGCCCTAGTTTCTCCAGTTCTGCGAACTGCTCAGCACTGAACGAAAGATCTGCCGCCGCCACATTCTCATGCAAATGATCATGACTAGCAGTGCCCGTAATGAGGAGCGTATTAGGCGAATGCGCCAGCTGCCATTTGATAGCAACCTGAGTGGGAGTGGCATCAAGTTCCTTCGCAATATGCTGCACGGTTTCATGCTCAGCTACTCTGGGAAGATCCGCATAGGATGCCCCGCCCAGAGGAAAGTACGGTGCCCATGCGACGTCGTTTTCCCGCGCTAGAGCCAACAGCGGCTCGTCCTGACGATGCAACATGGTGTAGATGTTTGAAATGGAGCTAATAGGCGCATCTAGCGCCTGCTGAACCTGCTCTAGCGTGACGTGGCTGAGACCGATTCTGCGAATCTTGCCCTCTTCGCGGAGCTTGTTAAGCTCATCGAGCTGTGCGGCAAGTTCAACTTGCTGATCACCTTCGGCAATGAGGCTAGGCTGAAAATCCATGCGGCGCATATAGACCATATCTAAATAGTCAGTGTTGAGAGTCTTGAGGTTACTCTCAATAGCCTCGCGGAGCTCATGTGGCTTCTGGGCAGCTGCCATGGGTGGCATGCCCTCTACTGCGCGTGCCCCTACCTTAGAGGCAATAAATACATTCTCACGCACCTCAGAAAAAGCAGAGTTGAGTAGGGTATTAGCCAAACCGTTTCCATAGAATTGCGCTGTATCAAAATGGCGGATTCCTAAATCATAAGTTTCTTGCAAAAGCTCAATAGCATTCTTTTGCTCTGATTCACCCTGAGCGGCTTTACGAGTAATTCCACCCATTCCATAACCAATGCGCGGTAACTCGAACCCTTCGAGATTAAATAATCCACCTAAAGAGTATTCACTCATTTTTATATCCTTTTCTTTTAATAAGAGAAGGCCTTATAAAAAGAAAGCCCCACATAAAGTGGAGCTTTCTCTAAAAAATTCATATCTTATACTTCAAGGTATTTTGCAAATTCCTTGACCAAAACAGCTTTAGGCTTAGCGCCAACGGTCTGTTGGTCTACTTCGCCGTCCTTGAAAACGTAAATTGCGGGAATCGAGGTGATTCCGTACTTCATAGCGGTCTCAGGGTTATTCTCAACGTCAAGCTTGACTACCTTGACCTGCTCTGAGTATTCCTCGCCGATCTCGTCAATCACGGGACCAACCATGCGGCAAGGGCCGCACCATTCTGCCCAAAAATCAACAATAACGGGCTTGTCAGAGGATAGAACCTCGTCGGCAAAAGTTGCATCGGTTACTTGCTGAGCCATGTGTACATTACCTTTCGTGGTGGACCAGAATATTAGAGAGTCTCTAAGTAGTGCTGTGCGTCAAGCGCTGCCACACAGCCGGAACCGGCTGCGGTAATTGCTTGACGGTAGGTGGGGTCAATGACGTCGCCTGCGGCAAAAACGCCTGCAACCGAAGTTTTGGACGTGCGTCCCTGCACTGCAATAGTGCCGGCGTCGGTGAGTTCAAGAACGTCTTGAACGAGGGAAGTACGAGGATCTGAGCCAATCGCTACGAAGACGCCTTCAACAGCTAGTTCGCTCTCTTCAGCGGTCTTGGTGTTCAGCAGGATAACTGAGCTGACTTTGTCGTCGCCATTGATGGTTTTGACGGCGGAGTCCCAAATGACCTCGATTTTCTCGTTCTCGAAAACACGTTGCTGCATGATTTCAGAACCACGCAGAGAATCGCGGCGGTGTACCAAATACACCTTGGATGCGTGGTTCGTGAGGTAGAGGGCTTCTTCCAGCGCAGAGTCGCCGCCACCTACTACCGCAAGAGCTTTTTCTTTGAAAAAGAAACCGTCACAGGTTGCGCACCATGAAACACCGTGGCCCGAAAGACGCTGTTCGCCGTCCACGCCCAGTTTGCGGTACTCAGAACCGGTGGAAATAATCACGGTTTTTGCCTGGTGGATGGAGCCATCAGAGAGGATGACCTTCTTGATGTCGCCCTCTAGTTCGAGCTTTTCGACGTCCTCATAGCGCACATCGGCGCCGAAACGTTCTGCCTGAGCACCAATGGTGGTCATCAGTTCAGGGCCCTGAATGCCCTCCACAAAGCCGGGGAAGTTTTCTACCTCGGTAGTGGTCATCAAATCGCCGCCGGGGGAGACCGATGAAGCAAAGAGAATGGGTTTGAGGTTAGCGCGCGCAGTGTAGATAGCTGCGGTGTAACCAGCAGGGCCAGAGCCTACGATGATGACGTCATGAACGGTCTCATCTGTTGTGGTTTCTGCAGGAGCTTGGGTTTTGCTCAAATCGAGCTGAGCGCCAGCGCCGTTTGAGAACAAACCACCGAGCGGGTTGGTTGTCATGATTGCCCTTCCATAGAGAACAAGTTCTTATCGGTGAGTAGAACCAAAAAGGTTTCGCGAATATTCCCTGCGGAATGTTTCACGTGAAACCTAGTTAGAGGCGGTAACTTCTGAGATGCGCAAACCGTAGTTGTAACCGGCAATGGGCTGTGCCTGCGAGGGTGCTTCGGTGAAACGAATAATCACGTACTTCACACCGTCGCCCTGCTTGGCGGTGTCCAAATCAACCGTAACCGTTGAGCCGTTGAACGAGCCTGAGCCAACTTCTTGGGCGCCGTCCAACGACGCCGAATCGTTAGTCAACACGGTAAATGCGCCGCCGGTGCCACCGTTTTGTTCAATCGTCAGCTTCGAAACAGTGGTCTGCTCATCGAGCTGATAAGCAAGCGCCACCGCATCCGTTGCTCCACCAAAGTTAGCGGTTGCAAAACCGTAGCTCATCCACGCGGTAGAGGAGTTGCCGTCGGTCATTTGGTTCAAGGTGCCGTCTTGATCAGCCATGAACGTGGGGTTTGAGGGCACCAAGCGGGTGACGCCGTCAAACTTAGGAGCGGGCTTTGCTGCTGCCGATGAAGAGGTTGCAGAGGCTGATGGCGCCGCTGAAGTAGAAGCCTCAGAGGATGACGACGCCGGGGCCGCCTTCTGTTCCTCGGGATCGTTGTGCACCATGCCATTCAGAAGCGAGAACGCGATAGCTACACCCACTACCAGCAACAAAATAGCGGCAATTGCTACCGCCCAGATGCCACCGCTACCGCGGCGTTCGTCTTCTTCGTAGTCGTCGTCGGCATAATCGTCGTAGTCATCGTATTCGGCGTAGTCGTTCTCGTACGGTTCTTCAACCGGTGTCGACACCGCCGCTACGCTTGCCGCAGCGGGTGTTGCCGCTGCAGGAGCTACATAGTCAGATTCGTTCACTTCGCGAGTTGCAGAAATGGACTGAGGTTTTGCGGGACCCTGCGAAACGTAAGCAGTTTGATCGGTAGCGGGCTGTTCGTCGCCAAAAATTTCTTGCCCGAGTGCCTCTTGGGTCTCAGAATTCTCGGCGAGATCCCCGGCGTCTGCCAGCAGGGTATCTAGGAGCATATCCGCACGTGAGTGGGAGGTAATGAGGTACGTACGATTTGCGGTGTTACCCAAATCGAGAACCTGAATGTTAGCGCGGCTTTGAGAGACCAAGGTGCGCGCATTGCTCATCAAGCGATCGTTGTGCTGTTGCGCGGCTACAACAATGGAGACCTTGCGGTTGAGAACCTGATCTTTACCTTCAAGCACCGAATCGCCCGCGGCGGTTTCAATAACCGTACCGGTGACTTTGTAGCGCTCCCCGAGCACGGTGTTGACGGGAATCGACTGAGAGGAATGAGGCTGCGGCAAGGTGCCCTCCAAAGGCGATAAATTCTAAGCGGTCTAAGTGATATTTAAGTGAAGTTTACCTGTTCGCCAGCGAATATGTGGCGCGTAGCTAGCTGGTTTAGATGAATGGGAACTTTTTACGAATGGGATTGAGTAGCGTATCCATCTCGCTCACGCGGAAAATAATGAGGAAGAAGTAGTAGGCAATCGACATCACAATACCGCCTACCACAATGGTAATGAGTGCGTTGAGAATACCGCTCCAGGCAAATCCAGTGAACGAGTAACCACCCATGAGCCACAGCCCCCACGCGCCAAAGAGTCCGGCAAAGAAAGCAGAAAGTGCCACGCGTGAGTGGGTGGAAACAATGCGCAAGCCGTCGTAGTTACCAAAGCGGCGTTTGAGCACGACGTGGCTGAGAAAGACTGCCAAGATGTTCTGTAGTGCGTATGTTGCGGCAAGCGCAAAAACAGTGTGCTCTGGATTCAAGTGTGAGGCGATGAAGCCCGCTGCCACAATGAACACTGCTGAGACGAGCTGAATGAAGAACGGAGTGCGAGCATCTTCTTGCGCGTAAAGCACACGTCCCATCATAAAAGCGATGGTCAAGAAAGGCCCGCCGAGGGCAATGATAGAGATCGTCTGCCCAATCTGCGCTGCCGAGGTGACATTGCCGTTACCAAAAAGCATGCCCACAGGACCCGCAAAAACTACCAGAGCCACTGCCAAAAAGACGGTAGCCACCGAAGCCACGCGCAAACCCGAGGAGAGCGCGAACACCACGTTTTCGTCGTCCTCATCTTGCGAAGCCTGCGACATCTTGTTGAAAAGATAGGTAGCAATCGAAAGACCAATGACGCCGTGCGGTAGCGAATACAGCATGGACGAGTAGTTCAGCGCCTGAATACCGGGAATGATCTGGTGATCGTGAGCAATGATATTCGAGGCGATTTTAGTGAGGTAGAAGAACGCCAAGTTCGAGACAATGCCGGTGGCAAGAGTCCAGCCAGCAAGCTTTGCCGACTCACCCAAGCCGATTCCACGCCAGCCGAACTTGGGGCGCAAACGCAACCCTAAGCGTCGGAGGGGAATCAAAAGCGCCAACGCCTGAATAGCCACGCCCAACGTAGCCGAACCTGCGAGCACCAAAGTTTGCGACGCCGTCCAATTAGAGACGTCGTGCAGGGGTGGCACGGTGGGGGACTGGCGGCCAAAAGCAAAAATAAAGTACACCAAAGCGGCAATAGCAACCACATTGTTAATAACCGGGGACCACATGTACCAGCCGAACGCGCCGCGGGCGTTAAGAACCTGACCGATAATCGTGTAGAAACCGTAGAAGAAAATCTGGGGTAGGCACCACAGGGCAAAGATGAGACCCAGCGCTCGCTGATCGTCCGTCCACTCAGCACCCATAATCGAAATAATTGGCCAGGCACACGCAACTACCACCAGAGTCACCGCAGCAATGCCCGCGGTTGCTAGCGTAATCAAGCGAGAAACGAAGTCTGAACCGCCGTCATCATGCTTAGCGGCCTTAATAATCTGCGGCACCAGCACCGCGTTAAAAACACCACCGGCAACCAAAACATAAATCAGGTTCGGCAAAGTGTTCGCGGTTTCAAAAATGGTACCCATCGCGGTACCACTACCAATAGCAATAGTAATCAGAATGGTTTTCACAAAGCCGAGGATTCGAGAAACCATGGTTCCCGAAGCCATGATGGCGCTAGAAACTGCACCGGTACGTGCCACGTGTGTACTCTTTTCTGCGTGCTAAAAGCACACCTGAATTACGAGAGCTGGTGAATAATGTACTCGCGCGCAATCTCAGCGATGCGGCGCTCGTTGGGGAACGAAAGCTTGCGCCCCAAATCGTCAATGTTAACCCACGCTACGTCAATAGCCTCGTGATCGGGGTCTTTCTCGGTTGTGAGATAGCCTCCAGTGGCAGATAGCAGAAAATGGTGAACGGTCTTATGAACGCGGCGTCCAGAAACCGTGAACCAGTAATCAATATTGCCTAAAGAAGCCAAAACATCGCCCACAATACCGGTTTCTTCTTCAATTTCGCGGGCTGCGGCTTCAATATTATTTTCATCATTTTCAGGGTGACCTTTGGGTAGGCACCATTCAAGACGCCCGCCGCGATTTACTCTGGCAATGATAGCTACAGGCAATTTGGGGTCGTCAAAGTTCACAATGACGCCGCCTGCAGAGACTTCTTCTACCGTAGGCAGCATAGAAACGGGCGTAAATGCCCGCTTCTTGGGAGCCCGAGGTACTGGAAAAGTCATGTCTCTACCTTAACCGATAGAGATGTATATGTCTGATTAAAGCTGCGGGTGTGGGTGCTGTGCTGAATTATCTGGCACGATTAAGGCACTATGGCGAATCTTTTTGACTCTTCTGCAATTCATCCGGTGGCCCTTGAGTTGGGCGAGCTTTTTGAGCGCGCAGGCTTTGACCTGGCGCTCGTGGGCGGGCCTGTGCGCGATTTATTCTTGCATGAGGTGGCTACCGATTTGGATTTCACCACGAATGCTCATCCCGATCAGACTCTTGAGGTAGTGAAAGATTGGGCAGATACCACGTGGGAGATTGGCAAAGAGTACGGCACTATTGGGCTTCGCAAGGGCAACGAGATGGTAGAAATTACCACCTATCGTGCCGAAGCCTATGACGCCGATTCGCGTAAGCCCCAGGTGGCTTTTGGAACCAAACTCGAAGACGATCTCTTTCGCCGCGACTTCACCATCAACTCGATGGCGTTGCGCTTGCCCTCGCTAGAACTCGTTGACCCCTATGGGGGTGCAAAAGACCTAGCGGCGGGAATTATCCGAACCCCCGGAAAAGCTGAGGACTCGTTCTCTGACGACCCGCTGCGCATGATGCGCGCCGCCCGCTTTGCCGCGCGTCTAGACATTGACGTAGCGCCCGAAGTATTTTCTGCCATGACCGATATGGCTGAGCGCATCAAAATTATTTCCGCCGAGCGAGTGCGCGATGAACTGGTAAAGCTCATTAAGGCACAAGCACCGGTGCGCGGTATTGATTTACTGGTGGAATCCGGACTAGCCGATTATGTGTTGCCAGAGATTCCTGCGCTCAAATTAGAGGTGGACGAACACCACCATCACAAAGACGTCTACCAACATTCGCTCAAGGTACTAGAGCAGGCAGCCGCGCTTGAAACAGACCCCGACGGCGTCGTCCCAGCCCCCGACTTTGTGCTTCGCTTTGCAGCTCTCATGCACGATATTGGCAAGCCCGCCACCCGAAAATTTGAACCCAATGGCTCGGTGAGCTTCCTACACCACGACGTAGTGGGCGCCAAGCTCGTCAAAAAGCGCATGCGCGATCTACGTTTTGATAACGACACCATCAAGGCAGTTGCCCGCCTGGTAGAGCTACACATGCGATTTTATGGATACGGCGACGCCGGATGGAGCGACTCGGCGGTACGCCGCTACGTGCGCGACGCCGACGACCTACTCGAACGCTTGCACCGCCTGACGCGCGCCGACGTCACAACCCGTAACAAACGCCGCGCAAACCGCATTGCTCACGCCTACGACGATTTAGAACGTCGCATTGAAGAACTGGCTGAGCAAGAAGAACTCGACGCGATGCGCCCAGATCTTGACGGTCAACAGATTATGCAAATTTTAGGGGTTTCACCTGGTCCTATAGTTGGCAAGGCATATAAATTCTTGCTCAATATGCGCCTTGACGAAGGCACATTGGGTGAAGAAGAGGCGACCCGCAGGCTCAAAGAATGGGCGGAAAAAGAGGGGTTTTAATCTGGGGGATTGCTAGAGCATACGGGGTGGTCTCCTCCTTAGGGACTACCCAAATTCAAAAGAAGTTCATACCGAGTGCGCTCGCCCACTCCACCACTCACCGCGTAGGGTAAAGACAACACCAAGTTTCGACTACATAACCCCTATCGAGTTGAGGAAACATGCTCGAAATACAATCGCTCAGCAAAAGCTACGGCCCTAAAACTGCTGTAAACAACATCAGTTTTACGGTGCCGGACGGCAAAGTTACCGGCTTTCTAGGCCCCAACGGCGCCGGCAAATCAACCACCATGCGCATGATCGTGGGTCTTGAAAAACCCACCTCCGGTAAAGCTCTGGTGGACGGAAAAACCTACTCTTCACTCTCATCCCCCCTCTCTTCAGTTGGCGTATTGCTCGACGCTAAAGCAATGCACCCGGGGCGTTCGGGGCTGAACCACTTGCGCTCGCTGGCACTGACTCACGGCATCCCTAAAAAGCGGGTGGATGAAGTCATTGAAATGACTGGCCTAACCGCCGTCGCTAAAAAGAAAGTCAAAGGCTTCTCACTCGGCATGGGCCAGCGCATGGGTATCGCCGCAGCTCTGCTTGGTGATCCTCAAAACGTGATTCTTGATGAGCCCGTGAACGGACTTGACCCCGAAGGCGTAATTTGGGTGCGTAATCTTGCACGCTACCTGGCGTCAGAGGGTAAAACCGTGCTCATTTCATCGCACCTCATGAGCGAAATGGCACAAACTGCCGATGACCTCGTGGTAATTGGTCAGGGTCGTTTGCTCGCGAACTCCTCGATGAAGGAATTCCTCGCTCTGGCCGATAACGACCGTATTTTGGTCCGCACCGACGACCGTGAGGCGCTCGATCAGGAACTTCGCAACAACGGTATCAGCGTCAGCGCTGTCGACACCGACGCCCTGATGGTGCAGGGACTCGACGCTCGCTCACTCGCGCGTCTTGCCCAAGACTCCCACGTGTTGTTGCACGAAATCACCCCACAAATCGCCACCCTCGAAGACGTTTACATGAATATGACGCGCGATCAGGTGGAATACAACTCGTCCCAGCTAGGGAACATAAATCCTGCGGCAGCGCCGTCGTCTACGCCTCAGGCACAGGGTGCCACCATGTACGAAGAGTCCGCGCAGACTGCGAGCCAAGAAGCTCAAATTTCCTCAGAACCCGAGCACTCAACTGGTGCTCACTTTGCACAACCGCACGAATCCTCTGCACCGTGGCAGAGTAGCGGTAGCCGCGCCGTAGACAACGATTTCACCAACCAGCAGGGAGAGAACTAATGACTACTGCTACTTCAACTCCTGCCCGCACCCAGCGCACGCACTCCTTGAGTAAATTCGCTGATAAAAAGCTCAGCTTCTTTGGCGTTATCCGCTCAGAGTTCCTCAAATTCCGCACTCTCACCACCAACTGGGTAATGACCCTCATTATTGGTGTTGTGATGATCGGTTTGGCGCTCATGCTGGGCTTGTCGCTCAACAGCTTCTTTGACTCCATGAAAGAACAGGCTGACGCCGCAGCCGCTGCTGCCGGTCCCGGTGCACCAGCGATGTCCATGGATCAAATCTCGAACTACGCTCATCAGCTAGGCGCCTCAGGCATTGATCTTGCCAACATGTTGGTAGGCTCCATTGCCGTGGTTTTCATTGGCTCTGAATACGCAACGCGTTCGATTCAGACCACTATCACCGCCGTCCCCAAACGTTCCATGGCATACCTTGCCAAGTTCGTGGTGCTTTCGGTGATTTCGTTTGTGATGGGCTTTATCTTCGCGGCGGCGTCGTACTTTATCGGTTCGTTGCTGCTTCGTAGCGAAATCCGTGACGCCGCACCGTTTGAAAGCGGTGTGTGGCTCAACTGGCTCGCTGTGGCAATCTACTTCATGTTCATGGCATGGATGGGTCTGGGCTTCGGTGCGCTTTTGCGCAACAACGCCGGTGGCATCATGATGGTGGTTGTTCTCTTCTTGATTATGCCTATCGTGCTCAACCTCTTGGGCCTGGGTTTTGACTGGGTCAATGACTTCTTGCCCTACACCCCCGCAAATCTGGGTTCAACCATGTACAGCTACGCAAAGCCTGAGGGCGATCTGACTCAGGTAGAAGCGGGTTGGTGGCTAGCGCTGTGGTCGATTGTGCCCGCCATCTTGGGTTACCTGCGTTTCGTATTCACTGACACCAAGTAATCCATGGGTATCACCTCATCAACAGGCGCTGCTCCTCTTTCTGAGGGGCAGCGCCTGGTTGCACTCCGGCGCGGAAAACTAGCTCGGTGGATTAGAAATCATCCACTGATGTCTAATGCCATTTTGGCGAGCCTAAACCTGATTTTGCAGGCTACTACCATTGCGCTTAACTACCAGGTGGGGTTACGAGAAGGACGAGACTACACCGTATTTGGGCTCGTTCTCTTGCTGGTAGGCAACCTGGTTTTCAGCGGACTCATTTTTGTGCGTAAAAAAGCTCCGTTTACGTTCTTGCTGATCGCTCTAGCGGCAGATTTCGCTTATTTCTTGTACACCGGGGAGTACACCAGCAACTCCCTCACCGGGTATTGTTTCTGGATTTTTCTGTACACCATTGCGGCTGAACGTTCGCTAAAAATCACGATTCTTGCCTACAGTGTGGTCACCTCCATCATGTGCGCAATGTTCTTTCCCATGGTTTTTGGTAGCCAATCTGAGATGAAAGACATCACCGGAGACGTTCCAGCCTCACAAGACCCCTGGCCCTACATCATCTTTCTTTCATTCATGATCGGGTTCACCGCAGTCTTCAACCTGGTGATTGTGCTGGTGGGCAGATTTACCCGCAAAAACAACCTGTTCGATCAAGAACTGGTTGACCGGTTCGAGCAAACGCAGGCGCTCGCCGCCACCGAAGAACGCACGCGCATTGCGCGCGAGATGCACGACGTCGTCGCCCACTCGCTCACGGTAATGATTGCCCTTGCCGACGGCGCCCGGATTGTGGGCCAGAAGAACCCCGAACGTGCCGCCGAGGTTCTGAGTGAACTCTCCAATACGGGGCGCACGGCGCTTGCCGATATGCGCCGCACCCTGGGAGTGTTGCGAGATCCTGATGCGCAGAACGCGCCGCTGTTGCCTGCCGAGGGTGCGTCGATGGACGCCATGGAGAACCTTGCCGAACTCGTAGATTCTTTTGCTTCAACGGGGCTACCCGTAACGTTTTACCATGATGGGCAGGATATTCCGGCGGACAATAATTTGCGGTTGAGCCTCTATCGCATTGTGCAGGAATCGCTAACGAACGCGCTTCGCTATGGCCGCCAGGTATCTGAAGTTTCGGTGATGGTTTCGGTGGCGTTGCCTAATATCTGGGTAACCGTAATGAATGACGGCTCAGCAGCACTGGACTCGCCCTCTTATCGAAATGCTGGTCTCTCGCAACTGGGTTCTGGCAAAGGTTTGGCAGGTATAAGGGAACGTGTGGCGTTTTATAACGGCACGTTTGAATGCGGCCCTAACGATCGCGGAGGTTGGACTAACCGAGCACATTTGAAGTGGTACCCTTCCGCGGAATTAGCTCGTGATTAGTATAAATAGTGGTGCATTTTTGGGTAGGAGGAGTGTGAAATGAGCGAAGTAGAACAGCCGCTGCGAGTTGTGCTGGTAGATGATCAGCAACTGCTGCGAATGGGTTTCCGGTTAGTGCTAGAGGGCGCCGATATCGAGGTGGTTGGTGAGGCGTCCGACGGCGCCGAGGCAGTGGAGATTGTGCAGAAACTTAGCCCCGATGTGGTTCTGATGGACGTGCGCATGCCCGTTCTTGACGGCATTGAGGCAACCCGCCAAATTACCGCCACCACTGATTCCAAGGTGATCATTTTGACCACTTTCGATGTGGACGAATATGCCTTTGAAGGGTTGCGTGCCGGGGCGAGTGCGTTCATGCTCAAAGACGTGCAACCAGATGAGCTGGTGCGGGCGGTAAAGATTGTGAACGCGGGAGAATCTATTGTTGCCCCTCGAGTCACGGCAAAATTGGTAGAAGAGTACGTGAAGAAACCTTCCACTAGTAAAAATGCCACCAGCGAAATGTATATTGAACAGGTGAATCTGCTGACTCCCAGGGAGCATGACACGGTTCAAGCTATCGCTATGGGATTATCCAATGCAGAGATCGCGCAAAAATTTTTTGTTTCAGAAACCACCGTGAAAACCCACGTTCGTTCAATTTTGGCTAAGCTCAATCTCAGAGATCGCGTGCAGGTAGTGGTCTTTGCTTATGAGTCGGGCATGGTGTGCCCGGGAAATTTGTCCACTCGTCATGAACTGTAGGTAATAATGAGCGATCAGGAGCGCGACCCTCAGCCGCCCAAGGAGCCGGGTTCTATCACCGGTTCGTTGGCTTCTGTGAGTCGCCGTTCGGTCAGTATTGCTAGCGAGTTTGTTTCGAGTACAACTCGCAGAGTTGCTTCAACGAGCCGACGCGCGGCGGGCATTCTGACTCGCGCTGAGAAAATTTCGGTGCGGCGTCGGCTGATTATTGTGGCGCTTTCGGTGGTTTTGGGTGCTGCCGTGGTGTCAGCAATCGCGAACTATTTTGCGGCGGCACATACTGCTGAAGAGGCAGTCGAAGACTATATGCACAATATGGAATACGGTAATTATCTTCAGACGATAGACCGCTCAGCGTATGGCCACAACGATTATCTGTTTCTTAAAAATTCGATGTATCGAGCTGCGCAGGGTCGAGTGCAAGAGTTTCATATTGACCGCATAGAGACCTGGGGTGAGCGTGCTCGTGCGCAGGTAACAGCAGTGGTTGATGGGCAAGAACAACAGGTTGGCATTGACCTGATATTGGAGCATCGTGGCGGGTTGCTGAATGATTCCTGGCGCTTAGCAAGTGCTCCTCAGACCATGGTGAAGTATTCCAGCAATGTAAATATTGATCGCCTACTGGTGAATGGACAGACGCTTAAAGCTGCAAAGTCTTCTACTGATAAGAACACGGATCCTGCTCAGTTGAATGTGGCGTTGTTGCCCGGAAAATTCACGATTGAGCTCCCCGAAGATTCGTACTACACCGTGGTGGGCGGCGCGGTTCAAACAAAGGTGCCGCTCGTAAAGACTCCCTTGGCGGATCAAACAATTAAGGTGCGCCCGTCGGAGCGTATGTGGAGCGAAACCGATACCGCGATTACCGAATGGATTGACGAATGCTTGCTCTCTCATTCGCTAGAAACACCGCATTGCCCCTCGTCAGCCAAATATAACCACAACGGAATAGCTAAGCAGGTATCTGCTGCGAAAGCAGGATCAACCGCTTCGCCGTCCACGGGGGCGCATAAAATCGACGACGTCGAGTGGACCCTGGTGGATCGTCCGGCGCTGTGGTTATTGCAGGACGCTCAAAGCGGCAATAGCTGGCACGCCAGCAAGTACAAGCCCGCCACTTTTTTGCTGACGTACACCATGGATGGCAAGCAGATGCGAGAAGAGGTTCAAGTCAATATTGATGCCACCGTGGTTTCAAGCGGCAACGTGGCAGATATTTCGGTGGGGATGGAAAAGAAAACCGGTTCCAAATAAAACTGCCCTGTGTGAACTCCTCACGCTCAGTGCGAAATAGGGTGTTTATTCGCAAAGATTCTTCTTACTGTTTAAACCAGATTTAGCAATAACTCCCGTTATATCTAAAAAGGCAGGATCTATATGGCGCAACAGCCAGAGCACTACACCCCGCAATATATTAATAACCATCAACGCAACCCTTTTGCCCCTAGCTATGGGCTCGGTGGACCTGGGTACCAGAGCCAGCCCACCTATGTCATTCACCAGAAATCTGTGCTGATTTCTTATCTTCTGTGGTTCTTTTTGGGCGTCTTCGGTGCACATAAATTCTATTTGCGCCAACCGATGATGGGCATTTTCTACCTTATTCTTCACGGACTGGGGTGGCTCACTGCGCCGATTTTTATTGGCTACGGTTTCTTCGTTCTCTTGGGGCTTTTGCTCTTTATCGATCTCTTCACCATGCCTATTCGCGTGGGGCTCATGAACAGCTTGGCTAACCGCCGCATTTTCTAAATGCGCGGTGGGTACTGGTCGATACTTACAAACTTGTAGTTCGTGTGATATTGCGCGGAACCTGTCAAAAACCCTGTATTCACAGCCCTAACTGCTGTACAGTTGGCAAAGTCTGTGCGCAACCGGCCAATCCCCGCGCGTGCGCAAACTCGAAAGAATCTCCTGCTATGGAAATCCCATAGCCGTTTAGCCCAAAGGAGGGGTTTAATCATGCGTGAATACGAACTGATGGTTATCCTCAATCCCGAGGTAGAGGACAAGGCTGTTGAGCCTACCCTCTCGAAGTTCCTCGAAATCGTAACCAAAGACAACGGCACCATCGACAACATGGACATCTGGGGTCGTCGCCGTCTTGCATACGAAATTCAGAAGAAGAACGAAGGCATTTACGCAGTCGTTAACTTCACTTCCACTCCGGAAACCTCCGCAGAATTGGATCGCGTTCTTAGCCTGAACGAATCCGTTATGCGCACTAAGATCATCCGCCCTGAAGAGCAGAAGATCTCATCCAAGTAATTTAACTACTTGAAGTCAACGACTGGAGGCATCAAATGGCTGGCGATACCGTCATTACCGTCGTCGGTAACCTAACTGGCGACCCTGAGCTTCGCTTCACCCCTAACGGTGCAGCGGTAGCTAACTTTACGATTGCATCCACCCCGCGCAATTTCGATCGCGCATCGGGTGAATGGAAAGAAGGTGAAACCCTCTTTCTTCGTGCATCGATTTGGCGTGAAGCCGCAGAAAACGTTGCAGAATCCTTGCGTAAGGGTATGCGCGTTATTGCACAAGGCCGTTTGAAGTCCCGTTCGTACGAGACTAAAGAAGGCGAACGCCGCACTTCAATGGAGCTAGAGATCGAAGAAATTGGACCCTCACTCCGTTTTGCATCCGCAAATGTGAACCGTAACCAGCGCTCCGGTGGTAATAACCCCGGTGGTCAGCAAGGCGGCGGTTTCAATAACGGCGGCAATAACTTTGGAGGAAACAATCAAGGTGGCTACGGTGGCAACACCGGCGGTCAGCAAGATAATTTCTCTGGCGGCAACGGTTATAACAACAACGGCGGCAACTATGGTGGGCAACAGTCCAACCAGCAGTCGGCACCGGCATCAGCACCAGCTGCAGATCCGTGGGGCGCTCAGTCCGGCGGAAACTACGACTGGGGTGGCGGAGCAGACGACGAGCCTCCGTTCTAAACCGTTCGTCTTCGTACCAAAATATTCAACCCATCCCGCGGTACATTCCGCGGGCTCCCAACAATGAAGGAGCACCACGATGGCTAAGGCTGAAATTCGTAAGCCCAAACCAAAGCAGAACCCGCTCAAGGCTGCAGACGTAACCGAGATTGATTACAAGGACGTCGCACTTTTGCGTAAGTTCATCTCCGATCGCGGCAAGATCCGCGCTCGTCGCGTTACTGGCGTTACCGTGCAGGAACAGCGCAAAATCGCTCAGGCAATCAAGAATGCCCGCGAAGTTGCACTTCTGCCTTACTCCGGCGCTGGCCGCTAAAGAGAAGGAGAGTAAAGAACATGGCTAAGATTATTCTGACTCAGGAAGTTTCCGGTCTGGGTGTTGCAGGCGACGTCGTTACTGTAAAGAACGGCTACGCACGTAACTTCCTATTGCCCCGCGGCTTCGCAGTTACTTGGACCCAGGGTGGCGAACGCCAGGTTGAGTCCATTCGCGCAGCTCGTACCGCTCGTGCGAAGGCTTCACTTGAAGAAGCTCAGGCACAGGCAGCAAAGCTTTCAGATGCAACCGTTACCGTTGCTCACAAGGCTGGCGTTGAAGGCCGTTTGTTCGGCACCGTTAAGGCAGACGCAATTGCTGATGCAATTGAAGCTGCTGGTCTCGGTTCTGTAGACAAGCGCGCTATCCACTTGGGTAATGCAATTAAGTCAACCGGTAGCCACAATGTTTCCGTGCGTTTGCACGAAGACGTTGTTGCAAACGTTGAACTTGATGTTGTAGCTGAATAAGTTTTTCACTTATTTGAGCTTCAATACCTTGTGTTATTGAAGAAGCCGCTCTTTCCAAAAGGAAAGGGCGGCTTTTTTGTGCCTGTGATGAGCGTTGGTCTTGTGCTGAGTGAATCTTCAGGATTTTTAGGCATACTTAAAGACATGCCCTCACTTGATATTCGTAAACCTGCTCAAGCGCGTGCCCGATTGCGCCCTAGTACCCAAATGTTTGTGGTGGGTGCGATTGTTGAGGTGCTTGCTATTGTGATGCTGTTGTTGGGGGTGTGGGTGAGCGTTGGTTCACCGTCCACCACGATGACCGTGTTTTTGGTGTGCATGGTGTTGGGCATTATTGGCTCAGCTATTTCTGCGCTGTTAGCGGTGGTGGGTCTGTTTAAGTACCGCCGCATGACCCTGTGGAATATTTTGTTGCTCGTCGTTTCGTTTTTGTTTAACCCCATGCTGTGGCTTGCTTTGATGGCACTTGCCTAGAGTGAACAGTAAAAATGTTAGGGATGGTTTTCTTAGTGCTGGGATTGATTTCCTGGGAGATTACCAAAAACCCACTTTCCACTAGCGGTAAGTAATGTGAATGGGCGGCTGTGACGATGTAATGCAGGGGTTGAACTATCATTCATTAATTGTTTTGGATTATCCAGATAGTTCCCAGGTTTCTTAAATGAAGACCAAAGGTTTCTGGTGTTAACTAGTAATAGATGGTTCAAGGAACACTCTGAAAAAGAGACCCGAAGCTTTCTGTTAACTGAATAACCGGCGTGCGAAATGCTGAATCCGCGTCGAAAATGTGTGTGATAGATAATTAGCGGTGAAGCCAGTATGGGGGCTTCGCCGCTAATTTTTTGTTTAATAGCGATGTTGGCTATTGGACGTTAACCGCGTGGCTCTCATTTACGAGGCTATATTGCTGATTCACCGGAGAAAGTGGCAAGAAAATGACTAAGAATCTCAATGTTCTGATTGCGGTAGATAAGTTCAAGGGGTCATTGACTGGTATTGAACTCTCTAGCGCTATTGCTAAAGGATTGTGTGAGAGTCTGGGGAATTCGTACAGCCCGATGACGTGTCCTATTGCTGATGGGGGTGATGGCACTGTGGATGTAGCATTGAGTGCCGGGTATCAAGAAGTAACTACCACGGTGTGCGGACCGTTAAAGGAGAAGGTGCGAGCGCGATTCGCTTATGACTTATCTACCGCCACCGCAGTAATTGAGGTTGCCGAAGCCTGCGGTCTGCGCCGGATACCTGCGAATGAATTGAATACATGGGACGCTACGAGTTTTGGTGTGGGGGAGTTGATACTCGCTGCTTTGAAACAAGGGGCACGAAATATTGTGCTGGGTTTGGGTGGATCAGCAACCACGGACGGTGGTGCGGGCATGTTACAGGCACTGGGCGCGCAGATATTGGATGCACAAGGTAATCCTGTTGCTCACGGCGGTGGCGCCTTGGGAAACGTTGAAACGGTGGATCTCTCAACGCTTGATTCTCGTTTGGGTGTGGTGAATTTTTCGACAGCCTGCGACGTGAGGAATCCATTGTTGGGGCAAAATGGCGCAGCGGTGGTTTATGGACCGCAAAAAGGTGCTACCGCTGAACAGGTGAAGATGCTCGACGCACATCTTAAGCATTTTTCCAACCTTCTTGAGTTGAATTTGAATGTTTCACGTGAAACATTTTCCGGACAGCCAGGTGCAGGTGCCGCTGGTGGATTAGGGTTCGCTTGCTTTGTGTTAGGCGCAACCATGCGCCCCGGCGTCGAACTCTGCTTTGAACTCACCGGTTTTTATCGAAAACTAGAGAATGCAGATGTGGTGATAACGGGCGAAGGTAAACTTGACCGTCAAACGCTGCAGGGCAAAGGTCCTGCCGGTGTTGCTAGCGCGGCGCGTGCTCGCAACAAGCCTGTGTTTGCGGTGTGTGGTTCAAATGAACTTAGCGAGCGCGAAGCTCAAGAAGCAGGGTTTGCGCAGGTGTGCGCCGTCCTTGATTTGGGAATCTCGCTGGAAGAATCATTAGCGAACCCGGTGCCCTATGTGGAAATCTTGGGGAGGACACTGGGGGAGGCCATTACGTAAGTGAGAGAGTGTCTCAATCAATAAAAAGCATTCCGCAAAAAGTGAGAAGAATGGAACAGCGTTAGATGAACAATCGTAGCCTTATAAAAATTTCACTCGTTATGACTTTGCTGTTTCTGGTTATAGGTTGCGCACAAAATAACCAATCATCGGGTGCTCAATCGCCAACAGCTACGTCACCAGTAACAAGTAACCATAAATCTAGTGCCACTGCATCTTTGTCCGCCGAGACACCTTCTTCTGCCGCATCAACACTCACTGAAGAGAAAGATTCATCTACCTCCCAGACAACGACAGCGCTAGCTCAAACTTCTTCTCTCACCACGCCTACAAGTGTTCCTAACGAGCCTACGGTCTCTGCGGTAGTTACGCCTGTAACACCGTCTGTAAATCCAAAGGCTACCAGTGAAACTGATGGGCTAGTAATCCATAATGAGCAAGAAGCCAGCGAATTTCTTTGGAATAAAGAGTTTCAACGAAATCCAGATATTGTTGTGAATTCTTTGAGTAGTTCTCCGGATCAGCGGGGGATGATGCAGTATTTTTTGATAGCTTATTCGCAATCGATGCAAGTTAAGGGCGGGTCGGGAACCGTGGGTAAATACTGGGTGACTTCTGATGGGCTCTGGGGACTCAAGGAGTGAGCAGCTCATAGTGAGACATGCAAAAATAGAAGCATCATCGTTTCCACAAGGACAGAGGTAAAAAGTGTCTGACGCTCCATCTGATTACGGCTCTCGCACGCTCCCCCACGACGACGTGGCTGAGCAGTCAGTTCTTGGCGGCATGATGCTCTCTAAAGACGCGATTGCAGACGTTGTTGAAGTTCTGCGTGGGTCCGATTTCTATAAACCTGCTCACGAGAGTATCTATGAGGCAATCATTACCCTGTACGGTCACGGTGAACCCGCCGACGCCGTCACGGTAGCCGACGAACTCAATAAGCGCGGCGAGCTCAACCGCATTGGCGGAGCAACTTATTTGCACTCGCTCATCTCCTCTGTTCCTACCGCGGCAAACGCGGGATTCTATGCCGAAATCGTGGCAGAGCGCGCTGTGCTGCGTCGTCTGGTGGAGGCAGGAACCAAAATTGCGCAGCTCGGATACTCCCAGGATGGTGAAGTCGAAGGCCTGGTGAACCAGGCACAAGCTGAGGTCTACGGCGTCGCTGACGGACGCGAGAGCGAGGACTACGTTCAGCTCAAAGACGCGATGGACTCCACCGTGAGTGAGATTGAAGCGAACGGTTCCCGCGCCGACGGTGTGCACGGCGTCCCCACCGGCTTTATTGAGTTTGACGAACTCACGGCGGGTCTACAGCCCGGGCAGATGATTGTGGTGGCAGCAAGGCCGGCTATGGGTAAATCCACTTTCGCCTTGGACATCGCACGTTCGGCCGCTATCAAGCACAACAAAGCCACCGTTTTTTTCTCGCTTGAGATGAGTCGTAATGAGATCGCGATGAAAATTCTTTCGGCGGAAGCATCACTGAACCTGAGCGATTTACGACGCGGTCAGTTAGACGATGATCAGTGGGCTAAGCTCGCCACCGCCGTCGGCAAAATGGACAACGCGCCGCTATTCATTGACGATTCCCCGAACATGACGCTGATGGAAATTCGTGCGAAAGCACGCCGTCTTAAGCAACGCAACAACCTGCAGCTCATTGTGTTGGACTACCTGCAGCTGATGAGCTCGGGTAAAAAGGTGGAGTCGCGCCAGCAAGAGGTTTCCGAATTTTCGCGTGCGCTCAAACTGATGGCTAAGGAGCTTGAAGTTCCGCTGATTGCCCTCTCGCAGTTGAACCGTGGCTCGGAACAGCGTACCGATAAGAAGCCGATGGTGTCGGATCTTCGTGAATCTGGATCGATTGAACAAGATGCCGACATGGTGGTCCTTCTGCACCGAGACGATGTCTATGATAAAGAGTCTCCTCGTGCCGGGGAGGCCGATGTGATTGTGGCAAAACACCGTAACGGTCCCACCAAAACGATAGCTGTGGCGTTTCAGGGCCATTACTCGCGCTTTGCAAACATGACTCACGATTCCTATTCCGACGGTGGTGGGTTCTAAAAACCATGCCCTCTCAGATTCTTGCCCAGAAAACCATCGGTATTACCGCCTCTCGTCGTGCCGGCGAACAAGCCGCCGCCTTTGAGCGGCACGGCGCGCGCGTCGTCCTTGCGCCCACGGTGCGAATCGTAAAAACTGACGACGACGCTGCCCTGGGTATCGAGACGGAGCGGGTTCTGCAGAAACCGCCGGAGATGGTGCTGGTAACCACGGGTCATGGGTTTAAGAGCTGGGTGGAGTTCAGTGAGAAACAGGATATCGCTGAGCAGGTGGGTGATATTCTTGCGGACGCCGTGATTTTGGTGCGTGGCCCTAAGGGTAGGGGAGCGGTGCGCGCACTTGGCTATGCCGACCAGGGAATAGCGGAGGTTGAAACTACCGAATCGTTAGTTGACTTGGCAATAAGCCGGGGTGTTCAAGGTAAAACGGTTCTTATCCAGCAACACGGTAACCCCGATCAGCACTTGATACGCAGATTGGAGGCTCGGGGTGCGCAGGTAGTGCAGGTGCGGCCAAATCGTTGGGTGGCCCCTGAGCAGCCGGAACTTGTAGACCAGCTGGTTGAATCCTTGGTAGCTGGGCAGATTGACGTACTGACTTTTACGGCAGCGCCAGCGGTGGCGGCACTCTTAGAGCGAGCCCAAGAGCTACAACAATTTTCCGCGCTCGTTGAGGTTCTCAAGCGTCGCACCAAAGTGGCAGTAGTAGGCCCTGTAACCGCTGAACCACTCCGGGCGCTGGGGGTATCAGCAATTGTGCCTGAGCGTTTTCGAATGGGAGCTATGGTCAAAGCGGTACTGGCTGAATTTGAACCTATGAGTTCAGATACTGTTTATCTGTAAAATAAATAGAATTCTCTAAGTAGAAAGAAACCCCTAGTTAGATCTATATTTCAGAGAATTCCTGAGTTTTTTGTTCAACAGTTGCGCGTTGTGTGAGGCCCTCCTCTCACCGTAGAGTTTTTTATTACCCAGAAGTAATATATTTAATTTATTTTTAAAGGAAAGTTTCTCATGTCGCTTACCCGTGCCGAGCGTGATCAAACCGCTCGAGAGTTTGAAGCGAACCTCAAACAGAGTGGTCTTACTATCTACGAGCTTCAGGAGAAATCAGGACTTCCTTCAGAGCGCTTCATGAACGCGTTCGTGGTTGCCGAACGCGGAACTGACCCCCGGGATGTTTGGCTCATCCGTGACCTCCTTGAAACCGCCGTCGTCCATAACGGCGCTGAACTCGTGCCATTTAGCAAACTTACCGAGGATGCGCGTTCAACCGCTGCCAGCTGGTTCGGTATCAAGAAGGTTAAGGAGTTTCACTAGGGCGTTCACATCAGGTGGATGATTAAATGCTGTAGCCAGGATTATTTTGTCCTTCCTGTGCGTTATACGGTTGTTTAGTAACAACAACGTACTCGAAGGAGCGAAAATGACCTCACTTTTTGATTCTGCAATCGCAGGCTCATTGCACCTGAAAAATCGTATTACCATGGCGGCGCTAACTCGCTCGCGAGCGGAACGCGACGGCGTCCCCACGCCCATGCACGCACAGTACTATGCGCAGCGAGCCGAAAACGGCATGGTGGTTACAGAGGGCACGTTCTTTGCCGATAAGAACCGCGCTTTCTTGGGTCAGCCAGGTATCGCCACTGAGGCGCAGCAAGAGGGCTGGCGTGCTGTGGCTGATGCGGTACATGAAAAAGGTGGCACCATCGTCATGCAGATTATGCATGGCGGTAGACTCACTCTCCCCTCGATTAACTTTGAAGAGAGCGGGGAATCAGCCAGCGCCATTGCTCCTGGCGTCACCTTGCACGGCGCTGACGGGCGTCAAGAAGTGCCTGTACCTCAAGAACTTGATGCTGACGGTATCAAGCGAGTCATTGACGGCTTTGTGGCGGGCGCACGCCGCGCCATCGATGCAGGTATGGACGGCGTAGAACTCCACGGTGCTAACGGATACCTGATCCACCAGTTCCTCTCACCGGCAGCTAATCACCGAACCGATGAGTATGGTGGAACCCCGCAGAACCGCGCTCGCTTTGCAATCGAGGTGGTGCGGGCTGTCGCCCAAGAGATTGGAGCAGACAAAGTAGCGTTGCGTATTTCTCCCATGCACAATATTCAGGGTTGCTTAGAAGAAGATGAACACGATGTTCGGGAAACCTACACCGCGTTATTGCAGGGAATTTCTGACCTGAAAATTTCTTATCTCTCGATTTTGCACCATGATATTGAAGGTGAACTCGTAGCGTATCTCCGGGAGACTTTTGGTGGTTTCACGATTCTTAACAGTGGATTTGGACAGATTACCGGTTATGAAGAAGCTACGCACATTGTGGAGAGCGGAATTGCAGACGCCGTGGCTGTGGGGCGCGAGATTATTGCTAACCCAGATTTGTCCTATAGATGGCAGAATAATCTTGAGCTTAACGAGATAGATTCGCAGACCTTTTATACCCCTGGTCCAAAGGGGTATGTTGACTACCCTTTTGTGACGAAAGATTGAATCATGAGTTATTCCCAGATCCCCGCTGATACTAAAGACTGGACCGTTGTTTTGCGCGATGGTTGTGCTGAGTGCGGGTTTCGCCCCGGTTATGCCTATGAAGAGAACATTTCTCGACTCAAGGCATTGGAAGCCCCCATTCTGACAGCTTTTAATTCTTCGGAAATGCAGTTGTATGTGCGCCCTTCTGCGCAAACATGGGCGCCGATTGAGTATTTGGCGCATATAGCGGAGGTTTGTGAAGTGATGATGGATCGTTTGCAGCTGATGCTGGTGCAAGATAATCCTGAGTTCGCTAATTGGAATCAGGATGCCGCGGCGGCAGAGGGCGATTACATCAACCGCCCTGTGGGGCATGTGAAGCGTGATTTGCTCACTAATTTGCAACATGCGGTGGCTGAGTTTAATCGGGTTCCGGGTGACTTATTGGCGAGGCGTGGGCGTCGTGGCGACGGTGAGGAATTCACGATTCAGACGTTGGCAGAGTATTTTGTGCACGACCTTGAACATCATATTCATCACGATATCTAAGGATTTAAACAAGATGAGGGGTTCTCTGTGGGATAACAGAGAACCCCTCATCTTTAATAAACAAAGTAAACCTTACGTCATTTGGTTAGTCCACCCGTTATCTTTGGTGAGAATGGTTGTTGTTCCTTGGGCTGAGGTAAGGGTAACTTGTTGCGTATAGTGATAGATTATCGAAGTCAATGTAGGTGAGGCCTGGCAACTTGAGACGAAATCCATCGCGTCAGCGGTAGGTTGTGTCCATGAGGTGCCGCTTATTGAAATTGGGCAAGTATAGGTTGAAGTATATTCCCGAAAAACCACTCCGTTGTAGGTTGTGGTTTTGCCACTTGCCAGAGGAACACTCCAGCAGGTGGATGTTCCGCTAACTCGAGTGAAGGTTGTATTGGAATCCACCGCTAGCCAATACCTGGCAATCAGATTAGTGAGCTTTGATCCGGTGGGAATATTGCTGACCGTCACATAACTGCCAGTAGTTTTTTGGGTAATTCTAAGTTGGTTATTACCGTTGCAGGTATAAGGTTGAACGTTTCCACTTCCGCTACTTGCGTTATAAAACCACGTAATGGATGTAAGTGTGGTGGGTTGAGCTGATGCTGCGTACGCAGGTATAACAGCAGAAGCCACCACTGTAGGTGCAGCCCAGGCTGATCCTTTAGCGAGGGTGCGGCGCGAGATGATTTGGTGAGTATTCATTTTTCCCCTGGGCGGTTGGTTGGTAGATTCTAAAGGTGAACCGCCCTTATGAAATAAGCATATTCGATTTTCTTTTTTTTAAAATCTCTAGTTATATGTAACACACCTATGATTTTTTTAATTTTAATTTAAATATTTTCTCAGGTTATACGCAAGTGGGATGATGGGGCTCATTAAAGAATTGGGTAACTAAGGATCAGATGGATTCGCCATACACTCATCGTGTTATGGTTATCGATCCTGACGGCGCTCATTTTCAGATTGTGAATGTGCCCCAGAACTCGTAATTCCTGCGTGTTTGCAGTGAAGAATGCGCTATTCGCTAAATAGCTTGGCATAAAGGTCTCCTCCCCGCATAGGCTGGTTATACACAGACTATGAATGAGGAGAAGACCTTGTCTTATACCGTAAAAGCTTTACAAAAAACTGGCCCTGAAGAGCCTTATCAGATTGCAGAGATCGAGCGTCGCGATCCCCGTGCGGACGACGTCGTTATTGATATCAAAGCTGCAGGTATCTGCCACTCAGATATTCACATGATTCGCAATGAGTGGGGTTCGGCAACGTACCCGCTGACTGTTGGTCACGAAATCGCCGGCGTGGTGAGCGCTGTGGGTTCTGATGTCACCAAGTTCAAGGTGGGCGACCGCGTGGGTGTTGGTTGCATGGTGAACTCTTGTGGCGAGTGTGAGCAGTGCAAGGCTGGTGCTGAGAACAACTGCCTCAAGGGTTCCATCGGCACGTATAACGCTAAGGATGTTGACGGCACCATCACTCAGGGTGGTTATTCGCAGAAAATCACCGTGAACGAGGGTTTTGTGGTGAATATTCCGGACGCTCTTGATTTTGACGTCGCAGCGCCACTGCTGTGTGCTGGCATCACCACTTACTCACCTTTGGCACGCTGGAACGTAAAGCCCGGTCAGAAGGTAGCCGTGATGGGTTTGGGCGGCTTGGGTCATATGGGTGTGCAGATTGCTGCCGCTATGGGTGCCGAGGTTACTGTTCTTTCACGTTCGCTCAAGAAGGCTGACGCCGCCAAGGAATTGGGTGCGGCACGCACGCTTTCAACCTCGGATGAGAACTTCTTTGAAGAGCACCGCGGTGAGTTCGATCTGATTCTGAATACTATTTCTGCACCGATTGATTTGGGTTCTTACCTCAATCTGTTGAAGCCTCGCGGAATTATGTCGGTGGTGGGTCTCACCACTGAGCCTTTGCCGTTGCAGATTATTGATTTGATCCGTGGCGGCCGCGTGCTGACCGGTAACAATATCGGCGGTATTCCTGAGACTCAGGAAATGCTGGATTTCTGTGCTGAGCACGGTATCGGTTCGGTCATTGAGAAGGTCAACGTTCACGAGGTGGACGACGCTTATGATCGCGTGGTTGCTGGCGATGTTCAGTTCCGCGTGGTGATTGATACCGAAACTTTTGATTCGGCTAAATAACCACTTTTCAGCATAAAGGGGTCCTCGCCTGAGGGCCCCTTTTGCTATGGGTTAGGCTATCTGCATGAATATCTCTGAGTATGAGCAGTCCATGCTTGATGCCGCAGATTCTGGCATTGCTGCTGGCATGAGCGCTTACATGCGGGATCAGTTTTCTTTTCTCGGTTTGAAATCTCCGGCGCGTAGGGAGATATTTAAGCCGTACTTAGCTGAGTTGAAAGCCGAAGCTAAAAAGAGTCAAAGTGTTGACCGTGAGTTCGTAGAGCACGCTTGGGCGCAAACTGGGCGAGAGTTTTTATATAACGCGCTCGATTATTTAGCGGCGGTCAAAAAGTATCTAGAGCCTTCTGATATTCCGTGGTTGCGTTCGCTAGCAGAGCGTAAAACGTGGTGGTGCTCTATCGATCGTCTTGACCGTATTATTGGTGACGTCGCCCTGAGGCATCCGGACGTTGAGGCAATACTGGTCAACGATTGGGCAACCGATTCGAATTTCTGGATTCGCCGTATTGCCATTGATCATCAGCTCTCTCGAAAAGATAAAACTCGCCCCGAAGTTTTGGAGGCAGTTATTACGCAGAATTTTGGGTCGCGAGAGTTCTTTATTAATAAGGCTATTGGGTGGTCTTTGCGTGATTATTCAAAGACTAACCCGCAGTGGGTGCGAGATTTTCTGCAAAAGTACAGTTCTCAGATGGCGCCGCTGAGTATTCGCGAGGCATCCAAATACGTGTAGGTGCACAAAATCTCGCACCGTCTTGAGCGGTTGACTTTAGTGGTTAAACTGTTCAGCCATGAGTTCCAAACCGTGGAGGGCTTGTTCGGTGCTGGGGGAGTAGTTGGTGAGCATCATTTCGTCAGCATTCACGATGCCGCCAAAGCGGGTGATGTAGTCGGCGGCTTCTTCGCCGGTTCCTACTCCTAGGATTCTGAACATATTAGTAATCTGTTCGGCACCGCCGGAGTCGATAATCGCGTCGATTTCTTCGTCGGAGTATTGGATTGCCCCGCCCATCATCAGACGCACGCGCTCCCGAATGGCAATTTTCTTCTGGTCCATTGCTTCTTGTTGGGTGTCTGCGGCAATAAAGTTGGCGGCGGCAATGACGTAGGGTTCTGCGAGTTGTTCTGAGGGCTGGAACTTTTCGCGGTACAGGTTAATTGCTTGTTCAAACATGTCGGGTGCAAAGTGTGAGGCAAAGGCGTAGGGCATGCCCAATGCTGCTGCCAGCGATGCACCAAAGAGTGATGATCCCAGAATATAGAGGGGAACGTTGGTTCCTTTGCCGGGGGTAGCTTCGACGCCGGGAATCATGGTGTGCCCGCTCAAATACCCCTGCAGTTCCTTCACATCTTGGGGGAATCGTTCGGCGGCATCGTAGTCGCGGCGTAGTGCGCGTAGGGTTTTGCCGTCGGTTCCGGGTGCGCGTCCTAGCCCTATGTCGATTCGTCCTGGGTACAGTTCGGCGAGGGTGCCGAATTGTTCGGCAATGGTGAGTGGTGAGTGGTTGGGTAGCATGACGCCGCCAGAGCCTAGACGAATCGTTGAGGTATTCGCTGCAATGTGCGAGATTAGGACGGCGGGTGCTGAGCTGGCAATGGCGGGCATGTTGTGGTGTTCCGCGTACCAGATGCGTTCGTAGCCGAGTTTTTCTGCCAGTTGAGCTGTTTGAACTGAGCGCGAGAACGCGTCGGCTGGTTTTTCGCCGGGGTGCACGGTTGAGAGGTCTAATAGTGAGAGTTTCATGTTCCTGGTTTCTGTAGTTTCTCTAAACGTAGTTCTATGAGTCAGGGATTTAGTTTTGGGTGAGTAGTTGTTCGGCAACCATATCGAGGGTGCGGTGCACGCCGTCTTGCGAAAGTGAGAGTGGTGAGAGCATCAGTTCATCTGCATTTACAAGATCTCTGAATTGGGTGAGGTATTCACTCACTTCTTCGCTGGTACCTACTGCGGTGTAGCGCAACATACTCAGTATCTGTTGTCCTTGAGCGGAGTTCATCAGCATTGTTATTTCAGAGTCTGAGTAGTCTCGTCCTCGACCCACCATGTTCTTCACGCGCGAGCGTTTCGCTTCTTCTAGCTGAGCCTCGGCATCTTCGGTGGTGTTATCGGCAATGACGTTGACGGCGGCGATCACGTAGGGTTCTGCGAGTTGGTCTGAGGGTTGAAAGCGCTCGCGATAGAGCTTGACGGCGGCCTCTAAGTGCGTGGGGGCAAAGTGTGAGGCAAAGGCGTAGGGCAACCCAAAGGCGGCAGCGAGCGACGCGCCGAATAGCGATGATCCCAGAATGTAGAGGGGAACGTTGGTTCCTTTACCGGGGGTGGCATCTACTCCGGGAATAAGGGTGTGGCCGTTGAGGTAGCCCTGTAGTTCTTTGACGTCGTCGGGAAAGTTCTCTGCGGCGTCGTAGTCACGACGCAACGCGCGTAGGGTTTTTGCGTCGGTGCCGGGTGCGCGCCCCAGTCCTAGGTCAATGCGTTCTGGGTAGAGCTCGGCAAGGGTACCGAACTGTTCGGCGATAGTCAGGGGTGAGTGGTTCGGTAGCATCACGCCGCCAGAGCCCAAGCGAATTTTTGAGGTATGCGCACCTACATGGGAGATCAGGACGGCGGGGGCGGAGCTGGCTATTGATTTCATGTTGTGGTGCTCTGCGTACCAAATACGTTCGTAGCCGAGGGCTTCTGCATGTTGAGCTAGTTCAACTGATCTCTTGAAGCTGTCTTTGGGTGATTCCCCGGGAAAGATGGATGCGAAGTCAATAACTGATAGTGCGGCCATGGTGAACTCTTCTCTCGTGATTGCTTTGGTTATGGTCTGTTCAACGTGTTTTTTGGGGGTTTTGTTCCCGATTTAGGTTGTTTTCAGAGAGTTTTAGAAAAGTTTGAGAAAACTTATTGAGCTGGTAAATAGGCGCTGACTAGGGCTTTTGAAACCTAAGCAAACTGCTTATATGGACAAAGTGGCATATTTGTAGGGTAGCTCACGCATTCTCGAGTTGCGGGGGTGTTTCAACCTGTGTAAAGTAGTACGAGTCGCCGGGACGAGGGGTTGAAAGAAACGCCTAGT
>JAUMUA010000106.1 GCA_030530925.1 Rothia sp. (in: high G+C Gram-positive bacteria) | reverse complement strand
TCTAGGTGAGTTTGTGTTGTTTGCGTCCACTGTATGGTTTTGGAATAACAAAACACCGCTCCTAACGGAGCGTAGGTAGTTTTGAAAATTCTATATGTTTGCGGTGATTATATCGCAGGGGAAACGCCCGGTTCCATCCCGAACCCGGAAGCTAAGACCTGTTGAGCCGATGGTACTGCACTGGGGACGGTGTGGGAGAGTAGGTTGTTGCCGCATTATTTTTCTTATTGAAGCCTCGGAGCCATTGCTCCGGGGCTTTTTTGTTTAACTAAATCCCAAAATTCTGGTACCTTCAGCCATAAGTTTCCTGAGAAAGTAAGTGTGTAGGTGGTTGCGTACCCATTCCTCTAGTAGGCTAGTGGGGTTAGGACCCAGTAGAAAGTGAGAATCGCGTGGCTAAAGGTTCACAATCCGTAGACGCTCGAGAAAGAGCGCGTCAGGTTGCAGCTAAACAAGCTAAAACCCGTTCCAAGTCCAACGGTGGATGGATTAAAGCCACCGTAGCTCTACTAATCGTCGCGATTATCGCAATCGTTGCAGTAGTTATTTTCAATACCAAGAAAAATGAAGTTGAAGACGCAGGTCCCGTACCTTCAAGCGCCAACCAGTATGGCGGCATCGTCCTGAATAAGGACGGTATCGTCAAAGATGCCTCTGACGAACCTAGCCGCGATGTCAACAGTCTTAAAAGCGCAACCGCTTCTTACACCCCCACTGCGGGTGCAACCGAGCAGCCAATGCCTCTAGGTATCCAGCCTGCGGAAGAAGCTAAGAAGAATAAAGAGCCCGTTCGCATCACCATTTTCCAGGACTATAACTGCATCCACTGTGCTCAGTTTGAGCAGGAAAACGGCGACCAGATACAGAAGCTTGTAGACGAGGGCAAAGTAACCTTAGAGGTTCGTAACCTTACCTTCCTCGATGGCGAATACGCCGGTCAGTACTCAGCTCGTTCAGCTAACGCGGCGTATTCAGTAGCTAACCAAGTATCCACCGATGAATTCTTGGAATGGCAAAGAGAAATGTTTTCGCACCAGGGCGAGGTTCTGAACAATGATCAGATCATCGACATTGCAAAGGCCCACGGCGCTGACATCAAAAAAGACATGGACGACAACACCTGGCGTTCACTCGTGGGAGTAGTAACCCCTGAATCATCACAAAACGGTATTCACGGAACTCCTACCGTTTTTGCCGATGGCGAGCAGTTTACCGCCACCGACTTCACCACTTGGATTAACGACAAGATCTCAGCAAAAGAAAAAGCATAAAGCAGAAAACCGTTAGAATAAATCACGGATTGTAGGGACAGCTACGAACCGCAACATGAGTTGTGGCGTAGCTGTCCCTTTGTACTAATCTGAGGAGAAACAAACTGTGACTAGCCGCGTGAAACTGCTGATTGACTGTGACCCGGGGATAGACGACCTCATGGCGCTAACGTACGCCGTGGCGCATCCACAGGTGGATATAGTCGGTGCTGTGGCGTCGGGAGGGAACGTGAGTACCGAACAAGTAGGCAGGAATCTTCGCGGCGCACTAACTCTACTTGAAGCAGAACAAGTTCTATGGGAACTTGGGGCGCAGAACCCCTTGGTTAAGCAACTGGAAACCACCGAAGAAACACACGGACCACTTGGAACCGGGTATGCAGAACTTCCACAACAGCAAGAGCCAACGCATAAAGAACTAGGCGCGGGTGCGCGGCTCTGGGTGGATCTTGCGAATCGCTATGCAGAGGAGCTGGACGGCGTCGTGCTAGGGCCCTGCACCAATCTAGCGCTGGCGCTAGAACTGGACCCAGAACTGCCTCAGAAACTGCGAAGTTTGCATATTATGGGCGGTGCTCTGAACCACCGCGGAAATACGATGCCCACCACCGAATGGAACATCCACTCAGACCCTGAAGCCGCGCATCGGGTATTTCAAGCGTTCTCGCAAGAGAACCTACCGTGTTACCCGGTTCTTTGCCCGTTGGATCAGACCGAGAAAATGGTGATGACGACCGAGAAGCGCAGAAAGCTTTGCGCGGGGAACTCACCGCAATTACATGCGATAGATCGGGCTCTACAGTTTTATATGGAATTCCATGAGTGGGACAATCTAGGATTTATCGCTCATGTGCACGATCCCTATGTGGTGGCGCTGGCTATCAACGAGTCGTTGTGTCGCACGGGGGAGCCCTCCGCCGTCATGCTGGGTGAGAGCACCAGCACCGTCATCGACGTCGAACTCGACGGCAAGCTAACTCGCGGGCAAACAATTGCCGATTGGCTAGGGCGCTGGGACCGAAACGATAATGCGCGGGCGCTCACGGGCGCGGACGCAGAGAAATTTTTTGACCACTATATCTCAACGGTGCGAAACCGATTTGCACCATCACACTAAGGAAACCATGGAACAGGAAAAAATACAGTCTGGGCAGAGGCTCTCGCGCGTATCAAGCGATAGCCTCGGTAAACAACACAGCACCCGCAAAACAACCGCAGCGCAAACAACCCTGAATGTCTTAGGCGCGCTGATTATTGCAGGTACCTACATCTATACCATTCTGAGCGCAGGCGGCGGCGCAACAGAAAGCTCAATCTCATTGCCGCTGATGACCGGTTATTTGCTTGGCACCATTCTTTTACTGCTCGGAAATATTTCGAGAATTCCCCTCTCCGTTATTGCACTCATTCCCTTTGCGGCAGCGAGCAACATTATTCTGGGCCAGCTCGTGGGTATCTCTGGTATCCCGCTCTACCTTGACTCCATTGCCACCATCTTGGTGGGTTATTTTGCAGGGCCTGCTGCCGGCGTCCTAACCGGTATTATTACGAACCTTGCGTGGGGTCTGACGATTAACCCCACCACGATTCCTTTTGCGGCAGGTGCCGCAGTAATTGGTCTGCTGGCTGGGCTAGCGGGCAGAAAACAACTCTTGAACCGCCTGTGGAGCGCTATTGTTGCAGGACTTATTACTGGCCTGATTGCCGGTTTTATGGGTGCGCCAGTGGCTGCTTTTGTGTTTGGCGGCGGACAAGGCGTGGGTACCGGCTCTTTGGTGGCAGTACTGCAGGCGACGGGACAATCCCTGCTTGGCGCAACAACTTTGCAATCGCTGATGTCGGACCCTTTGGATAAAACGGTTGCCTTTGTGATCGTGTGGGCGATTGTTAAAACCATTCCGCAACGAGTTAAACGCCAACTCAGCTCTCGATGAGTGCTGCGGTAAACAGCCGCGTACACCCCAAAACATGGATTGTTGCTGGGGTGTGCGCGGGTATTTTGG
>JAUMUA010000006.1:21131-52346 GCA_030530925.1 Rothia sp. (in: high G+C Gram-positive bacteria) | reverse complement strand
CGGAGCTGTCGGCACAACAAGAGTAGGTGACTCCGCAGGCATAATCGGTTCAATAGGTGTAGTGGACCCGTTTGAGCTCGGCTCCTGCAATTCTGCTGTGTTATTGTTACCCGCCTGATTTTCACCAGCATCAACGTTGGTTGCGTCAATAACTTCATTATTAGAGGTAGGCACTATCGAATCAGAGGTATTACCGCCCTCGTTTTGAGCTTCCCACACCGGATTCTGATGAACGACGGCGTCAAGCACCTCAGGGCTGAAAACGCTAGGAATAGCGTCGGCACCTTGAGCCACTGCTGACGCAAGGTTCACAGTGGTAGCACCGCCGGAAGCGAAACTATTAAAGGAAGTTCCTGTGCTGAGCTGACGATTTGAAGAAGCGCTTTCGCCAGCAACCATAGATGCCAAAAGTGGAGCACCCATATTCATTGAGACACCCGCGTTACCCGAAGCAGCCGTTCCCAATGAGGTCACATTTTTCGAGCTGTCGTGAGACTGATTATCAGCCAGTCCTATGAAAGGATCAGAGTGGTACTTTGAACCTAACGAAGTGGGTTTCTCTTCGCCCTTATTTCCTGCAGCATCAGCTTTAGACTCTGGCGGCAATTTTCCAGAGTAGCCTTCTGCGGTAATGCGTGCCTGAGCGCTTTCTTCAGGGCTAATGACGATCGCCGCGCTCACCACCGCAACAGTAGCGGCAGTCAGAGTAGCCGCACCCGCCAAGAGTTGGGCTTTTGAGCCCCAGCTCGCTGGCGCGAGAAGCGAAAAGTTCACACCTGAACTAGAAGAAGTAGAGGATGCCGCTGTTTCACGGTGTCCGGAGGTGGAAAACGCAGGCGCGCTCCCAGCCCCAGCTGCGCCCGTCATGACCGGGGCAACGAGTGATGCGCCGTCGGTGGTCCAAATGGATAGACCAGCCAGCACAGGGAAAATCCAGCTGCGCATCGACTTATTGATGCCCACCAGAGACAAGTATTCTGAGGTGCAGTAATTACACGCTTCCATGTGCGAGCGCAACGCATCCGAACGCTTCTGACTTAGCGAACCACGAACATAGGGGCTGATGTGTGAGGTAAAACGGTCACAATCTGGAGTTGCGGGGGCATTTTGGTGAGCGCGCAAGAAACCTTCTTTGAGGCTTTCTTTAGCGCGCACTGCAAGAGCAGATACAGCATTGGGAGTGAGGTCCATTGCTGATGCGATTTCGCGCGGTTTGCGGGCTTCAATTTCGGTGAGCCACAGGACAGTCTGCCAACGCTCGGGCAGTGAGGTAAATGCTGAGATAACCTCATCAGATTCATGCAGTTTCACTACGGTTTCATCAAGTGATCCCATAGATTCAAGGTGTTCTTCTTCGCTGGGAACTTCTTGAGCCGAAACCAGTCCGTACTCAGCGGCAAGGTGAGCGATGGTGGTGGCAAGGTAGCCACCTAAGTATGAGTGGGGGCCTTTACCGTTTTTGAGTGCTTGCAAAATACGAGCAAAGGCTTCAGAAACGATGTCATCAACACGATGAGAGTCGGAGGTGTGCTTGAAAGCGATGGCGCGTGCCATGGGGTAATAACGTTCGTAGAGTTCACCGTAGGATTCCAGCTTGCCTTCGAGAACAGCCAACAAGAGCGCTTCGTCAGTTCCCCCAGAACTTGTGAGCGTGTGTTGCGTTTGCATTGAACTTCCCCGTTTTTTCGTGTTTCTAGCGCTGGGGCTTAGAAACGATTGCTCTTCACCATTCGCAGTGTGTGCATCAAGCAGAAAGCGCTGATGATGGTTCTCTAAAATTTTTACCATTTTAGAGGACATACTCTAAATATACCGGAGAGGATAATTGCCGGACTCCTACTAAAGTATAGATATTTTAAAGACACATGGGCTTGCCCTAGCGAAGAGCAAGCCCATGCCAGACCGTATAGGTCTGCGTTGATCTTTGGGTCAGAATCTCCCCATTGAGATTCGTTCCCCTCTCGTTTCCCTACACCAGTGGGTGCGAAGCCGCCGGCATACGAGAGTTGATGTGCAACAATTCTGACCATCCCTATACGCCCTAAGAAAAGGCGACTTGGTCCATTGTTTGCGTTCCCTATTTAGTTGTGGATTCATATTCCCCAATAGAACCCTCTTGCATGTTGACTCTTTCGAGAAATTCAACTCGCCACTGCCGGTGCGTTTATCAGGATTCTTTCCTGGAGCAGCGCGAACATCGAACTTCAACATACTCAGACGGTTTTTTCACCGTCACTAATAAAGAGTGAGAAACCCTCAAATCGTGACGGAAAAAATTAAGAAAATTACGAAAGTTTTTTGATTTTCCACAAACATGCATTTGACTAGGGGAAACTTTAGAAAAAAGTTTTTGAGAAATTTCTACTTTTTCCGCAAAAAGAAGTTCGTGAAGCCAAACAGGACGGCAGTATTCCCCGCAAACTTGTTATTGTGAGTTATTCAAAATAGACTCCAGGGTAGATTTTAGACATTCAGGAGGCTCTCATGCTCACATCATCTGTCACATCAGAGGTGCTCAAAACAGCATGGACCACCACTTTGCGCACCCAAGGACGCCGGGTTACCAAACAGCGCCTCGCCGTCCTGCAAGCTGTTCACCAGAACCCACACAGCACAGCCGAACAAATCGTAGGCTTCGTCCGCCAAGAGATGCCCCACATCACCGTGCAGTCGGTCTACGTGGTACTTACCGATTTAGTAGACATCAATATGCTGCGTCGATTTGAGCCACCAGGAACCCCGGCCCTCTACGAAACCCGCACCGGCGATAATCACCATCACGCTTTTTGCATTCGTTGCGGGAAAGTGGAGGACGTCGACTGCGCCGTCGGAGCAGCCCCCTGCCTAACTCCCAGCGATTTTCACGGCATGATGGTGCTCTCAGCAGACGTTCTATACCAAGGTATTTGCGCACAGTGCCAAGAAGAGCACGAAAAGGAATTAGCGCAAGAACAGCACGACCAAGCACAACAAGCATTGGTGCAGTGAACCTATAAAAAATTCAGGGGCGAGACTCGCATTGAGTCTCGCCCCTGAATTTTTAGCAGAACTGCGCTCTAATGCGGTTACGCAACAGAGGCGGTTTCAACAATAGAAATCAGCTCTCGCACCTGTTTAATAGGCAACGTAGCAGACGGGTTCAGCGCATTGATGCGAACGCCTGCGGCCCCCAGCTGATCAGCAAACTTCAACACTTCCATGGTGGGCGCAGAACGCACCTCAAGCGAGAAATCAAAAGCGGCTACTTCAGCAGCTGAGGTAAAGAGCATCATGGTATCGGGCTCTTCACCTGCAGGAGCGGGTACAAAAACAGGTGCATCAGTTCCCGGTCGGATGCCCATGAGCATCACAGAACCCGGCGCAACCAAAGAACCCAACAAATGTTGCATATTTCCAGCCATCAAAGCATTCTTAGTTGCAACATTGTGCGGGGTATTCAAAACCCACGCAACCTGAGGCTTCTCAATAAAACATTCGTGATCCGTGGCGGGATCAACCACAATCACATCGCACGAGTCATCGTTCACAAAATTCATTAACACATTCTGCGCGTGATCACGCTGAATAACAGGTTCACCCTCGCCACCAAAACGTTGGCGTTCTGTGTAGATATGTTCTGAACTGGAGTACAAGCAGAGGGCTCGTAAACCGTTGGTAAGACGAAGTACACGCAACAAAATAGTAGATTGCGGACCAATCTTTTGGTCCCCCGCAGGCACAAACTCAGAGTCAGAGATATCCATAAGAATCTCTCCGCCCAGCATTGCACGCAAAACACCAATCACTACGGCGTCCTGACGTTCTGGTTGCACCTGCTCCAGAGCAGTTACGAGATACGAGTTCGGCACCTCAAAAGGTGAATCGTCTTCTGCGGTGGCAAAACGGCGGCCCTGCAACAGTTTGCGCCCCCACGCAGGGATCTGATTGTCTTCACGGGGAAACTCTGCAAGATGGGCGCGCAATTCACGTGCAGTAAGACGGCCTTCGCCATCCCAGTCTTGAGGTTCGTCTTGGCGGTTATACGCCGCCCCAATTTCATAATCAGGATGAGGCCAATTCTTAGCGGCAACCACTACTGTGGCAGTAAACCACGTGCCTTCTTGTTCGTCATATGCGGCATGCTGAAGATTTGCGATATCTTCGATGACCGCCGAATCCTTCTTCAGAGGCCCAATGCTGCCGACGTAGTCCTTTTCATCACGACTTTCGGTGATACGTACAAAAATCTGATCACTCAAAGGCTTAATGTCTAGCACTAACTCGTTCCAGCCAGGCTCCGCTTTGACCGTGCCCAAAAGCCAGCTACCGATGTTCTCAAGGGCTTCATCAATTTTTGCTGGACGCTCTGCGGCGTCGAATCGTGGGTTATGAGTCATAAAAATTCTTTCTGGCCTGGTGCGAGCTTTCCGGTGTTCCAAGCGTCCCTAGCGCTCTCAATACACTGTATTAAACCAACAATACGCTGTAAATGTTGCCCAATTTCATACAACTTAAGCATTAGTGTGACGGGGCATCACGCCCTCTTAAGGTGACAACGTACCCATTAATGAGTAACAGTTTATGATTTTCTGTAAACCTAATTTTTGTTGAACGTTCGCATTTGACTCTGCCTTTTCAGCGAAATAAGCCGTTGATAATGCCTAACTATTGCTAGCCTTAATACCATGACAAAAACACTGCAGGATCTGATTGACGAATCAATATTTATATCCACTGAGTACCAAGCACGATTGGCAGAGATCAGTGCCGGCTCAGAGTGGACCGTGGATTTTTCCGCGCCGTCTTTCACCCTTCAGTCTGATAACTCCGTTACTCTCACCCCCTACCTTTTGGGTACAGAGTCTGAAAACCGCGGTTCCTGGATTTGGTCTTGGCAAGAGCTAGGACATTTCCCGGATTCAGTGGTTTCTGCGGCAATTCAGGCTCGCGAAGCAGGTGCACAGCACGGTATTGCTGAACTAACCACCGATGAACTAGTTCTCTCTGAGGGCGTTGCTCGCCGTCTGACGCTAGCTACTAAAACTTTGAGTGGTATCTATGCTCACTACCCCGTGACCGCCGGTGCCGGTGTGCGCGCATGGATTTTGGTTGAGGGCGATGCCCTTGAACTTGAAGCTCCCACGGTGAACCGTATGGGTCGAGTGATGGCAGAAGCCCTCAAAAACAACACCATTGTGAATCAGCAGCGCGCCGTAGATTCTTACGCTCGCCTCCGTGGTGCACACATCGCCTGGGATACCGAGGCCACCGCCGTCATTACCGCAACCGACGGCGCGCTACGCCTGTGGTTTGATAACGGCAAAATCTCGGGAATTGAAGGCGCCGACCCTACTGTTGACTCTCAAGAGCTCAACCGTTGCGCCGAGCACGCGCAGTCGATGCGCGAGCAGCTTGCCTCCGAGCGTCAAGAAGTTGAGCGCATTGCCGCAACTGAGGCCGAAGAGCAAAAAGCTCAGGTTAAGGCTCGCGAGGAGGCAGAGGCTGCTGCAGCTGAAGCCGCTCGTCGCCAAGACGAAGCCTCAGCTCCTTCAGAAGATGAGCAGGTTGTCTCTGACCAGTTCAGCTCAGAAGAGTTCGACGCCGATTCTCGCGATGACGAAGCAGTAGAAGAGGTTGAGGGTGTTGTGACCACCGACCGCGTCTACCCTCACGCCGAGCAACCATACGATCAGGATCCTCGCGAAGACACCAAGCCTGGTCGTGTGACCACCTCAGCTATTGCTGAAGACGAAATTGTTGACGATGCGCCCGCAGCTCAAACTCAGCAGCGCGACGTTGAGTCAACTGAGCAAGAAGCTGTTGATCCTGAACGCGAAGAACTTGCAGAAGAATTCGCTCAAGAAGACGTTCACGAAGAATTGGATGCTGAGCGACGCCGTCCTGCGGCGTTCCGCGTGGCGGGTTCCGCCCCCGATTTGGAGGCAGAGCGCGAAGAGGCACAGCAGCGCCCCGAAAAGAAGGAAGAGAAGAAGGGCTTCTTCTCTCGTTTCTTCGGCCTCTAAGAGATTCAATCTCTCATAGAGATGCGCTAAAGGTCCCCGGTTCGTTTGAGCCGGGGACCTTTTTCAATTTGGAGTATCACACGATAAAGTCATCTCATGACTACTCAGAGTTCGCAGCCAACCCAAACCTCTGGCATCTTTGCCAGCGGGTATCCCTCGATATTTGGCACCCACCTCATGTGGGGCATGCTACCGCTGTATTTTGCGCTGACTGCTCCTGCAAGTGCCTTCGAAGTAGTTGCCGCTCGGGTGCTCTTCTCTATTGTGGTGTGCGCAGTGGTTCTAACTCTTCTCCGCGGTGGGTGGCGCACCCTGATGGTCTCGTTAAAGCAGAAGAAACTTATGGGGGCGCTGGCGATTGCCTCGGTTCTGATCGGTTGTAACTGGTTGCTGTATGTTATTGCCACCACCAGCGGGCATACCTTTGACGCCTCACTGGGGTACTTTATTAATCCCTTGGTCTCGGTGATGCTCGGTGTGATTTTTCTGGGTGAGCGGCTACGGACCACTCAGTGGGTAGCCATTGGCATTGCTACGTTTGCAGTGATTGCCCTGAGTATATTGCACGGTCAGGTTCCTTGGATTGGTCTAGGCCTGGCGGGAACTTTTGGGTTCTATGGACTGGTCAAAAGCAAAGTGGGTAAGAGCACCACTCCCATTCATTCCTTTGCGGTGGAGTCAGCTTTACTAGCACCTCTAGCTTTTGTTGCAATGCTCTGGTTTGAACATGCCGGCACCCTGACTCTCTTCAATCACGGTCCCGCCCATTTTTTTATTCTTGCGGCGTCGGGAATCGTTACCACTGCCCCACTTTTACTTTTTGCTGACGCGGCGGCTAAGCTCCCACTGAGCGTTGTGGGCATGGTGCAGTACCTCAACCCCACGCTTCAATTTCTTATTGCCCTGTTGGTGTTCCATGACCCGCTGAGTTTCTCGCAGCTCTTAGGGTTCATTCTGATCTGGGTAGCATGTCTGATCTTTACCACCGACATGATTCGCCATTCTCGGATTCAACGACGGCAAGCACGGCTGGCTCAAGCGGCAGCCACCGAAGTTACCCCCTAATCGAGCTGAGGTAGTTCAAGCGGTTTAAAAAGAAATCAGGGTGAGAGACGCACTTAGGTCTCTCACCCTGATTTTGTTATACCCGTAGTAGCTTACGCTTCGCGTTGAACTACCGCATGTGCAAAGGAGCGCAATGCCTCTTTGGCGGTGGAGGCAGGTAGCGGTTCAATTGCTTCAATGGCGTCATCCGCCCATTGGTAGGCAATGTTCCACGCTTGTTGCGTGACGGGGTGCGCCGCCAACGCAGTCACAGCCTCAGAGAGAGCTTCATCGCTTGAAAGATCGCCGTCAATCAAAGTTTTCACACGCAACGCCTCAGCGTCTCCCGCTTCGGCTTCGCGATTGAGCAAAATGGTGGGCAACGTGGGAACGCCCTCGCGCAAGTCGGTGCCGGGGGTTTTCCCCGAAACTTTACCGACGCCGGTGACGTCAATGACGTCGTCCGCCAACTGGAATGCCACGCCCACCAGCTCGCCGTAGCGAGCGAGCATCTGAATCACAGATTCCGGTGCACCAGAAAGAATCGTTCCGTAAGAGCCAGCAGCGGCAATTAGTGAACCGGTTTTGCCCTCAATTACCTTGATGTAGTGGCTCAGCAGATCTTCGTCGGCTTCTGGTCCTGTGGTTTCAAACAACTGGCCCAGCACCAAGCGTTCAAATGTCATAGCCTGAACTGCCATGGGGCGCTGACCCAGCTCAGTTACCATGAGTGAGGCACGCGAGAAAATGAGGTCACCGGTCAAAATCGCTACCGAGTTACCCCAAATATTTTGCGCGGTATCTACCCCGCGGCGTTTGGGTGCGTCATCCATGACGTCATCGTGATACAGCGTTGCCAAATGGGTGAGTTCCACAATGACCGCGGCGTCGAGAACCCGGTCATTGATGCCGCCTCCCGCCGCTGCAGAGAGCAAGGTGAGCAGTGGACGCACTCGTTTTCCGCCGGCAGAGAGCAGGTGTTTTGAAGCAACATCGGCAATGCGGGATGTTTGAGCCACTGCTCGTTCTAACCGCACCTCAATTTCAGCCAACGATTCAAGAATCTGAGGGCCGAGTTTTTCGTCTTGCGCAATAATCTCAAAGCCTTTGGGCAGGTTGAAATCGATATCGGTAAAGAGTTCCGACATTGAATCAGCGTTTGAGTTGTGCTGCGTATCAGTCACGATGGGTAATCTTTTCTGCTCGTGTGATTTAATTGCTAGTTGCCACGGTTTGCTGGCTTGAAACCGCGGTGAATTGCCACGATTCCACCGGTCATATTACGGTACTTGACGTCCTGCCAGCCCGCCTTAATGAAAGCTTGGGCTAGTTCATCTTGAGCTGGCCAATCAATTATTGATTCCGCCAGATAAACATAAGATTCGGGATTAGATGAAAGCGCGCGCGCTACCGGCGGAATAGCTTTCATAATGTAGTTGTTATACACCGCTCGGAAAGGCGCCCAGGTAGGGTGTGAGAATTCCAGAACAACAATGCGTCCGCCGGGTTTAGTCACTCGGTATAGCTCACTCAGTGCCTTGGGGTAATCCGCGACGTTGCGCAAACCATAAGACATAGTGACTGCGTCAAATTCTTCATCGGCAAAGGGTAGCTCGGTAACATCTGCCTGAACAAAGGTGATGTCGGGACGACGACGGTGCCCCACCTCAAGCATTCCAGCAGAGAGATCTGCGGCAATAACTTCAGCCCCGACGTCGGCGAAAGGTTCTGACGAAGTGCCGGTACCTGCTGCGATATCAAGAATTTTTTGACCTGCGATAGGCTCAACAGCTTTGACTGTTTGCGAGCGCCAGTAGAGGTGCTGCCCACCGGACATGATGCCGTTCATGAGGTCGTAGCGTTCTGCCACCTGATCAAACATGGAGGCAATATCAGCGGTATTTTTATGGAGGTCTGCACGATTCACTTTGCTATTCTTTCATGTTTAGCGCAAAAGCTCACTGTGAGCGCGGTTCTGGCGCAAATAAATAATCTGGAATGTTCTGGGGGCGATTGATCTCTGTACTGAGGGCTGGATCGTTCTGCTCTACGTAGCGTTGTTTTGGGGCGTGTGAACCGACACTGATATTCCATGATTTTGCCCAAAGCTCTCTGCAATTTTTTGCAGATCAAGATCGTGGGGCGTAGTGAAATATCTGTTGACGGCTTGGCTGAAGTGCTCATCTTGCCCCAGTTTTCCGTGCTCTAGGGTGCCGAAGATGCCCCCGCCACAATCGTCAAGCACTTCTACTGTGACCTTCGGTTTGAGCTCTAGAGGGCCGATGTTGAGTGAGGAAATATCGTGAATAAAGGTGAGATCTCCGCAGATCATTCGCACCGGCTGCGCTGTTTCTTTGCCCCGTTGCGCAGTTGCCAACGAGATGCCGCAGGCGGTAGCTAGAGTTCCATCGATTCCTGCTAACCCGCGGGAGGCGTAAACTACCGGCGCGCACTGGTTCCAAGAGGCTATGATTTCAAGATCGCGAATTAGGTTAGATGAGCCGCACACCAGAATTTCTTGCCGTGCGGCGGCGTCCTGCCATGCTTGCAAAGCAAGAGACATTCCCGCCGCTCTGCCGGTGTTTTGCCCGGTCTCTCGCCACTGCTGCACCTGTTCCATGAGTTCTTGATGACGGCGCGCGCCAGCTGAGATCCAGGACTCTAGCCACGAAGAGTGCTGATCAGAACCCGAGCCATTACCCACTCCTGCAAATTCTGCCAGCTCGCCAATATTCGAGAAAAGCTTCTCACCACGACGTCCGGGGGTAAACCACGAAGGTTCTTTGACCACGAACAATGCACGCTGTACCGAGGTGTTCTCAAGGAGCGCACTAATGGGCCGTGAAAGCGTGGGGTGCCCGAACAACACCACCTTCTCGATGCTCTCCCACAGCTCGGAGGATGCTAAATCACGGTACGCCAAAACTGCATTTTGACTAACCCCAATTCCTGCTGATGGCTCGGCAAAGAGAGGTAGATGCTGTCGTTCGGCAAATTCTTGAGCAAGAGGCCCTGCGCCGTCGCCAGCAATGACGACGGCGCGAGAGCACGCGTATTCTGTGGTGCTCAGCTCTGAATTCAAGCTCTGTTGCCATTGAACGTAACCTGAAACTGCCACGCGAGGTTTTTGGGGCGCGGGAAGCTCTGCCAAGGATTGCGCCCACTCATTGAGCAATGAAGCAACTTCTGGCTGCGGAGTCAGCGGGGTATCGAATGCGATATTCAGATGCACGGGACCACTCGCGCGATGAGAAAGCTTTCCCCAATCTCCGGTTTCTCTCTCAAATGCCACCTCAAGAGCGGTGGAAAATGCCTGTGCCTGCTCGCCGGTGGTTTCTGGTGAGTAATCGATGAGGTCTACTTGTGCCCGCACAAAATTGGAGAACATACCGGGTTGGTGCGTGGTCTGGTTAGCGCCGGTGCCGCGTAAGCGCTCGGGCCGATCGGCACTCAAAACGATGAGCGGGATTCCTGAGTGATACGCCTCCATCACAGCAGGAGTAAGTTCCCCTACTGCTGTACCGCTGGTAGTCACGATTCCCACCGGACTTTTGAGTTCTTTAGCAAGCCCGAGCGCCGTGAAACCGGCGCTGCGCTCGTCAATACGCACATGTGAGGTAATCGCCTGTGCTTGCTCAAGTGCCGCTAGCGCGTACGTCAGCGGCGCACTACGAGACCCAGGAGCAACGACGACGTGGCGCATGCCAGCTCGCACAAGGGAATCGAGTACAGAAATGGCAGAAATTATTGACGGAGGCAGGGGCGAAGAATTCACGGTTTTATCATATACAACTTGGATAACAGTGGTGGTGGAGATAAAAATAACCCCTTTGAGCTTTGCGAAGGCTCAAAGGGGTTGGGAGTCCGTTTCTATAAAGTTTGAGTGATTACTAAGAAAACGGTTCTGAAAACTGATGTCAGTTTAGGTTTTTACTTGTCGGTGACTGCTGAGTAGTCAAAGTACAAGTCCCAGCGTTCTTCTTGGGTAAGTTCTGGGGTGAGGAAGATCTGCTTGAAGTTTTTGACGACCTTGGCGGATACGTTCTGAACCTGGTTGGTCTTGGGGGAAGTCTGAAGAAGGAACATTGTTGCCTCTACTTTTCTTAAGGGGATGGTCTGCATAGTCAGTGGTTATGCGACCGATTTAGGGATAAAAACGGACCGCTAATTACTTTCGGGCTGAAGTATTTAGCTTGTTACTCAAGAGTAATATATCGCAGAGGGATTTTGTAGCACAAGAGGGGGACAAAATTTTTTGTGTCCCTATATTTCAACGTTTTCCTGTGGGCTAAAACTACCAAAAATCATACCAATCCACCTCATCCCCATCTAGAAAATCCAAAATACCTCATGTAAATAGTTTACTGTGAAACTATTTTAGGAGCTATTTCTGCAACGAAATCCGGACATTTTGACCCACCCACCCCCGGTTTGGGATACTCGTAAAAACAGTCCCATCGCTCTTGCAAAGTAAGCGACGGAGTAGTGAATATCTGACGCATTACTTTCAGCCCTGTCACGATTTGACCAGCCAAAGATTTTAAAGTGGTATTCATCACTTAACTTTCAAAGTGTTTTTGTATCGTCTCAACAAGGAGAACCTTGCATTTCTCACAGTTGCATCTCCGCATTGCTGCAATATAGAGCAAACATAAAGAGCAAGTAAAAATTAGCTCAACATCAGCCTTACTTATACTGTTGCAAATGCGCATAACACAGAGCTATCCGCTCTCGCCACCATAGAACTCGCTCAGCAGAAGGCTCGCTTTGTTTCATAAGCTCCTCAGCTGGCTCCACATCCTGCAATTGCAACACCCCGTTATGCGCCACATACGGTGTGCGCGCAACATCCTGGCGCAACAAAGACACCGTGCCCAAACCGCACCCATAAGGCAACTCAGGAAGTGCAGCGGCAAGAGCCGCGCCCATACGAATACCCACTGAACTCTCTAGGGCAGATGACACCACCACGGGCATACCCGCTTGTTGCACAATACTCAGGGCGCGGCTCACGCCCCCCAGCGGGGCAGCTTTGACAATCAACAGATCAGCAGCACCCATGCGTGCTACCCGTAGCGGATCCTCTGCTTTGCGCACCGATTCATCCGCTGCAATCAGCATCTGATTGCCCCGCTCCCGAATCGTTTGGCGCACAGCAACCAGTCCCTCCACGGTAGACACCGGTTGCTCGACATAGAGCAGATTAAATTCCTCTAAACGAGAAAGCGCCTCCACCGCTTGCTTCTCGTTCCACCCACCGTTGGCGTCAACTTTGAGCCGCGCATCGGGAACAGCTCGCGCTACTGCTTGGATGCGCGCGAGGTCGTCATCAAGAGTCTGCCCTTTTTCAGCAACCTTAATCTTTACTTCGCGAATTACCCCCTGATACCGCGCCAACACCTCGGGTACCTTCTCAGCGGCAACTGCAGGAACCGTTGAATTCAACGGAATTTCCTGCCGTTTGGGCGCAGGAAACCCCAGCCACGCAGCTTCTAAAGCACATGCCAACCAGGACGACGCCTCAGCAGGCTGATATTCCACAAAGGGAGCGAACTCACCCCACCCCGCCGGTCCTTGTATGAGAGCGGTCTCGCGCTCAAGAACTCCTCGGAACTTCACGTTCATGGGAAGAGTACAAATTCGAGTATTAGCCAAAATTTCCTCACGAGGAGGCAGGGGTTGACCATGAAAAACAGCAGGGATAGCAGAACTCATACAGTTCAATGTACTGGAATATTCGCCTCGGTCTAAAGAAATCTAAACAGTCTGGAGTTCTTCGGGTATCTCCCAGGAAACCCACAAGAGTATCTGTCAGAATATTGAATGGCATGTCCCAGCATGAAGTTTTAGAGTCCGTGAAAGAAAGGCAGTTCAACCGTTCTATGAACCAACGAACTAATGAACAGCCCCAAGCTACCGAGCTCATCACAGAACCTACTCAGGTTTTGAGTTCTAGCCTTGCTAATCCCTCATCTGCAGGTTCTGTGTCTACTTCCTCTAAGACTTCGCTTCTTGCAGGTACTACCCACAATCTTCGTCAGCTATCGCCTAAGACCATTCGGCAAACGCGCCCCACGTTCTGGGGTTTGGTTCAGCATTTATTTGTTTTTATGGTGCTGGGACTAGCTCTGATTGCCGCCGTCGTCTTTTTTATTCAAACCGCTGTGGGGCAACAACTTGACGAAATTTCGTTCAATGAGTTTTCATTTCAGTTTTTGAGTTTGCAGACCCAAACATCACAGATGCTTGATTTGATTCCCGCCTTTGCCGGAATCACTGCTGTCATTGGCATGATTTTTGTATTACTTTGGAAGCACCGTTTTGTGCCAGCGTTGGTGGGGCTCTCGGTTGCCGCCGCCGCGAATCTTAGCTCGCAGCTACTGAAGAACTACCTCATCACCAAACCCAATTTTGGCATTCAAGAAGCCACGATGAACTCAGCTCCCTCAGGGCACACTACTTTTGCCGCTGCCGCCGGCGCAGCACTGTTCCTAGCGTCTCCTAAGAAGCTTCGACCGCTGGTTGCTGTGATCGGTGCTGTCTTTACCAGCGCTGCCGGGTTCTCAACTATCGTCAACGGCTGGCACCGCCCCGCCGACGTCATTACCGCTATTTTGCTCACTTCTATGTGGACGGTCGTAGGGCTAACCATCTTGCGCTTTTTGCGTTCAGAAGAACTAGATTTGAGCGACACTCACCGCTCCGGTCTGATACTCATTCCGCTACTAACTATTGGCGGGTTCTTCTTAGGGTTCTGTTCCCTAGCGCTGTATGTCATGACGTACTACAACCCCATTCCCGGCGGGGCGCTCATTGCCTCTTCATTTATGATGCTCACCGTGATCGCCTTTACCACCGCCGCAGAAATAGCCCTCTTACGCACGCGCAATAAAGCGCGCTCGGCATACACCAAAATCTGGACGTACTAACAAAATTTAAATGCTATATAAAATGGCGGGTAGTTCTTTTCTCAAAGAACTACCCGCCATTTTGATGCCGCTCAATACTGCACACCGGCAAATCGCGTAGTCTACAAAGCTCGACCAATCGTAATAGGCCCGGTCAACCCCGTGGGGGTCTCATTGAAGTAAGCCTGAGAAAGACCTTGGCCCTCACGCTCTTGCTTCTCTAGCCATTCAAGGCGGTCGAGCAAAATACGAGTAGAACCGCCAGAATAAGGCAGTTTATACATGGCAGCGGTAGTAGCACCGTGGCTACTCTTCAACGCTGAATTCTTAATACCGTCAATTGCTGACTGCATGGTCTCAGCCATGCGAGTAATAAAAGCACGCTCAACCGGTACACCGTGGCCGGGAACAAAGACTCGATAACGGTCAAGAGCAGCAAGGTCGTTGAGGGTTGAAACCCACAGCTGCGGATATGAATCGTCAAAAGCCGGGTCTGAACCCTGCTCCACTAAATCGCCGCAGAAGAGGACGTCGTCAACTCCCACCAAAACGTCGGAATCAGTATGCGCTAACCCTAGGTAGAAGAGAGTCACAGCGCGATCGCCGAGTTCAACTCGAGTAAAGGACGCGCGGGTACCATCGCCAGGCAAAGTACGGTTAGGTACCACAAGATTAGTATTGGGTCCCTGCGCGTGCGCCATCTCGGGCTCAAGCACCTCAACATAGGAACGTTGCAGATCGCCGTAGAGCTCAATAGCTCGCGCCGCTCGGGGATGCGCCCAAAATTCAGTGCTGCCATCGGCTTCAAAAACTGCGTTACCCATAAAGCGGTCAAAGTGTGCGTGAGTAGTCACAACAACAATGGGAAGATCGGTAATACGGCGCACTGCTCGCAACACCTCAGCGCCCTGACGCGGGCCGGCGCCGGTGTCTACGACCATAGCTTTCTCTGAGCCAACAATGAGGCCAGAGTTCAAACGGTAATTATCTGTGCTGATGAGATAAACATCGTCTGAGATTTCAATTGTACGTGCCATACATATAAAGGTACTTGAATATTGGCGTAACCATACATTTTGCGCTCATATTGAGCATTTGTTGCGTTCATTTTCACACCAGGTAAAAAAGAGTTAATATTTGCTTTTTGCTTGGATGCCCTACCATGGTGAGGTGACTTCTCCTTCTCCCACCGCTATATCTCAGGCTTCCGTTGCGCAAGTTAGCGTTGATTCCGCCGTCTGCGGACGCTACGCGCCGTCCCCTTCTGGTGATCTTCACCTGGGTAATTTGCGCACCGCGCTACTGGCGTGGTTGCTCGCTCGTACTGCGGGTGGAAAATTTGTGATGCGCGTAGAAGATTTGGATCGGGTGAAAACTGGCGCGGCAGAGCGGCAGCTCAAAGATTTGCAGTCGCTGGGCATTGATTGGGATGGCGAGGTGCTGTATCAATCCACTCGCATTAAGGAATATCAGAAGGTGGTTGACGAGCTCACCGAGCGCGGGCTGACCTATGAGTGTTTTTGCACGCGAAAAGAAATTCAGGCAGCTGCTTCGGCACCTCATGCGGCACCGGGTGCCTACCCCGGAACTTGCCGTTCGCTCACCGAATCAGCGCGAGCCGAAAAACGAAAGGTTCGCCCTCCGGCTATCCGACTTAAATCGCAGGTAAGTGAGTACTACACCGTCGTGGATGATTTCTATGGTGCATTTGCCGGCGACGTCGACGATTTTGTGCTGTTACGCAACGACGGCACCGCTGCGTATAACCTTGCAGTGGTCATCGATGATCATTTCCAAGGAGTTACGCGAGTGGTTCGCGGTGACGATCTTTTGCCCTCAACGCCCCGGCAAGCGTATTTAGCCAATCTCTTAGGATTCGAAGCTCCCCGCTATCAGCACGTTCCGCTGGCACTCAATAGCAAAGGCAAAAGATTAGCTAAACGCGACGGTGCGGTGACTCTTGAAGAATTGCGCACCCGCGGCGTCAGCGATGAAACGATTTTTACGTTCATCGCAGACTCCATTCCGCTGGCGCAGATAGACAACGGTGGAACTCCACACAGCGCACGGAACGCCCAGGAAATGTTAGAAGTTTTTGATCCAGCTCAAATCTCTTTAGCGGCATGGATCGTGGATGAGAATTTGTTGAAAGGAATTCTGCTCAATGGCTAATTTCAGTTTTGGTGGTGTGGAATCGAAGATTCCAGCGCGCCATCGAGGCACCGCAGCTCTGCTTTTGGTGATTGCAGGCTCGTTAGGCATTCAGGCTTCCACCGCGATTTTGTCGACCCTCTTTGCAGACTTTTCTCCACTCACGGTCGCTGGGTTGCGCATGGGTGCTGCCGCCGTCATTTTATTCGCCTTTGTACGCCCCAACCCTTTTACACTCAAGAAAAACGACTGGCCACAAGTTTTGGTGTATAGCGTGGTAGTCACCTTGATGACCATGGGTTATTTTCAAGCAGTGAACTACCTGCCGCTGGGCATTGTGGTCACGATTGAGTACCTGGGTGCCTTTGGCGTCTCACTCTTGGGTGTACGCCGCTGGCGCGACGGGTTACTATCCATTGGCGCATTATTGGGCGTGGTGCTCATTGCCGGACCCACTTTTGAACCAGCACAGGTTAAGGGCTACCTCTTTGCTGGGTTGAGCGCTTGTTCAATGGCCGGTTACACAATTCTTTCAGCGCGCATGGGCAATGGCTCCCCCGCCGTTGCAGGGCTTAAAGGACTCACCCTCTCCATCTGTTGCACAGCCATCTACTTTGCACCGTTCTCAGTACCCGCACTTTCCCACCTCGAGGCTGGCGATTGGGTTCGCGTCCTGGTCGGCGGTGCGCTCGGTGTGGCATTTGCTTACTCCGCAGATGCTCTTGCAGGACGCCTAACTTCGGCCGCCGTTATTGGTGTGCTCTTTAGCCTTGACCCCGTCAATGGCGCACTCATTGGCATCTTGCTGTTGGGGCAGGTACTACCGGTATGGGCATACCTGGGTATTTTGCTCATTGCGATCTCCGGTGCGGTCTTGGTGTGGAAAACCAATCGCTCTGCCATTGCGGTACACGCAAATACCGCAGTTCTAGAAGCCATCGTTTCCACCAAGACCGGACAACTACCAATTATCGATCAAAAACACATTAAGAATTCTTAAAGAAGCGATGTAGAGATTATTTCCCCATATCACCACACCTCAACTGCCCTGTGAGCTGAGATATACTAGGCTACTTCTAGTATTAGCTGACTCACATTTTTGTTTCTTCCGATCGAGGTGTCATGAGCACACAAACTTTCCAAATCATTGCGCTAGCGATATATTTTCTTGCAATGATCGGTATTGGTCTCTGGGCCAAAACCAAAAACAATAATCTTGACGATTACATTCTGGGCGGGCGCTCGCTCTCCCCCACCACCGCCGCCCTCTCAGCGGGTGCCGCTGATATGTCGGGCTGGCTCTTGATGGGTCTACCTGGTGCTCTTTACATCACCGGTCTCGCCGAAGCATGGATGGCAATTGGCCTCACCCTTGGCGCATGGACTAACTGGAAAATCGTAGCTCCTCGCCTGCGTAGCTACACGGCAGTTTCGCGCAACTCCACTACCGTGCCGGTATTCTTTCACAACCGTTTGCGCGATAACACCAAACTTTTGCGTATTCTTACCTCGCTCATCACCCTGGTTTTCTTTACCTTTTACGCGTCCTCAGGCATGGTAGCTGGCGGTAAATTCTTCCAGTCCACCTTTGATTTGCCCTACATTTGGGGCATGTTGCTGATTGCCGGCGTCACCGTTCTTTACACTCTCTTTGGCGGCTTCTTGGGTGCTTCGTACACCGACATGGTGCAGGGCCTGCTCATGTTGGCAGCACTGTTGGTTCTGCCAGTCATGGCGCTGTTCTATGTAGGCGGCTTCACCGGAGCGGTAGACACCATTCAGCAGGTCAACCCGCAGGCGCTCTCTATGTTCACCGGTACAACCTTCTTGGGAATCATCTCTACCGCTGCATGGGGTCTAGGCTACTTTGGTCAGCCCCACATCATCACCCGCTTCATGGCACTACGTTCGGTTCATGACGCCACTGCCGCCCGTCGTATTGGCATTGGTTGGATGGTCTTGACGGTGGTAGGCGCATGCTCCGCAGGTTTGATCGGCATTGCCTTCTTTGCCAAGCACCCCGAAGCAAAACTCACCGATACCGCTAACGCAGAATCTGTGTTCCTAGACCTCTCTCAGATTCTCTTTCATCCCTTCATCTCAGGCTTCGTGCTAGCTGCTGTGTTAGCTGCCATTATGTCTACCCTGTCTTCACAACTCGTGGTGTGCTCGTCTTCGCTAGCTGAAGACCTCTACGGCGCAGTTTCCAGTAAGCGCCTAAGCGATTACAAAGGTCTGTGGCTTGGTCGCGCAGGCGTGCTGGTAATTGCGTTCATTGCGGTCTTGCTCGCGCTAAATCCCGATAGCTCCGTACTCGAACTAGTTTCCTTTGCTTGGGCAGGTTTCGGTGCAGCATTTGGCCCCATCGTGTTGCTCTCGCTGTACTGGCGCAAACTCACCAACTGGGGTGCCATCGCAGGTCTTATTGGCGGTACTATTACCGTCTTTATTTGGGGAAACATCGAAGCACTGCACACCGCAATGTACGAGATCGTCCCTGGGTTCCTTGTGAACATTGTGCTGGCAGTAGTTATCTCGCTGGTTACGTACAAGCCCAACGCTGAAATTGACGAAGAGTTCGACGCCGCCATAGCAGGTGTTCATCACCGCTCAGTAGAATCGTAACTATGACTATTGAACTACCCGAAAAAGTATCAGATATTTTTGACCCCAATCAGTGGCGTCTAGTTGAGGGCTTCGAAGATTTTGAAGACATCACGTACCACCGCCAAGTAGAGCGCAATCAGGCAGGGGAAGTAGTTCGCGATTTGCCCACCGTGCGCATCGCGTTTGACCGCCCTGAGGTGCGCAACGCTTTTCGCCCCGGAACCGTTGACGAGCTGTACCGCGCGTTGGATCATGCCCGCATGACCTCCAACGTGGGCACCGTACTACTAACCGGCAACGGTCCCTCGGCAAAGGACGGCGGCTGGGCATTTTGTTCGGGCGGCGATCAGCGTATTCGTGGCCGCGACGGTTACCACTACGCAGAAGGTGAAACCGCCGATACGATTGACCCTGCTCGCGCCGGGCGTCTGCACATTCTTGAGGTTCAGCGTTTGATTCGCACCATGCCCAAGGTTGTTATTGCTTTGGTTTCAGGCTGGGCAGCTGGCGGTGGACATTCCTTGCACGTGGTGGCAGATCTAACCATTGCTTCTGAAGAATTCGGCAAGTTCAAGCAGACAGACGCCACCGTGGGTTCTTTCGACGCCGGTTACGGTTCTGCTCTGCTCGCTCGTCAGGTGGGGCAAAAATTTGCTCGCGAAATTTTCTTCCTCGCCAAAGAATACGATGCGCAGAGTATGTATGAGATGGGTGCTGTGAACGAGGTTGTTCCTCACGCAGAACTCGAGAAAAAAGGCTTGGAGTACGCCGCGCACATTGCCGCGCAGTCACCGCAGGCTATTCGCATGCTTAAGTTTGCGTTCAATTTGCCCGACGACGGCATGGTGGGCCAGCAAGTATTTGCCGGTGAGGCAACCCGCATGGCGTACATGACCGATGAGGCAGTAGAGGGCCGTGACGCGTTCTTGCAAAAGCGCGATCCCAACTGGGAGAACTACCCCTACTACTTCTAAGAGTGAGTTCTAAAGGAGTAGCCTTTACCGGTGTGGCGGTGAAGGCTACTTTTTTATGCCCTTGTGTCAGCAGGTATAAAGTTGATTCGTGATGAGCTCAACATTTTTAACTCTTTCGGCACAGCACATGAGACCGTGCGCAGCCCCCACCGAACTTTCTGAACACACGGTGGAGGTGGGTGCAGACCGTCAGCCGCGAATTAGCAAAATTCTTTCACACTTTTTGAAAAAGTTGCTCAGCCCCAGCGATGCACCGGCACTGACCGTGCGTACTTCAGGTTCTACGGGAATGCCCAAACAAACGGTGCTTTCTTCACGCGCATTAGCGGCGTCGGGGCATGCCACCGAAGCCTTTGTGGGCGTAAAAAACGCTCAATGGATGCTGGCGTTGCCCGTTCACTACGTTGCCGGGGCGCAGGTTCTAGCTCGCTCTGTACTGGCGGGCACTACGCCCGTCGTCACCGACTCGATCGCCCGCGGTAGCTCGTTTAACGCTCTTGATTTTTTGCGGACGTGTGAGCGCATGAGCTCAAATCACCGCATGCTTTCACTGGTGCCCACCCAACTTCACATGCTGTTAGAGGCAGCAGAACACACCCCTGAAGTTCTTGATGCTCTGGCCACTTTCAACGGAATTCTTTTAGGCGGCGCCCCTAGTTCTGCTGCGCTTCTGAACAATGCTGAGCAAGCTCATCTGCAGGTGCTGACCACGTACGGCAGCGCTGAGACTTCTGGCGGCTGCGTCTATAACGGCATTCCCCTGCCGGGCATCACCGTGGGGTTCGAGCCGAGTTCGCAGGACGACGGTGCACCCGCCCGAATTTGGCTAGGTGGCGCGCCCATTGCCAGCGGTTACTTGAACAATCAACCCCGCACGCAACAACACTTCTTTATAGACGACGTCGGCACTCCGTGGTATCGAACCGATGACTTAGGCCAAGTAGCTGAGAACCGCCTAACGGTAGCGGGGCGAGACGATGATCTCATCATAACCGGTGGGGTGAAAGTCTCCCCTGCTCCCATAGCAACAAAGCTCGAAGAACACCCTGTAGTGCGCGAAGCTTTCGTGTGCGGTGTGCCCGACCCTAAATGGGGTCAGGCCGCTGTTGCTGCGGTGAACGTCAGATCTTCCTCTGCAAACCTGCACGCCGAACTCACCGCTCTCGCTAGTAAGTTAGAGCCGGTGCAACGCCCTAAACACCTTCTGATTCTGCCCGAGTTTCCGGTGCTCTCAACGGGCAAGCCAGACCGGCAAAAGCTACAACAAATGCTTGCCAGCTCATACGGTAGCTAGTGCCTCATTACTCACACCATTGCACCCAAAGAACGTAGGGTGCGTGTGAGAGAATGACAGTTGCTAAACACATTTTGAGATTTTTGAGAAGGTAACAACTCGTGGCTACACCCGCTCAGTGGATTGAAGGAGCGCGCCTGCGCACTCTGCCCCTTGCGATTGCTCCTATCATTGCAGGCTCAGCCGCGGCTTTTGAGATGAACGAGTTCAAGCCGTTTCGCGCCGTCCTTGCCTTTTTAGTCGCCTTCTTCTTGCAGGTTGGCGTGAACTACGCCAACGACTATTCTGACGGTATCAAAGGCACTGACGAGGTACGTGTGGGGCCGCTACGTCTTGTGGGTTCGGGTGTTGCGAAACCAGCTCACGTTAAAAAGGCGGCGTTTGTGTGTTTTGGCCTCGCCATGCTTGCTGGGTTGTGGCTGGTGGCGCTTGCTAACCAATGGTGGTTCTTGGCAATTGGCGCCTCAGCTGTTTTTGCAGCGTGGGGTTACACCGGTGGCAAACACCCCTACGGCTATCTCGGCTTGGGAGATGTCTTTGTGTTTATTTACTTTGGGCTCGTAGCCACGCTAGGCACCCTCTACACACAAACCGCAGCACTTTCGCTTTCGGGCTGGGTGTTTGCCATTACTCTAGGGTTGTTCTCGTGCGCTTTGCTCATGGCTAATAACGTACGAGATATTCCCACCGACCGCGAGAGCGGCAAACTCACGATGGCGGTTCGGTTAGGCGATAAGTGGTCGCGCCGTGTATACGTGATTGAAATGGCGGTGGGATTACTCCTGACGCTTTTGCTTATTCCCGGCAATCCCTGGTATCTACTGGTCTTTATGCTGATGGGACCCACTATTCATTCCAGCGTGGTAGTGCTTTCCCAAAGTCACGGTAAAGCGCTCATCCCAGTGCTCAAACAGGCTGGTTTGGTGGCATTAGCATATAGTGTGCTGGTTGCTATCGCCGCGTACCTAGGCACTTTTGATTTGTTTACTCCTGAAGTTTCGTACTTCACCGGTTACTAAGAAGACGCACTAAAAATGCCCGGGAACTCCAACGAGTTCCCGGGCATTTTTTGTACTCAAGTAGTTTTAGAGATCTAGCCTCAAGAAGCCGAACACTTAGAAATCTAACCCCTGCTGGTGGCGTTGTTGATCCGCAAAATCGTCTTCGACAGCGGTGTCTTCGCTAGCAGCAACCTTATTGCGGTTCTTTTTACGCTTACCGAACCAACGTTGCAGGTCTTCCCCTGCCGCCACATGCAATCGCGGAAACGCCAAGTACGAAATAGCAAAAGCAATCAGCACGGCAAAAATGCCCGAGAGTATCAAGCCCACATTGAGCCAATAGCACACGTAAAAAGCGATAACGAGCAACAGCAAGCGCAGAATAGAATACTTGAGAAAGTTCACCTGAACAGTCTAGCTAAGTTTTCTTGAGGTTTCCTTGGTTCGCAACACACCTCGTCATACACCCGTGTGTTTTAGCGGTTCTGCTGTATTCGTGAAAAACTGAATCTATGATTCGAGCAATGATGATTATTGGTGCCGGTGCCCTCATTGTGGGTTTGATTATTTATGCGCTGATAGATTGTGCGCGCACCGAAAAAGCTCGTATCAAAGGTGTGTCCAAAGCCTTATGGATTCTGCTCATACTCGTTCTGCCAGTCCTCGGTGCGCTGTTATGGCTGTTCCTCGGTAAAGAGCGCATGGTGCAAACTTGGAACGGCAAATCTGCCCAGCAGTCCACCCGTCCAACATCCCCTGATGACGACGAAGAGTACCTGCGCTTTCTGCAGGCGCGGGTGCGCCGTCAACAGCAAAGCAAGAAACACGATGAAGACGACGACGCGCGGTAGCGCAGAACGCCGTTAGCTTCTGAGGCGTTTGATGTCACGAACTAAAGCCACGAGCGTCTAAATGAGGATAATGCCCCCAACACCATAACGAAGGTAGTGCTGTTCTCGGTCGTTGCCTGATGAAAAATAATGGCAAAGGCAAAACACATAATAATGAAGTTTCGTAGCGCGCTCCAGGTGCGCTTCTTCTCTTCTGAAACAGGGTTCTCTCTCGCGCTAGGGTTCTCTGTGGCATTGGGGTTTTCCGCCAAATCAGAGTCAGAACGGGTGCGCTGACGCGGTCAGAGCTTATGCACACCAAAAGCGAGAATTGCTAAAACTGCCGCAATCGCCAGCATCCAAATCTTTGAAAACTCTCCCGGCACAGTATTGAGCATCATACATACTCCCGCCAACAGAACTGATCCCACGAGCAGAGCACCCACAACTAATGCCACCGCTTTGGGGTGCGAAAATCGGCGTACTGCAACCTGAAAAAGCCACCCAAAAGCAATAAAAAGAAACCCCAATAAGATGGGGCCAACCAAGCTGTTGATGCCTACCAACGACGAAAGCCCCTCTTCAAAGAGAATCATTATAAGGAAAAAGACCTCTAGCTGAGCACCGGTTGCTAAAGACCAGATAATGAATTCCCGGCTTCACATAATGGGCTGGTCAAGGATATCTACATTCATGGGTGGCTTCCTTCAGGATAAAAAAATGCCATCACAGAAAACTGTGATGGCAATCTCTTAGTTCTCTTACAAGCCAGAATAGCTATGAAGACCTGAGAAGTACACGTTGACTACCGTAAAGTTAAAGATGATGCAGAGGTAACCGACAATCGAAATCCACGCTGAACGCGGACCAGACCAGCCGCGAGTTGCTCGCGCGTGAAGGTAAGCGGCATAGACAACCCAAATAATGAAAGTCCAGACCTCTTTGGTGTCCCAACCCCAATAGCGACCCCATGCCTTCTCAGCCCAGATGGCACCGGCAGCGAGCGTGAAAGTCCACATCACAAAGCCCACAGCGTTGAGTCGGAACGCAAAATTCTCAAGAGCCTGTGCCGAAGGTACCAGGCGCATAAAGTGCAAACGCGAACCTTCGCCCAGAATGATTCCTCGCTCACGGCGGGTCTGAATCAACTGCAAAACAGCCATAGCGAAGGTGATGGTAAAGATACCCGAAGAAAGCACCGCGATAGAGACGTGAATAACCAGCCAGTACGACTGCAACGCAGGCTTGAGCTGACCCACCGGAGTAGGAAAGCCAATAGTCGCCGCCGTCATCATGGTCAGCGCCAAACCGGAGACCAACACACCCACGAATCGCAGATCGCGGAAAATAAGCGAAATCAAGAACACAACCGACACAATCAAAGCGCCGGTGGTGCAGAACTCGTACATGTTGCCCCAGGGCACGCGGTTAGCCGCAAGACCGCGGCAAATCACACCAGCTAGGTGAATGACGGCGCCAATAGCCATCACCACCACAGCCACCTGAGCGGCGCGGCGAGAACCGGTGCTGGTTCCCCACATCATCGAAGGATCAGCGACTTCGCCGGCGAGCTTTGCTTCGGCAGCTTTCTTATAGCCCATACCACGAGCACCGGTGCCTTGTTCTTGGCTACTCACGCGCTCGTCGGCGATGGATGCGCTACGTGATCCGCTACCAGCACCTACCAAAGCTGCCTTGCGAACAGGCTTTTCAGTTTTCGCCTGGGTGTTCTCAAGACGCTGAGTAGTGCGGGAATTAGAGGCGACGTCCCACGCGAAAGCAATAAACGCCACCATATACGTGATCGCTGCCAAATACATGAACAGCTCGCTCCATTGAGCAAGAGTCTCACTAATCATCTAGGTTTCCTTCAGTTAGCTTTTGGCCGTGGGTCTCTTCAGTATCGTTAAATTCTAGACCCCATTGCGCGGCAAAAATATCGGTAAGCTTATCCGCTTCATCAGCAAGACGGGGGTCTTCACCACGAGCCAGAAGTCCGTACTCAACTCGCAACCCGCCGTCGGGGTTTTCAGCGGCGCGAACCCATACACGACGGCGCGGCACAAACAAAGACACAATCAGACCCACAAAAGCAGTGATAAATGACCACAGTACGATTTTCTTACCGGGGTCATAATGCACGTCTAAGCCAACATAGCGCTTATACCCTTCAAAAGTGATAGTACCGTGACCGTCTGGGAGTTCCATAGTGGGTTTAGAGGCGTCGAGCACAATACCATTACCCTGCATCATAGTGTTCATCGGGGTGAGGTTCTGAGTATCTAGCACGTACACGTTTTGTGGTTTACCACTGTTAAGCCCCAAATCGCCGGTGTATGACTGCAAAACCAGCATGGGGTTTAATGGCGCGGAGTCAATAGAACGCGGAATACCGGAGGCTGCTCGTTCACCAGTAGGCAGGAACATTCCCACAAACCCAATTTGATCAGGTGTGGCATCGGGTACTTTGAGCACAATCGATGACGTGTATTTATCATCAGTCGTAAGACCCACTACCGGACCTTCAAAGGCTACCGAGCCGTCTTTGTTCGCAATCTTGATAATGGGCGCATAACCGTTACCTGAGAGGTAAACGTTAGTGCCATTAACAGAGACGGGGTCGTTGACTTTGAGGGTTGCCTGCTTGGTTGACCCATCGGTTTCCGTGAAGTTCAAATCTGCCGTGTAATCAAGGTCGTGTCCGTAAGTTGAGGAACCTTTTTGACGGTCATATTCCACATTAAACTTATTGAGCGTAATGGTGTACGCCAATCAGGGTTGTAATTGGTGCCGGGGGTAAATGAGTCAAAGCTAATCAGCGAGTTCACAAAAGTATCGCCTTCAACTAAAATCTTTTGTCCACGGTAGCCAAACAGTGATCCCACAGCCACGCCGATCAATACACCAATCATGGCAACGTGAAAGAGAATATTACCGATTTCACGAACATAACCGCGCTCGGCACTCACCGAATACGATCCGTTTTCATGGCGAGTCAGCACTCGATAACGGCGCTTTTTCAGAATCTTCGTAGCGTCATCAATCGCCTGCTCAGCGGTGAGATCATCGACCCCAACAGTTGCCGGAATAATCAAATTGCGGTGCACCGGCAAGCGTTCAAAGTTTTTGGGAGTGCGGGCTGGCTGACGACGTAGCGCCTGGAAATGCTTACGGGCACGCGGAATCACGCAACCGATGAGGGAGATAAACAGCAAGATGTAGATTGCTGCGAACCAGACCGAGCTAAACACATCAAAAAGCTGGAGTTTATCGGCAATCGGACCCCATGTTTTATGAGTATCGATGTAATCAGTGACCTTGGTGGGGTCTTGAATCCGCTGCGGAAAAATAGACCCCGGCACTGCCGCTACTGCCAACAACAGTAGCAAGAAGAGCGCCGTGTTCATTTTAGTGAGCTGCGTCCACGCCCAACGGAGCATTCCTATCGGACCCAGAGCAGTCGCTGTTGATTCTTTTTTAGCCATCACATGAGCCCTCTAGCTTAGATTGGAAGTTCGTACGTTGGAAGGGTTGATTGAACCCAAGACATCAGAGCGTTCCACGCCCCCGTTGCCATCATCAGCCCAATAATTACCAAGATGGCACCGCCTGCCCGCTGTAATGCGCGATGATGACGTTTTGCCCAGCCAAAGGTGGAAACCCCGCGGGTAATACCTAGCGCTACCACCATAAACGGAATGCCAAGACCCAAGCAGTACGCGAGCGTCAAAATAATGGCTTTAGCATTATTCGAACCGTCTAAATAGACCAGGGTTTGTACCGCAGCAAAGGTGGGGCCGATGCACGGCGCCCAGCCGAGCCCAAACGTCATACCCAAAATCGGAGCGCCCCATAGACCTGCCGGTGGCTTTTTCTCAATCTTGCGATCGCGCTGGAACCATGAGAATTGACCCATAAAAACCAGGCCCATGATAATCACCAAGATGCCCAAGGCTACTTGAATCCAGCCCTGACCACGTAACCACGGCGCCGCACCAATCTGCGCCAGAACCACGCTCATCACAATAAAAATCGTGGAAAAGCCCAGAATGAAGAGCAAAATGCCCAGAACCGTGCGTCGGGTTTTATGCGTGCTCTCTGTGCCACTGAGCCCGGTAACATAACCCAAATATCCCGGCACCAAAGGCAACACGCACGGCGAAGCAAACGAGACCAAGCCAGCAAGGGCCGCCAACGGCAAAGATAACCACAGCGACCCGTCGGTCACTATATGCCCAAAATTATGCACTTTTACTCTGGTCTTCTAGAAGAGTCTTGAGGATTGATTCATCAATCTCACCCAAAATACGCGCAGCTACTCTGCCTTGCTGATCAAGAATCAAAGTGGTGGGCACAGCCTGTGCGGGCACATACTTTGAAAGATCGTAAAGCACCTTACCCGCAGAGTCTTTAAAACTGGGATAAGGAATCTTAAAGGAGTTCTCAAAAGCTTCTGCAGTGCCTTTTTCATCACGCACATTCACGCCATAGAACTTAATCTTTTTGCCGAACTGTTCATAGAGTTTAACCAAGTGAGGCGCTTCTGTGCGGCACGGTGCACACCCTGCATACCAGAAATTAAGAAGAACGGGATTCCCACGCAAAGAATCTGCAGTGACTTCGGTGCCATCAAAAAGAGTGCCCGTAAAAGTGACTGGTTCTTTACGTTCATTCTCGGGATACTCGGTGACTGAACCATCACCGGCAATGTACCCCTTAGAATCGCCAGCATCAGCCTGATCAGCCAAAGAGTCGTTAGAAGACGAGCAACCAGTTAGCGCTAAAGCACCCGCAACAGCCGCCAAAGACAGGGCCTGCTTACGGGAGAAAGCATGCGACTCGTGCTCAAAACTCGTGTGCGAAGGCATAAATTCTCTCAGATAGTTCTCAATGGAAAAAAGACGGAATTTTTCAATTATGTACCGGGGAGCTGAATGACACCTGAGTAGAGAGGCGCCGCTGGCTCCTGGTAACTAATAGTTGGGCGCTGTGCCGCAAAAAGATTATCGAATTCAAAAGTAGTAATCGATGCAAGATTGCACTGACGAGTACGCGGATCATGCGGCAAGAATTTACCCTCAGCTGAGCGGCGTGCCATCCAGATAGGAAGCTGGTGCGAAACAATAATCGCCTCCGCCCCCGGTCCGCCGATTTCTAGGGCTTTCGCGCCGGCATCGCGAATTGCCGCCGCCATACGCTTTGCCTGTTCTTCATACGGCTCACCCCACGAAGGAATCAGCGGATTCACCAGGTGCGGCCAGTGCCGGGGGTTCTTGAGCAACTCGTCCTTGTTCACATGCAAACCTTCAAAGTGATTGCCTGCTTCGATGACGCGCTCGTCGGGGTGTCCCTGCAATCCCAGCAACTCGGTAATGGGGGCAGCGGATTCGCGAGTTCGGGTGAGGGGCGACATCGCAAGGTACACGATATTTGCACCCTGATCAGACATTTCTCTAAAGCGTTCGGCGCTCAAGCGCACCATTTTCTGGCCCAATTCAGAAAGGTGGTAGTTCGGCAAACGACCGTACACAATACGCTCGGGGTTGCGAACTTCGCCGTGACGCATCACATGTACTTTGACCTGTGCTGATGAATTCATTGTTTTAGTCTCTCAAATTAAGCCAAAGTTTCACACCTTAGCGATACCTCTCACAGAAAGTTAGCGAGTACCGAGTTCTGCACGCAAAATCTTGGTCAATCGTTTGCCGTTAATCTGCCAAAAATCTGTAGGCACCCCGTTGACCATGACCACCGGAATTTCGGTGTCATGGCGGGCCTTAAGATCAGTGTGCTCATCCACATTGACCTCTTCAAAATATAATCCCACATCACGGGTCACCTGAGCCACGACGTCGCGCGCCGCTTCACAAAGATGGCAACCGGGGCGCGTCAACAGAGTCACCCGGGGTACGTTCTGGTTGTTCATAACTTTTAGTCTAACGAGTTAAAAAACGAGCTCTGCACCCTGGATATAGGGTGCAGAGCTCGTAAAGCTGACAAGAATTTACTTCTTGTTGCGGCGCTGGTGGCGAGTCTTGCGAAGAAGCTTACGGTGCTTCTTCTTTGACATACGCTTGCGACGCTTCTTGATAACTGAACCCATAGGATTCACCTCACTTAACAATTGACACCCAGCCACCCCACTCAATGGTGAGGGAGGCGTTAGCTAAGCTGGGCTACGGTTTATACCGGTATAAACGCTTCAAAAAACCAAAATAGGCACAACAATGCCTAAACGGTAGAAAAACGCTCTCTGTATAGAGTACAAGCAAACCGTAAATTTTGCGCATTCTCTCAGCAATTGAGAGCTTTTTCTCTTTCAAAGCGAACGTTGGCACCCTCATACACCACGTTTTTTGTGATGCAGAACTCGCCAACGTTGCTGAGAGCTTTGCGACTTATTGAATCAGACTATTTCCTGCGCTTTTTCTTTTTCTTAGTCTTTTTGCTGATGGCATGAGCAGACTCATCAATCAGCTCAGGATCTTTCATAGCGCCGTCTGCAAACTCGTATCCTTCTGGCACCGTATATTCGTCTGCCTTAGCAATCTCCTGCTCCGCTGGTGCATCAGATTCGTGTTCTGGCTGAACATCGTCATCAGATGAACTCTCTGCTACCTCGGATTCACTCTCCTGTGCCTCTGGCAAAGAGTCATGCACTTCATCGAAATCATCGGATGCTATCTGCTCGTCGGAGGAATCTATCTCAGATGATTCGGACGCCACCGCAGATTTCTTCTGTGAATTTCTGCCCCACCCCAACCATTTAGACACTCGCTGAGTTTTACGCACGCGGGTGCTCTGCTCCGCTTCAGTTACAACGTCCTCGTTGGAGTCAGAATCTTCTTGCACACTCTGTACTGCGCTCAGCTGCGCAATGCGCTCCAACCGCTCACGCTCAGCGCGTTCGGGGCTAATAATGCGACCCGAAGCCACCGGAGTTTTTTGGGCGGTAGAGGCACGAACGACGTCATCGCGCTGTTCTGTTGCCTCAGAATCAGCCGGGCGGACAATCGGTTTGACCACCGTTGCGTGAACAGGGGAGCTCACCACGCCCTTACGATGGCGCACAGCGTGAGTAGGTGCCGAACGGACGAAAGCTGGCTTAAACTCAGCCATGGATGACTGGCGCGATGGCTCACCCGCATCAAAAGGAATCACAGTATTTTCACCACTGTGTGCTGTATTGCGTTCATCATTGCGAGACATTTCAGAAACGGGCTCTTCATCAACCGACTCAGTAGGCTGCGCACCTGATGAGAGGTCTAAGGAACGCACTGAAGTATTGCCATGACCAATGTTTTCTAGCGCTTCAATCAACAAAGGTGATACGGCGTCGTCCCATTCCTCGGGCAATAAATCATCTTGTTCCACTTCAACAGGCTCGAGTGTGGCGCGGGTTCCGGGCATATCGTTGGCGACTTCGGTTTCTTCATCCAAATCAATACCCGCCTCGGCATATTGATGCTTAATACTGGAAACCACCAGCTGCCGCGCGGTGTCGTTATCCCCCGCTTTGAGGGCTGCAATGATCGCCTGGTGTTCAGTTTTGAGGCGAATCGCAGTAGAACTCCATAGTGGCACTCTGCCCATCAAGGACAGTAAGTACTCATACACCGACTCACGCAAAGCGGTCATAAGTCCGGTAACTAGCTGGTTGCCCGCAAGTTTAGTGAGCGCAATATGAAAGTTCACCTCATACTGATGAAATTCTTGCGGCATGAGCCCCTCACGCTGCATGCTCACCAAAATATCGTCGAGCTCTGCCATAGCAGGGTGATCCGGCTGGGCATGAGCCACCGCCCACGATTCAATCATGATGCGAGTTTGCACCATATCGCGCATAGGGTGGCGCGAAGAAGCCATATGCACCCGCAAAGCAGGGGCAGATGAAGAGAATGGTTCGCTCACTAATCTGGCAATAATTGTTTTGCGCTTACCTTCATAAAGACGCAGAATACCCATCGTCTCAAGCTGCTTGAGAGCTTCACGGGTGCTTGAATTGCTCGCTTTGATAATGTTCGAGAGCTTACGATCGTGAGGCAGATTTTGCCCCAGCTCAAGACGCCCCTCAAACAGTTCAGTTTCAAGCCATTTTAGGATTTTTCGATATACAGACATTAACGACTACTTAGTCTTTTCACACGAGGTTGGATGATTAGCGAGAACGACGGCGTCCCCAACGGGAGAGTGTTGCCAATAGCCCGCGTTGGTCAGATTCCTGCTCCCTTCCGGGAGCTGTGGGTAACGCCGGCAAAGGCTCGTAAGCGTGTTGCTCCGGGGCGGGGGTTGCTTCTTCTGGTTCAGCATGTTGCGTAGCTGAATCGTCTTCAGCGGGTTCTGATTTTTCAACTGGTACTGGTTCTTCAACGAGGTCTGAATCTTCAATGGGGCCTGAATCCTC
>JAUMUA010000006.1:0-21121 GCA_030530925.1 Rothia sp. (in: high G+C Gram-positive bacteria) | reverse complement strand
AGTAGTTTCAACTGCGTCGTTAGTAACTGCTGGTTCCTCAACTATCTGCTCTGAAGCAGTTACCTGCTCAGACTCAACCGTCATCTCCGCCGCTGCAATCTTTGGAACAAAGGGTTTGAGTGGGGTGAAAGCTATAGCGCGTTGAGAATGTCTAGGCTGACCTGGGGCGGTAGAGCCACCTTCTTGACCCAGATTGAAGGTTGCAACGGCTGGCTCGAGAACCTCTTGCGGTTGAGGATAAGACTCCTCTTGCTGTTGAGGCTGGTGGGAAGCGGGGGTTTCTTCCGCAGATAGGGGGGAATTAGCGGTCTGCTCCAAGGCCTGATTTAGCGATTCAACCCACGCAGAAATCTGAGTGAGCGGCTCTGGGGTGAGCGAATAGAATCGTTTTTGTCCGACTGCTTGAGTCTCAACCAACCCTGCGGTTCGTAGAACTTTGAGGTGTTTTGAGACGGTGGGCTGACTGACTCCCAGCTCGTTCACCAAATCCCCTACCGGGCGTTTTCCAGAAGAAAGCACCCGAAGGATTTGCCGACGAGTCGGATCTGCGATAACTGCAAAAACGTCATCAATCATAGAAATATGATGACATATATAGCCCACACTGAATGCTTAGACACTGCAAGTTAGGAAAATCTGAAAAAGATTTTTGTGCATGCCAGAGAGGTCTTTAGTAGCATTTATTCGAAGATTTTATATATTACTTGGCTAGTATGCTCTGTTTAATCGAACCAGGGGTCTAACCCCCACACAGGGAAAATTTCTTTGCGTGTTGCCATCACGGTTCGGTCGGTTTCATCTGCTGGGTTGAACCCAATTTCCCAGGTACTCTACCAGAGGTTGGCGTGATCACCCATCAGTTTGGGTACCTGAGTGCCGTATTTATCGAGTATGTATTTTTGCCATGATGCTGGTGTGGGGCACTCGGTTTCCAGGGGGGAGCCAGCGGCGATAGCCATGAGGTGGGTCCAGGAGCGCGGGACGGCATCGTAAATGGAGTACCCGCCACCGCCGGTAGCAATCCACCGGCCCTCACAAATTTGCGCTGCGAGCACTGAAATATACCCGGCGATTTCGCGTTGACAGTCGATGCTAATAGCAAGGTGGCTCATGTCGTCGCTAAAGTGCGAATCACAGCCGTGCTGACTCACGATGACCTCGGGTTGAAATTCGCGCAGCAGCGGTGGTACGACCGCGTCGAAGGCTCGCAACCAATCGGAATCGCTGGCATGCTGGGGCATTGCAACATTAACCGAGGTTCCCGCCGCGGGACCCTCGGGGCCAGACTCATTGCAAAATCCGGTGCCCGGGAAAAGCGTCATGCCAGACTCGTGCATGGAGATGGTCATAACCTGTGGGTTGTCCCAGAAGATACTCTGGGTGCCGTCGCCGTGATGCGCATCGACATCTATGTATGCCACTCGTTTTACCCCTTGGTCTAAGAGGTGCTGAATGGCTACCGCGCAGTCGTTGTAAATGCAGAACCCACTGGCTTTGGTGCGGGATGCGTGGTGCATTCCGCCACCAAAGTTGACGGCGTGGACTACTTTTTCGCTCAGAATCATCTCGGCAGCCTGAAAGCTGCCACCAGCAAGACGCGCGCTGGCTTCGTGGATTCCTTGGTAACCGGGAGTGTCTTCTGTTCCCAACCCACAGTCATCAAAATGTAAGGTGGGGTCTTGGCTCACAGCCCGGACTTCGTCGATATATTTTTGATCGTGTGCCAAGCGCAGCTCGGCGTCGGAAGCTACTTCGGGTTCTTCAAGAGAAACTTGGGGTAAATCGAAGAGTCCCAGATCTTGAGCAAGTCGAGCAGTTGCGTCCAACCTGCTGGGATGCATGGGGTGGTAGTCACCAAAGAAGTACTCCCCCATAGGCGTGCCCCAAATAATGCCAGTGGGTACCGGAGTACATTTCTCAACGAACCCCATATCGCGCCACCCTTTCAGTTATCTTGCTCACAGTAAATAATAAACACACCCTATGACAACTTGGTGTATCTGACACTTTCACCACGAGAAGACTAAGCTAAAGAACGCTAATATGACGTGAAAGAGGAGGTGGGCATGAACCGATCTGTTGAACAGGTGGAGACAGAAAAAAGACCTGCTCGTGACGTATTTTTTGACAACCTCGTGCAGTTTCGCGACGTTTTGGATCGCACGGTAGGCGGTTCACCTTCACGCATGGCAATTTTTGCGTTCGCCCTTGTGATTATTTTCTTCACTATCATGCTGGCGCTTCCCATCTCTTCCAATAGTGGCCGCGCGGTGGCGTTTCACCACGCACTTTTTACTGCTACCTCGGCGGTGACAGTGACGGGTTTGACCACCGTTTCTACTGCCTTGCAATGGTCTTTTTTTGGTCAGCTGATGATTCTTCTTGCCTTTCAAATTGGTGGTTTAGGCACGCTGACCATGACCTCGCTTTTAGCCATGGCGGTAGGGCGTAAACTAGGACTTCGCTCAAAACTCATTGCCCAAGAAGCCATGAATATCGGTAAGCTTGGCGAGCTCGGTTCAGTTCTGCGCACCGTGGCAGTCACATCTATTTCGTTCGAGGCCGTTATTGCTTTGGTGCTGATCCCACGGTTTATGATGCTCGGGGAGTCCTTACCCCTTAGCATCTGGCACGGCATTTTTTATTCAGTATCGGCTTTTAATAACGCCGGTTTTACCCCGCATTCTGACGGCCTTGTTCCCTACGGTCACGATTTATGGATTCTGTTGCCGCTGTGCGTGGGCGTTTTTATCGGCTCGCTGGGATTCCCCGTGATTCTGGTAATTCAGCAAAACCCGTTCAAATTCAGCCGTTGGAATCTCACCACAAAACTCACCATTATCGGCACCGTATCGTTACTCATTATCGGAGCGTTTTTGTGGGGATTTTTTGAATGGTCTAATCAGCGCACCATTGGCAATCTTGATGTTGGCAACAAGATTTTGAACGCACTTTTTGCGTCTGTGATGACGCGTTCTGGCGGGTTCAACCTGGTAGATATGAATGACGCCAACTCGATTACCTTGCTCATTACCGATGTATTGATGTTTATTGGCGGTGGCTCTGCCTCCACCGCCGGCGGCATCAAAATCACCACCATTACCGTGGTGATTTTGGCAGTGATTGCCGAGGCTCGCGGTGATCAATTTGTGGTCGCCTTCAACCGCACTATTCCTGATTCAGTGCTTCGCATTGCGATTTCGGTCATCATGATGAGCGCCATCATCGTATTTCTTGGCACTGCATCCATTGTATTTATCACCGGAGAAACCCTCGACCGCGTCCTCTTTGAAGTAATTTCTGCCTACGCCACTTGCGGATTGTCAGTGGGACTGTCCGCCTCTCTCCCGCCATCGTGCATTTACATTCTCTCTTTTCTCATGTTCGTGGGGCGCATTGGCATTATTACGGTAGCAACAGGCCTAGCGCTTCGCTCGCGCCGCAGACTCTATAAATACCCCGAAGAAAGGCCGATCATTGGCTGATCGTAGCAATCATGATGTCCCGGTAATGGTCATTGGTTTAGGACGCTTTGGCGCCTCAACCGCAGCACAGTTGCGCCGGCAAGAAAAAGAAGTTCTGGCGATCGAAAAAGACCCGGTTCTGGTACAAAAGTGGTCTGGTCTGCTAACCCACGTGGTCGAAGCTGACGCCACCGACATTGATGCACTACGCCAGCTAGGTGCCGCAGACTTTTCTGCCGCCGTGGTAGGTGTGGGAACCTCAGTAGAAGCCTCAGTGCTGATTACCGCAAATCTGGTGGACCTGGGTATCTCTCACATTTGGGCTAAGGCAATCACCCCCGCTCACGGCAAAATTCTCTCGCGTATTGGCGCACACAACGTAATATTTCCAGAAGCCGACGCCGGACGACGCGCCGCTCACTTGGTTTCTGGCAGATTGCTGGATTACATCGAGTTCGACGATGATTTTGCGATTGTGAAAATGCGCCCGCCGAAAGAAACTCAGGGGTTCACTCTGGCTGAGGCGGATGTGCGTAGCAAATACGGTGTGACGATTGTCGGCGTAAAATCCCCCGGTGACGATTTCACCTACGCAACACCGCAGACTAAAGTCACCAGCCGAGATCTTTTGATTGTTTCGGGACAGGTAGATCTGATTGAGCGATTTGCCGACCGCCCTTAAAATTCTTTGAGAGCGAAATTTTGGATTTTGATATAACACATACCAGTAAATAACCCACCGAATGCTTTCTATATAAAGTAGATGATTCAAAAATTCAAAGAAACCTGAGATTTTTTGATAGTTATGTTGGCATAAATACTAAAAGATGCTTATGATGTAACTACCTCTAAAGGTGCGAGTGATTACTGAACGGATTGCGAACCCGTTCAAAACAGTTTGATTTTCTCACTCAGGGCCAGCATCCCCTAAGCTGGACACGAGAAAATTTAGCTGGAGTGTTAGCAATAGCGAAGCACTCAAAAAGCTCCGACTGATTCCCTACAGTCGGAGCTTTTTTCTTTAAGAATTATTCCCCGCAAAATGCTCTCAAGCCCCGCCCGTCATTATCAAAGCAATTATTGACGCCGTTGAATTAGATAAGCCCAAAACCCACTATCTCGTAGGTTTTGACGCCAAGCCTCTGGTAGCTCTCAAGCAAGTTTTGCCAGCTCGCGCGTTTGACGCGCCGATATCACGCCCCATGTAATGAATTCTGCAACATAAAAAGGCGGTTGGCTGAGATTTCAGCCAACCGCCTTTTAGCGAAAGTAGTTGCGCGTTATGCTGCGTATTCCTTGCTCATTTCGGCAGATTTATTAGCGCACGCCGTCATGGCAGTATGAGTGAGGTGTTCGAGTCCGCCCTCTTGAAAAGCCATGATTGCTTGTTCGGTGGTGCCACCAGGGCTTGTGACGGCCTTGCGCAGATCTTCGGGGTTCGGGTCATTCTCTAAGAGTGCGCCAGCGCCAGCCACCGTAGCTGAAGCGAGTTCTGCGGCGGTCTTCTCGTCCAACCCCAACTGCACGCCAGCTTTTTTCATGCACTCAGCGAGCAAGAATGCGTAGGCTGGTCCTGAACCGGAGACCGCGGTGACGGCGTCCATTTGCTCTTCTTTGACCTGCACCACGGTGCCCACCGCACCCAAGATTTTTTCGGTGAGCTCACGCTGTTCATTAGTAACATTTGCCGCAGCCGAATATGCCAAGACACCCTTACCCACGCGGGAAGGGGTGTTGGGCATGCAACGAATCACCGGCTGGTTTTCTCCCAACTTAGTTTGCATGGCTTCCAGAGGCACGCCAGCAGCCACTGAAATTACGACGGTGTCGCTATCGAGGGAATCTTTGATTTCCTCTAGCATATCGAGCACCGCATAGGGCTTCACACCTACCAAAACTACAGAAGCACCAGATACTGCCTTCTGGTTGGCGTCTGCGCTCTGTTCAGAGGAATATATGGCAACCAGCTCGCCATGCTCCCCCAGCTTCTCAGAAAGCTTCTTGGCGCTTTCTTCACTGCGTACGGTGGCGCGAACGTTCTCCGGGGTGAACCCGCTCGCCAAAAGTCCGGCAGCAATGGAACCGTTCATAGATCCGGTGCCCAAAAAAGTTACGATGTTTTCGCTCATCAAATAGTCCTTTCGCAAAACTTTACAGTTTATTCGTTGCCCAAATGACGTCGAGCAAACTGCAATGTTTCGTACAGCATCTCGTCGCGCTGGGTAGGGCTCTTACCTTTGGTAGAAATCTCAGCACACACTACGCCATCCCACTTGCGCTGAGCTAAGTACTCTAGGGACTCTGCCACCGGTTGTGTGCCGTAACCAGGTAGCAGATGTTCGTCCATGACTTTATCGCCCATGCCGTCGGTGAGATGTACGTGCCCCAGGCGGTCGCCAATTTTCTTGAGGTACTCTAGCGAGTCCGCTTTAGCGGCAGCCGCGTGCGAGAAATCCCAGGTAATCCAGTCGTAGTCAAAACGGGTGGGATCCCAGTGCGGTGAGTACATTTGTACTTCTTGGCCGGCTGCGCTCCATGGGTACATATTCTCTACGGCAATTTTGACGCCCTCTTGCTCTGAAATCTCGCGCACCCCCTGCACAAAATTATGAGCATAGTGGCGTTGCCATCGAAACGGCGGGTGCGCCACAATAACCTCAGCGCCTACCGCCTTGGTCATTTTGGCAGCCATCTGCATTTTGTTCCACGCCCGGCCCCATACCTGCTGGGTGAACAACAAGGTGGGTGCGTGAATTGCCGAAATAGGGATCTGGTATTTCTGCACGTACTCCACTAGATCATGGGGATCTTGAGAAATCGCGTTGCCGGTAATCATCACTTCAACGCTGTCATAACCCAAATCAACCGCCGTTGAGAACGTCTCTGGCACGTTCGGTGGAAAAAGGCATGCCGATGAGAGCGCCACCTCAATAGAATGTTCGCCTGTATTACTCAACGTTCCTCCTCGGCATATTCCAACTGCTGTTGGTATCAAACTTCTTGTTAAAAGTGTAAGCACCCTCTCCTAAAGAATGAGAGGGTGCTTAGCCCCAACTAAGCGGTCAGTTACTACTCGCTCTCGGTGGCAGTAGTCTTTCTGGTGTTCGTTTTACGTGCGGCAGGTTTTTTAGCTGCAGGCTTCTTCGCGGTGGTCTTTTTCGCCGCAGGTTTCTTCGCAGTAGTTTTGCGCTTGACGGGACCTTTAGCGCGTTTTTCTGCCAACAGCTCAACAGCTCGTTCGTGAGTTACCGACTCAATAGTTTCGCTACGCGGCACCGTGATATTAGTGACGCCGTCGGTAATGTACGGGCCAAAACGACCGTCTTTGATCACGATTTTCTTCTCAGAAACTGGGTCAACGCCGAGCTCAGCAAGCGGCGGCTTAGCAGTACCGCGACCGCGCTGTTTAGGCTGAGAATAAATCTCAAGTGCCTGTTCAAGCGTGATAGTGAAAATCTCTTCTTCACTTTGAAGAGATCGCGAATCGGTGCCCTTCTTCAGATAAGGGCCAAAACGACCGTTTTGCACGGTAACCTCGGTACCTTCTTCATCAGTGCCCAAAACACGCGGAAGGTTCATAAGCTTCAGCGCATCTTCTAGGGTAACCGTAGCCAAATCCATGGACTTGAACAACGAACCTGTACGAGGCTTCTGCGGTTTCGGCTTCTTCTTAGGCTTCGCACGGCCATTCTTGTAATACTCGGTGGGCTGTTCATCCATCCACTTCTGAATTTCTTCTTCAGTCATTTCTGGAATCACTTCGGTGACGTACGCACCGTAACGCCCATCGCGGGCAATAATAGTGCGTCCGGTTTCGGGGTCCACGCCCAGCTCACGGCCGTCGTCTTTACCCTTTTCAATGAGCTCCTGCGCTTTTTCGGCGGTGAGCTCATCAGGAGCAAGGTCAGCAGGTACGTTGGCGCGAATCGGATCGGTAATCTCACCGGTTTCGGTGTTTACTTCTCCGCCGCTTTCAAGATAGGGGCCAAATTTGCCCACGCGCAGATTAATGCCGGGAGCAATCTCAATGGAGTTAATGGCACGCGCGTCAATATCACCCAAGTTATCAACAATGGGTTTTAGACCGCGCTTCTCAGCGCCACCAAAGTAGAAATCGCTGAGCCAGTGCGGGCGGTTCTCTTCACCGCGAGCAATGCGGTCAAGGTCTTCTTCCATCTCTGCGGTGAATTCATAATCCACGTATTTGTTAAAATGTTCTTCGAGCAAACGAACCACTGAGAACGCCGTCCACGAAGGAATCAGTGCGCCACCGCGATTATTCACATAACCGCGATCCATAATCGTTGAGATCACAGCCGCATAAGTTGAGGGGCGACCAATACCCAACTCATCCATAGCCTTGACGAGCGAAGCTTCGGTATAACGAGGAGGAGGGGTGGTGTCGTGACCGGCAGCCTGAATATCGGAGGCAGTCAACGAGTCTTTCTCAGTCATATGCGGCAGACGCTTCTCGCCCTTAGCATCCTCGCCCTTGGGCATATCGGTGCCCTCTTCGTAGGCAGCCAAGAAACCGCGGAAGGTGATCACGGTACCGGATGCCGAGAACTCAGCGTCGCGACCATCTGATGCCTGAGCACCTAATTTGATTGACGCCGTTGAGCCCTTTGCATCTGCCATCTGAGAAGCAACGGTGCGCTTCCAAATCAATTCATAAAGGCGGAACTCATCGGGGCTTAACGCAGTTTTTACCTGGGCAGGTGTGCGGAAAGAGTCACCTGCGGGACGAATAGCCTCGTGCGCTTCTTGCGCGTTCTTAGACTTTGAGGCGTAATTACGGGGGGAACTCGGCACGTATTCAGCACCGTAGAGCTCCGTTGCCTGCTTACGCGCAGCATTAATAGCCTGCGTTGAAAGCGCCACCGAGTCGGTACGCATATAGGTGATATAACCGTTTTCGTACAAGCGCTGAGCAACCTGCATGGTTGACCGGGATGAAAAACGGAGCTTACGTGCCGCTTCCTGTTGCAACGTAGAAGTAGTAAACGGGGCAGTAGGACGGCGCGTGTACGGTTTCGTTTCAACCGAGCGGACGGCGAAAACCGAGTTTTCCAGTGCCTTCGCTAAAGAGTTTGCGTTCTCTTCATCGAGATGCGCAACCTTGTTCTGCGCGGCAGACTTGAGCACACCGTCATCGCCAAAATCTTTACCTGATGCCACGCGAGCACCGTCAACGGATGAAAGCTTGGCGGTAAATTCTTCGTTTTTTTCGGTAGAGAAAGTTCCGGTGAGATCCCAGTAGTTGGCAGAACGGAATGCCATGCGCAAGCGTTCGCGCTCTACTACCAAGCGAGTAGCCACAGATTGCACGCGTCCTGCGGAGAGTCCGCGGGAGACTTTGCGCCAAAGAACTGGTGAGATTTCGTAACCGTAGATGCGGTCAAGTACGCGGCGGGTTTCCTGCGCGTCAACGAGGTGCTGATCCACATCTCGCAACTCCCCAAAAGCGCGTTCTACTGCTTCTTTGGTGATTTCAGGGAAGGTGAGGCGGTACACGGGCACCTTGGGCTTGAGCACCTGCAAAAGATGCCATGCAATAGCTTCGCCTTCGCGATCACCATCGGTTGCCAGATACAAAGCGTCAGAGTCTTTCAACTTACGCTTGAGCTCTGCCACCTTTTTCTTCTTGTCCGCGTTGACCACGTAGTAGGGTTCGAAGTTGTTTTCAAGGTCTACCGCGAATTTACCCACGGGTGACTTTTTGAGCTCTTCGGGTAGTTCCGAAGGCTGAGGGAGGTCACGGATATGCCCCATTGATGATTCAACTTCAATGGCATCGCCCAAATAGCCACTGATGGTTTTCACCTTAGATGGTGACTCCACAATCAGTAGCGATTTGCCGTGTTCTGCTTTGCTCTTGGCCGTGGTGGGCACATTGCTCCTTGAAAAGTTCTCTGGTTTACTCTGCTCCACAATAGCGCACATTTTGGCGTGCTTGCCGAGCCCCTGTGCATAAACTGTTCGTAAAAGTTGCCTTCTTTGCTCTAAATTTTTGAAGCGAATTTAGGCGAGGATTTTAGCGACGGGTCTCTATGATGTTGAGTTCTCTACCAGAAATAGACTCGGGAGTGACCTCAACCCAATGCATTTCGCGTGAGTCGGTGAGTCGCACTTCGTTGAGAACTGCCGGATCAATAGGTAGCTCATGAGCGTGCCATTCAGCTTGACCGTACACAATCACCGATTTCACGGTTTCACTGCGTGCCTCGTCAATTTCAAACCCTACTTGGCGGCTCACCACAATAGAGCTGAAGTTTTCGCCCGCTTTTGATTGAAAGTAAATACGACCGTTGTGAAGCGTGTATTTTACGGTGATGATATCAATATTGTTCCCCGCACGCAGCGCAAGGCGACCAATGCTGTGCGCGCGCAATAGTTCCCAGCAGGTCTCTTCGTCAAGATCTGTGAGCGGGCTGGGTACCGATTTTTCTACCATAGGCTCAGTCTAGTTCTCCTCGTCGATTCTTAAGAATCCTTGCAGTATTAGCTTTCGCACGTGAGCTACCAGCTCTTCACGCTCGTCGGTGCCTTCCCATTCCAGCAGCGCTTCTAGGGCGTTAACGATTTGCCCAGCGTTCAGTTCGCCGTCGCACGCTGAAACAAATCCGGCAGTTGCGGTGGATTCCAAAATGGTACGACGAAGCCCCGCGCCTTCGCGGAGCAAGATGACGCCGGGGTGCTCGGCACCGGGTGCGCTATGACGTTCTTCGGTGACGTCGGAGGCAACCACCAGATGAAGTTTCAGCAAATCTTCGTCACTCATCTTTTTGAGACGATCAAAGAATGAGATTTCATCGGCAAAAAATGGGGCAATGGGCTGTTGAAGAGGGTAGGTGATTTCTTCAAAGCGTTGCAAGAGTGGTTGCTGATTGGTGTGTGGTTTGCGTAGCCAAATCATTCCAAAGCCGATAGACCCCACGTTGCGGGAGGCAAAATCGGCAAGGTAATTGGAATACGCCGCATCAAAGGCTTGCGGATTTGCCGTTTCGCTAGAATCTCGCAACCAGGTTTCGGCGTATTGCGCGGGGTCTAGTTCTTCACGCTGAATCACCCAAGCCTCGGTATCGGAGTCTAGCCATTCGCGAAGACGTTCTGACCAGTTATTCTCGGTATTTTCTGGATCTGCGTTATTTGCGGTCGATGCGTTATTTTCAGTTGGCGCGTTGTCGTCCGCCGCTGCGCTGATCTGGGGAATCTCCCAGTTGCCGAGCATCTGCGCGGTTCCGCCAGGATTCAGCACACTCGGCAAAGTTTTCACCAGCGTTGACACAATCGCGTCCCCGGCAAGTCCGCCGTCGCGATACGTAAACTGCTGATCGGCCGTTTCTTGCTCTTGACGTGGGGTAATGACGAACGGCGGGTTAGAAACCACGAGGTCAAAGTGTTCGCCAGCCACCGGTTCTAACAACGAACCTAGTTTTAGTTCCACGCGATCTTGCGGACACCCAGGGTCAATGCCCAGCGCCTTCGCGTTGAGCAATAGGTTAAAAGCGGTGAAGGCGAGCGCACGTTCAGAAATATCGGTGGCGGTGACATGCTGGGCATGCGCTAGCAGGTGGAAGGTTTGAATACCGCAGCCGGTACCCAAGTCCAGTGCGCGGTCAACCGGTGCGCGGTGCGTAAATTGCGCCAAGCTTCGAGAGGCGTGCCCAATACCTAGCACGTGGTCTTTGCGCAGGGTTCCGCGCACAATGTGAGCAGGCAAATCAGAGGCTACCCAAATGTCCACGCCGTCATCAGCCGAGTGGGGGCGCAAGTCAACACTGGCGCGCACGGTGGCGGCGTCATCGGAGAGGTGAGCAAGCCCCAGCTGGGTGAAAAGTTGCGCGGAATCGGCTCCTAACGCCCGATCAAATTCTGTAACCGAGTGTGATTCCCCCACCAAAAAGAGAGAAATCAAAGCCGCTAAAGCGTTCTCAGATTCAGAAAAGTCAGCTCGCTGGTGCTCTAACTGATAGCGAGCGGGCACCACCTGATCGCGCATGAGCGCGGCGAAAGCAGACTCTCCCAGCAATTCAGCAATAGCCTCGTTGGTGTACTGGGCGCGGCTTAGTAGATCAGCCAGTTGCGCAAGGCTCGCTTCGTCGGTGCTCTGCGGGGCATTAGCGATGTTCGAAAAATCTGAAATACTCACGTTCTATATTGTGGCACATGGAATTTTAGCGGACTCAGCCGGTTGCGCGGCACCACCTATCGCACTGCGAAAGTGCTAAGGTGCACCGTATGAGCATCACCATTCACCCTGCCACCAGTGCAGATTTGCCCGCTATCAACGAGATTTACAACGACGGTGGAGTGGGCACTACCGCAAGCTATGATTTAGAACCTCTCACCCTTGCGCAGCAACAGCAGTGGTGGAACGATTTGCAAGAGCAGAACTACCCCGTTTTTGTGGCGGTTGAAGGCTCGATCGTTGCAGGATTTGCCTATTTCAGTAGCTTCAAAAATAAGGCGGGCTACCGGCACACGATTGAGCACACCATCTACGTGTACCAAGATTTTCGCGGTCGCGGCGTGGGTGCGTTGTTGATGAAGCACGAAATTGAGGTTGCGAAAGTCAGCGGTGTTCACGCTATGGTTGCCGCAGTGGACGGACGCAACGAGACCTCGCTAGGTTTCCATCAGCGCTTCGGGTTTGAAGAAGTAGGCCGTATGCCGGAGGTCGGCAGAAAATTTGGGCAGTGGCAGACCCTTGTTTATATGCTGTTGCTGTTCCCCGAAAATCAACCGGAAGATTAGAACCTCATGCGTATTTGGTCTTTACACCCCCAATTACTTGATGCCAAAGGGTTAGTGGCGTGCTGGCGCGAAACCCTGCTGGCGCAAAAGGTGTTGCAGGGTCTCACCAAGGGGTACACCCATCATCCTCAGTTGAAGCGGTTTCAAGAGTCTTACGACGCGCTCGCTCATCTTTGCACGTATTTGCACGGTATAGGCGACGAAGCCGATCGCCGCGGCTACCATTTTGACCGCTCCAAAATTATGCAGCCTGCTCAGCCAGCGCTCTCACTCGAGCTCACTGAAGGTCAACTTCGTTATGAGTTCGAATTCTTACAGCAAAAAGTTGCTCAGCGCGATGAGAAATGGTTTACCCATCACCTAGCGCAACTGAGAGAGCCCACCGCACACCCCTTGTTCTCAGTAGTTCCCGGTGAGATTGAAAGCTGGGAAAAGGTGAAGCCGATTAGCTAGTGGCTATGTCCAGGGATCTTTTCATCTCTAGATCATGAAGGAGGGTTCCGTCGAGCTCATCGGCACGAACCGCTCCCGTGCTGCTGAACCCCTGCCGCTGATAAAAGGTGAGAGCGCGCGTATTACCTTGCAGGACCCATAAATGAACCTGGTGATAATTGTGATGCACTAAATCCTCTAACGCATGGTTCATCAGGGCATGCCCCGCTCCACTGCCCACTACTTCAGGACGCGCGTACAGAGTATAAATTTCAGCGGCACCTTTGAGCGTCCGGCTAGCGCCGTAACTGATCACCGCTTGCACCACACCTGTCTCATCACACGCTACTTTGCGCCAAGAATCCGCCGAGCGCGCTGCTGGATCCAGCCGTTTTTGCCAGAACGGAATACGAGCTTTAGCATCCAGCGAATCTAAATAGCTCTGCGGCATCAAATTTTGATAGGCAAAACGCCAGCCATCAACGTAAAGATACGCTAATGCGCTGGCGTCACCTACACAAGCATCTCGAACCTGCCATGTTGTCATGCAGAAATTCTATGCCGCGCCGTCCTGCATTTTGCTCAGGGTGATGCTCATCTTTTGCGGCGCGCGCCCTAGAACCTGCGCGACATCGTCGGTCACCCGTTCCATCTCACCAGCGGCTATTGAGGTATAGGTACTCACCCACGCATCAAGTTCCCAAGCAGGCGCTTGATACACCGCACGAGACTCATAGGCTTGCTGAACTGTCTCATTCTCAAAGCGGGTACTCTGCCCGCAGACCTCAGTGATCAGTTCAGCGATTTGGTTCATGCTCAACGCTTCAGGCCCGGTGAGCTCTAACGTAGTGTTCTCTAAATCTTGCGGACGACGCAGCACCTCTGCTGCCACCGCGGCAACGTCCGAGATAACCACCGCAGAGATCTCGCCATCTTCTGCGGGCCGGCAATCACACCGTTAGTAGCAAAATTAGGGTAGTTATCTGGGGAGGAATTGTTGCGCAAGAACGTAAAGCGCATATCGCTCTCACCGATCACCACCTCCGGGGCCCAGTAACTACTTAACCACTTGTACATCAAGCCGCCCAGTCACACCGGTCACCGCAATACGCGGGCTCTTCAGATTTGCAGTCATGTTCTGTTCCTACTCCCCCAGCGCCGGACGAATATCCTTAACGATTGATTCGAGCTGACGGAGATTGAAGTCCACGCCCAACTGATTCGGCACCGTTACCAACACCGTATCGGCGGCCTGCACTGCGGCGTCCTGCGCTAACTCCTGGGCAATCTGATCGGGGGCACCAATATACGAACGCCCAAAACGAGCAAACGAATTATCAATGTAACCTACCTGATCGGCACCCTCTTCTTGGGCGCGCAGCCCAAAGTAATACTGCGACTCACGGTCAATAATAGGAATGATCGAGCGAGAGACAGAGACGCGCGGCGTCCACTGGTGCCCAGCTTCTTTCCACGCGGTGCGATACTTTTCGATTTGTTGCGCCTGCAACTGATCAAAGGGAACCCCTTGATCTTCCAAAAGCAAAGTTGAAGACATCAGGTTCATACCCTCTTGCGCTGCCCACACCGCCGTATTTGAGGTGCCTGCACCCCACCAAATTCGATGACGCAGCCCGGCAGAAAACGGCTCAATACGATCTAATTGGTTGGGGTTCTGTGCGTTGCGTGCAATTCCTGTGCCCTCGATGGCGTTCAAGAAGTGCGCCGTGTGGCGTCGTGCCATTTCCGCATCGGTTTCTTCGGCGTCAGGAATGTACCCAAAGTGCTGAAAACCGTTCATGACGGTTTCGGGTGATCCGCGCGAGATACCCAATTGCAAGCGTTCATTGCCCGCAATGAGGTCGGTCATCGCTGCGTTTTCAGCCATATAGAGCGGGTTTTCGTAGCGCATATCAATGACACCGGTGCCCAGTTCAATGGTTGAGGTGCGAGATGCGATGGCAGAAAGTAGCGGAAAAGGCGAGGCTTGTTGCTGCGCAAAGTGGTGGACGCGAAAATATGCGCCGTCAACACCGAGCTCTTCGGCGCCCACTGCTAGATCAATAGCTTGGTGGAGCATGTCGGCGGCAGAACTGGTGCGCGAACCCACTGATGATGAGTAATGCCCGAACGAGAGGAAACCTATATTTTTCATCATGAACCTTCGATGTGTTGAGTTGAACTTACATCTATTAGTTTACAACGCAACTATTTTGAGGGTGGCAAAGTGTGGGCAACAACGCTTTGGGGCAGCGTGGTTATCATTGACTCTATTTATTAGTAGAACACCTCTGTATCGCCAAATAGCTTCACCTATCTAATATCTCTCCACACTGAATAAAAAGTTACCCAACATGAAACCTCTACAAAAGATACGGTCCAAATTCCCATCTGACAAGCGAAAATATTTCAGGTAGAAAATTTCAAAATTTTTTCTACCAAAGTAAGTCACACATTTAGCCGTTCCCAGTCTATTCATATACACAATTTAGAAATTTTCATTACTGGGTAGTAACAGAATTGAAAAATGAAGTACACTGACGGTATGGCAGATGCACAGAACATTGAAAACATCAAGAAGTCAATTGCAGATTGGCAATCGAAACTTGATGATGGTTCCACTCCTATTTCACCTGAGATAGTCGAGGAAATCATTGCAAAGCTCAAGGCAGATCTAGCCGAGGCAGAACAGGCGTAATCGCCTCAGCATCTACCGTTTAGATCACTCTTGGCGCCAATAGATTATTGTGACCGTGTATTTAGGGATACACGGTCACAATTGTTTAAAGAGAGGTTTTTAGTAAGGTTGATGTTCAGCAAGCTGTGCGCTAAAGAGCCGGTTTCACATCCAACCCAGTGACAGCGCTCCACAGGTACATGCGGTAGTCCTCAGCGGATTTATTGCCGGGACCATACACCTCAAGATTCACCCCGGTTGGTTTCAACCCTTTTTCAGGAATGAACTCAGACATCAAATAATCAAAGCCGCCCTTAATAGGTTTAGGAACTGGTCCTTCCACCAACACCGTGGCATACATAGCACTCGGTACCACTACCCCGGTTAGCCCCAGTGCAGAGACCTCAGCGATTCCCTTCACCATAAACCCTGCAGTATAGGTAAACCCGCGGTCGTCGGCGTCGGGCATCATGACTCCTACCGCCTGCAATTTCTGAACCGCAACGCTTTGTTCGGGAGTCAACGATTCCATGAGCTCTTTCCACACTGCCGAAAAATCGCTCTCGGTAGTGGCGGGTATTGTTTTACCGGCAACAAGAAACGTGCCGTATTCAATGAGTGCGGTTTCCATAACGTGTTCTACTCTCTATCAAGCCTTGATACAGAAGTACCTCGAACCGGTGACGGAACGAGGTACCCCAATAGTTTATGAATTATGAGCGTCTGACTAGCTCAGATTAGGAATGAGATTCTTCGCGTTCTTGTTGCGATTTGGCAATGCAGTCATCGCACATCAAGACGAGGGCACGACCGCCCATATCGTCAAGATTCTCAAACTTATTTGCAGGTGCCCCGCATTGTTCGCATTTGCCAATGGTCACCACATCGGGTGAGAAATTCATAGTCATGCGCTTATCAAAGATGTACAGCGAGCCTTCCCACAAACCGGAATCGCCAAACTTTTCACCGTACTTTACGATTCCGCCGTCGATTTGATAAATCTCTTTAAACCCACGGTTCTTCATCAGCGCAGAAAGAATCTCGCAACGAATACCACCGGTGCAATAGGTAACAACCGGTTTATCTTTGAGATCATCGTATTTGCCGGACTCAATTTCTTTGATGAAATCGTGAGTGGTGTTGACGTCAGGAACCACGGCATTCTTGAACTTGCCGATCTTCGCTTCGTAGGCGTTGCGTCCATCAAAGAACACCACCTCGTCCCCGCGCTCTTCCACCAGCTGGTTCACTTCTTCAGGCTTGAGGTGCACGCCGCCACCGACGACGCCGTGCTTATCAACTTTGAGTTCATCGGGAGCGCCGAACGCCACGATTTCATCGCGCGCTTTGACCGATAGCTTGGGGAAATCTGCCGCGCCGCCGTCGGACCACTTGAGTTCGAGCTTGCCAAAACCGGGGTACTGACGGGTGGTTTTACCGTACTGTTTCAACGCGTTGACGTCGCCACCTAGGGTGCCGTTAATGCCGTGTTTTGAAATCAAAATACGACCGGTGAGCCCCAGCTTTTCGCACAGAGCGCGTTGCCAGAGCATCACAGCGGTTGGGTCGGTCACCGGTGCAAAGCAGTAATACAAAATAATTCGTTCTTGAGCCACAGAACCATTCTAGTGCGTGAACGCAACTCTGCACACGGCTCCACACGCGGTGATCCGACCGAGCAAGTCTGAGCGGCGCAGAAGAGTTAGAGACGAACGACCATTTTGCCGGTGTTCTTGCCTTCAAAGAGACCCAAGAACGCGTCAATTGCCGAATCGATACCGTCTACTACGGTTTCGTCGAACTTGATCTTGCCGTTGATGACAAGCGGTGCGATTTCTGCGCGGAATTCCTCGGCGTACTGCACGTAGTCTTGAAGCACAAACCCTTTGAGGGTTAGCGAATTGGTGACGATGTTGGTCATGAATCGGGGGCCGGTGAGAGCGCTGTAGTCCTTAGCGTTGTAGACCGAGATGGCACCGCACAAAGCCGCACGACCGTAGCGATTCAACGTAGCGAGCGCCGCCTCAAGATGGTCGCCACCCACGTTATCGAAGTACACGTCAATACCCTGCGGCGCCGCGTTGCGAAGCTGTTCGAGAACGGGAGCGTCCTTGTAGTTGAAGCCCTCGCTAAAGCCATAGCGGTTGGTCAAAAGCTCAACCTTTTCCGCAGAACCTGCAGAACCGATAACCTGAGCGGCGCCAAGATGCTGGGCAATCTGCCCCACCAGCGAGCCCACGGCACCTGCCGCGCCGGAGACAAATACGCGATCGCCTTCTTGCATCTGAGCAACCTTTTTGAGACCCATGTAGGCGGTCATGCCGGTGAGCCCCAACGCACCGAGGTAAGCAGAAGAAGAAATCTCCCCCAAGTCTTGAACGGGGGTAAATTCTTTAGCATCACCCTGCGCAATATCTCGCCAGCCCATAAAGTGGGTGACCAAATCGCCCTCTTTGAACTGGTCAGAGGTACTTTCAATAACGCGTCCCACAGCAGAACCAGTCATGGTCTCGTTCAACTGGAACGGTGGAATATACGATTTGGAATCATTCATGCGGCCGCGCATATACGGATCCACTGAAATGAATTCGTTACGCACCCGCACCTGATCTTTTTTAAGTTCTGGCAACTCCACCTGAACTGTCTGAAAATCAGAAGCCTGTGGCTTGCCACTGGGGCGATTAATAAGTTGAATCTGAGTGCTTTGCATGAGTATTTTTCCCTTTCTTAAAAGCAGGACGGCGCAACCTTTTCTGTGGTTACGCCGTTCCACCCTATGCCCTGAGCCTGAAAAAAGTCTGGGTCAATGAGAACTCTCACGCTGGTCTATGAGCCAGAGCATACGTCTTAGCGACGGGTGCGATACGCGCGCTGATACTGCGCCGGAATGTAATCAATTTCAGCACCCAGCTCTTTCGCCGCATGCAAGGGGAAAGCGTGATCGCGCAAAATCTCCCGGCCCATCATCACCACATCCGCCTGATCGGTGCTCACAATAAAGTCTGCCAATCGTGCTTCATTGATCATGCCCACAGCACTCACCGGAATTTGCGCCTCGTTCTTGACCTGCGTGGCGGCAGGAGTCTGATAGCCGGCATGCACCGAAATTTTTCCTGGATAATTACCGCCGGTAGAAACGTCAATCAAATCAACACCGTGATCTTTCAACCACGACGCCACCTGCACCGTTTCTTCCACCGTAATACCGCCATCTACCCACTCGGTGGCAGAAAGACGAGCCAAAAGCGGCATGTCCTCCGGCATCTGAGCGCGCATAGCGTCAGCCACCAACAACAAGAATCGCGCACGATTCTTTAACGAACCGCCAAACTCATCGGTTCGCTCGTTCGACAGCGGCGAGAGAAACTCAGTGATGAGGTAGCCGTGCGCCCCGTGAATTTCCAAGAAGTCGAAGCCCGCAGCTACCGCGCGTCGTGCCGAATCACCAAAGGCAGCTACTAGCTGGTGAATCTCATCGGTTGAAAGCGCTCGCGGCTCTTTGAGCCCCGGGAAAGCAATAGCCGACGGCGCCACGGTGTCCCAGCCGCCATCGCCATTGTTCAAAGAACCTGAACCATCAGTGCCCCACTCGGGGTAGGTCGAGGCTTTTCTACCCGCGTGACCGATTTGAATACCCGCTCGCGCGCCAGCTGCTTTGATTCCCTCAACGATAGGGGTAAATGCCTCTTGCTGTTCATCATTCCACAGCCCCAAACAGTGTGGGCTGATACGGCCAGCCGCCTCAACGTTCGTCATTTCAACAATAATTGCCCCGGCCCCACCGCGTGCCATCGAAGTGTAATGCACGGTATGCCAAGAGTTGGGTATACCGTCTTTATGTGTGGCGGAATACTGGCACATGGGCGGCACCCAGAGTCGATTGCGAAATTCTAGTTCTCGTAACGTGAGGGGTTCAAAAAGTTTAGTTGTCACCGAATAAATCCTTTCGTTGACTTATAGAGGGATTCGTTAACCGAGCTTAAAACGGCGTCCGGTCATTTTACGCGGGGTGACCTCTACAAATTCAATTTTTTCGGTATTAACCCATGGGTTCAACCCCAGTAACGAAGCACGTTGAATCTCATCTGAATCGGTGAGCAACCGGGCAGAGCCAAAGATGTTGACCGAGTAGGCAGAGCCGCCCTCAGCCTTGTCAAATTCAATCGTGACCTTTTCATTCAAAATGAGTTGGGTGAGTTTTGAACCCGCTGCGGTGCGAAAATACAGCTTATTTTCGTGCGTCACGATGTTGAGCGGAGTAATAAAAACTTCACCGTCAGCGAGGGTGCCCAATCGGGCGAACGTGGTTTTTTGGGCAAGATTCCAGCATTCTTCTTGGCTCAGAATCGTGATCATGCTGGCGGATTCGTTGGAGTGGTTGTCTTCGTGGTGAATATTCATTTTAGGTGTAGTCATAGTCACATTATGTCATTTTTGGTCAGCCGCATCAGTCCCGGGATAGGGCGCGAGAGTGTCACAATAGTGAGGTGGCTTCTGAAACTACACCCCCTCGTACTCAAAATATTTCGGCACAACTGGCGCAGCTGCCGCCTGAGGTGCAATCGCTCATTGTCAAACTCGGATACGGCCCGGTACCCGAGCAAATCACCCACGTGCGCTCGTTGCCGGCGCGGCAGGCAATACACGCCCCCTGGCCACAGTGGGTGCATCCCCAAGTACAAGAAGCATTCGAATCCTTGGGTTTTCATGAGCCCTACGTTCACCAGGTGCAAGCGGCGCAAACCGCCCACGAATCACTTCACAACGGCGGCAAACGCCACGTCATTCTGGCAACCGGTACGGCGTCGGGCAAATCGTTCTCTTACTTATTGCCCTCTCTTCACGCAGTGCACGCCGGTGAAGATTCTCCCGGCGCCGGTTTCAACGTCGAACGCGCCACCGTTCTCTATCTCTCCCCCACCAAAGCGCTCGCCGCTGATCAGCTTAATTCGATTCGTGCGTTAGGGCTCTCTGGGGTGCGAGCAGAAACTTACGACGGTGACACCCCGGTGAGTGAGCGACGCTGGATTCGCCAGCACGCCAACGTGATTTTGTGTAACCCCGACATGCTGCACTTTGGAATTTTGCCCCACCATGCGCAGTGGTCTGCATTTTTGCGGCGACTCAAATATGTGGTAATTGACGAGGCGCATTCGTATCGCGGTGTGTTCGGTGCTCATATCGCAGTGCTGCTCCGCCGTCTGCGCCGTATTTGTAGGTTCTATGGAACACACCCGGTATTCTTCGGCGCTTCGGCGACCTCCGCTCAACCAGTACAATCTTTTGCTCGCCTTTTAGGCGTAGACGAATCGGCAATTACCGCGATTACCGAAGACACCGCGCCGCACGGGGCAACCCACACCATTTTATGGGAACCCGAATTTCGCGAACAGGTCACCGACAAGCTCTCAGCACCCCAGCAGACCGGGCAATCCGAAGCAGAAAAGAACGCTCCCATTCGCAAATCAGTGATTGAGCAAAGTGCTGAAATGCTCACTGATTTGGTCGTTGAGCGTACCCGCACCATCGTGTTCATCAAGTCCCGCCGCGGTGCCGAAGCCATCGCTCAAACCACCGGGCGGTATCTGGATGAAGTCGAGGCTGGATTATCTCACCGGGTTTCTGCCTATCGTTCGGGGTTTTTACCTGAGGAACGCCGCGAGCTAGAGCGCCAAATACGCAGTGGTGAGATGCTGGGTGTTGCCTCTACCTCAGCGCTAGAACTCGGCATTGATATTGCTGGGTTGGACGCGGTTTTGGTGGCGGGTTGGCCCGGTACCCGCGCGTCGTT
>JAUMUA010000105.1 GCA_030530925.1 Rothia sp. (in: high G+C Gram-positive bacteria) | reverse complement strand
TTGAAGCGCTCATAATTCCTGTCTCTACCGTAAAAATTGAGGTACCACGCAAAAGTGGCCGGGTTACGTATAAGCGTAACCCGGCCACCTCACGATGTTAATTTAGCTCTGTGAGCTCTTTAGAGAGTCCACGACGAGAGCGCGCGGCTCATGTGCTCTGGAATGTTGGCGCCGGTTCGTGGGAACATGCGCAATTCTTCAACGTACTGCTGGGCAGGGAGCTCATCGGAGTACTTGGCAAAAGCACCCTCAGAGGCATAGTTGAACTCAGCTACCGGAGGAATACCGGGAGTAAAGCGCAGGCTCATCGATAGCGGTGAGCCAAAGCCTTCTTTGTATGAATCTGCTTTGAGCTGTAGCACGTTCAAAACGTCTTCTGGAATCAAATCGAAGGTGCGCTGTTGCTTCCAGAAACCACCCTCGCGAACGTGGGTCAACGCGTCATAGTACGAGCCCAGTGCGCGCACGCGAATCAGCACGGTGGACACATCGCGTGCTGAACCGTTAGCGCCAAAGAGTTTTTCTTGCACACCGGAGAGGCGGCTCACAACCTCAGCTTCGGTAAGCACCATGTTGCCCTGCGCCAACTCGGTGGTGGAAGGCTTGGTGATCTGCTGTGAAGGTGAGGAGTACGACGGCGCGACGTCAACGTTCGCACCGCTTTGTGGCACATCGGTTGCGCCGGTTTGTGCTGAGTTGCCGGTCTGCGCTGCGGGAGTAGTCTGTGCTGAATCAGCAAGTTCAGAAGTCTGCGTAGGCTGTGCGTTTTCGCGACGGTCGGTGCCAATCTGCTCTTGCGCATCGTCTGCTGTACCCTGGGCAGCTACGCTCTGATCGGCGGTCTTCTCATTCTCAGCGGCGAAATCTTCTTCCCAGTCATCGTGAACTACAGTCGGCAGAGTTGCAGTAGCCAACGAAATATCGTGTGCCGAGTTGAAATCAGATTCCTGACGCTCATCGTACGCATGGGCACGCGAGACCGACTGAGTCTGCGGTGCTGATTCTTGAAGTTCCTCATCAAGTGCTCGCTGATCAGCTGAGTCTTGTGCGGCGTCGTCGAGCTCCGAGGTCTGTTCTTCTTCGCTCACAAACGGGTTGGCGTGATCTGGAACTTCCTCGGTTTCACCCGCTTCTGCGCTCTCAAAGGTTTCGTTGCGCTCAGCGTGCAGGCGGGGTTCGATGTCTTGGCGAGGCTCGGTTTCCTGGCGGCGCTCTTCGCCAAAGGCAATAGCGCCAAAGCTTTCAGCCGAATCCGATTCCGGCTCGTTATCAATGCGTGCCGAGACGTTCTTCAAGCGATCCTGAGCGGTAATCGGTGCTGCGGACTGTGCCGAGCGATCCGAGAGCTCAAAGCGAGAAGCCGAATCCAATCCATCTTCAACCGACTCAGGGGAGTAAGTCTCTTCCTGGTCATCATCAAGTTCTGGGGCAGGAGCGCCGTAGCTGGTATTGGTGGTGGTGTTCTTCTCGGTGTTCATGAACGATGCTTGAACGCGATAGTTGGTCTCACCAGTGACCACAATCAGTGCGCGGTTAAATGCACCGCCACCGTTCTTTGTTTCATCGGTGTAGAGCTTCGCAATGCTCTCAAACCATTCGTTACCGGGTATCACAACTGTTTGCTCTTTCGCCTGAGAGTTTTCAAAGAACGAAAGATTCATATCGTTGCCCTCTTGAGTTAATTCAAGAGTGAGCTCGCCCTGGCCTTTACGACGCATCTTCTCTACCACAGCGTAAAGACCAGAACCCTTGCTGAGCTCTTGCTGGGAGGGGGAAGGTGTTTTCGGTGCAGTCTGCTCAGTGGGGGCTGGCGCTGAAGAGTGAGAAGTTTTCACCGAATCACGCTGCTTTGATTCGGCGTTATAAAACTCGTCTTCTTTTTTTCGACGGCTGAAAAGTCCCATTATTTTCGCTTTCTTCGTGAGGAATAATCTAATTAAACCTGTGCCTACAAGGCGATTCTACTTTTCTACAGTTCCAACCCTACCCAGGATGAGGGGTTGTGGCTCAAAACTCGTGCCCACAGCGTAAGAACCCTGCAAAGATTCCACAGCGTGATCAATTTTTTCGGGAGTGTCGGTCATCAGAGTCATGAGCGGTTGTCCTTTCTCCACCTTCTCCCCCGGTTTGGCGTGTAGCAGAATACCCGCTGCCGCTTGTACTTGATCTTCTTTGCGTGCGCGTCCGGCGCCCAGGCGCCACGACGACACTCCCACCTTCAACGCATCGAGTTCAGTGAGCACACCTGATTCGGGTACCACTACGGTGTGGGTTTCACGCGGTTTGGGTAGCGTAGCGTCGGGGTCTCCCCCTTGATCAGAAATCATGCGGCGCCATACGTCCATGGCGCGGCCGTCTTTCAGCGCTTGGGCAGGATCAGCGTCGACGCCGGAAGCCGCTAACATTTCGCGGGCAAGTTCTACGGTTAATTCCACGACGTCGGTGGGGCCGCCACCGGCAAGAACTTCCACCGATTCTTCAACCTCGCACGCATTACCCACAGCATTACCTAAGGGGGTATTCATGTTCGTGAGTAGCGCTGAGGTTTTGACGCCGGCGTCTTGCCCCAGCGAAACCATGGTCTCTGCAAGCTCACGCGCCTGAGCCTCGTCCTTCATGAAAGCACCCGAACCCACCTTGACGTCGAGAACGAGCGAGCCGGTACCCTCGGCAATCTTTTTAGACATAATCGAGCTAGCAATCAGCGGAATCGCCTCAACGGTTGAGGTTACATCGCGTAGCGCATAGAGCTTCTTATCCGCAGGAGCCAAGCCAGAACCGGCCGCGCAAATCACGGCACCGGTTGAGCCCAGAATTTCCATGGTGCGTTCATTTGAAAGTTGCGCCTGCCACCCGGGAATCGACTCGAGCTTATCCAAGGTTCCACCGGTGTGCCCCAGTCCGCGACCGCTCAGCTGCGGTACGGCAACACCAAAAACAGCCACCAACGGCGCCAGCGGCAGGGTAATTTTATCGCCGACGCCGCCGGTCGAATGTTTATCGCTAGTGGCAACTTTTTGCCCTGAGCTCACCAAAGTTGAGAAGTCTAGACGCTCACCGGAGCGAATCATCGCGTCCGTCCAGCGAGCGATTTCTGCGCGGTTCATGCCATTGAGAAAGATTGCCATGGCAAGGGCACTCATCTGCTCATCCGCCACTGCACCACGGGTGTACGCATCGATCACCCAATCAATTTGGGCAGGGCTTAGTTCTTGGCGATCTCGTTTGGTGCGAATTACATCGACGGCGTCAAAAGATTCTGTACTCATTGGGGTTTTTACTTTCTCTCAAGTAGGTCTTGGGGGCCAAAAGCATCGGGGAGTATCTGCTGAATGGTGCGGATTCCGCTCACGCTCTGAAGCAACATGCCAGGAGCGGCGTGTTCAAAGAGAAGC
>JAUMUA010000104.1 GCA_030530925.1 Rothia sp. (in: high G+C Gram-positive bacteria) | reverse complement strand
ACTAGGCGTTTCTTTCAACCCCTCGTCCCGGCGACTCGTACTACTTTACACAGGTCCAACCACCCCCGCAACTCGAAAATCGTAGACCTGGGTCACAGAGCGCACTTTGAGGCACAAAAACGCGCAACATCTATTATCGTTTACCCTAGTAAATCAATGGTTTCGCATAGTAAGCACCGTGATGAGTGGTGTATGTCTATAACCTGTTTCACGCAAAATTAGTGAAAAATGCTCAGATTTTCGCAAAAACAGACCAATAAATACGAAAATGGGCACCTATCTTTCGATAGATGCCCATTCTTAGCGTAGTTACTAGGCCTGAACCTCGATAACTGCCATATTCTTCTTGCCACGACGGATAACCGCGTACTTCCCGTGCAAAAGCTCGGGAGTAGCCAGCTTTGAATCCTCGCCCTGAACCTTTACGTTGTTGACAGATGCTCCGCCCTCTTTCAACGTGCGTCGGGCAGCTGACTTAGATTCAGATAACCCGGTCTCGCAAAGAACCGTGATCATATCGAGCTGATCTTCGTTCAATACAGCATGAGGAAGCTCGGCAGTTGCAGCAATCAAGGTTGGCTCATCCAAATCAGCTAGCTGGCCCTTACCAAAAAGCGCCTCTGAAGCCGCAATAACTTTTTCCGTAGCCTCTACCCCATGCACGAGTGAAGTAACTTCATACGCCAGGATCTTCTGACCCAAACGCTTAAAGGGTTCTTCTTCAACAGACTTCTGAATTTCAGCGATTTCCTCACGAGTCTTAAACGTAAAGACCTTGAGACGATCTGCGACGTCGGCGTCGGCAGTATTCAACCAGAACTGGTAGAACGCGTAAGGGGTGCGCATCTGCGGATCGAGCCATATAGCGTTGCCCTCAGATTTACCAAACTTAGTGCCATCGGCATTAGTAATAAGCGGAGTGCCCAAAGCGTGCACCTGCTTACCCTCAGCCTTGCGAATCAGCTCGGTGCCGGAAGTGAGGTTACCCCATTGATCGGAACCACCGCACTGCAAAGAAACGCCGTAACGACGGTTCAACTCCAAGAAGTCATTGCCCTGCAAAACCTGGTAAGAGAACTCTGTGTAAGAAATGCCTTCTTCAGAATTCAAACGCTTAGCAACGATCTCTTTCTTGACCATGGTTCCCACGCGGAAGTTCTTACCGATCTCGCGCAACAAATCAATAGCAGAGAGTTCTGAAGTCCACTCCAAGTTATTGACCATACGAGCAGCATGTTCGCCGTCAAAATCTAAGAAACGCTCGATCTGAGCACGCAATCGTTCAACCCAGCTTTCCACTACTTCACGAGAGTTGAGAACGCGCTCTGAGGTCTGACGCGGATCACCAATCAAACCGGTAGCACCGCCCACCAGACCAAATGGATTATGCCCCGCCAACTGAAGACGACGCATAGTCAGCAACTGCACCAAGTGCCCCAAGTGCAAGGATGCCGCCGTGGGATCGTATCCAATATAGAAGTTCACGGACTCCTCAGCGAGCGCTTTTTCCAAAGCGGCTTCATCAGTACTTACTTGCACCAAACCGCGCCATTTGAGCTCTTGCCAAATGTTCTCGAAAGAATCATCGTTGTGCTGCTGCGCCAGGACACTTTCAGACACTATTTCTCCATTCACCAAATCTTCTGGAACTACTACTACCTAAAATACCAGTTAGCTATAAACCGGCAGGAAACTCTTCTGCACCGATAAGATGCAACCGTTGGGTGGGGCGAGTCATGGAAACATACAAATCGCCAATCGATCCGTTAGCAGCCTGCACCAAATCATTAGGTTCCACAATGACCACCACATCAAACTCCAGACCTTTAGCCTCCCACGGGGTCAGCACCAAAATCTGATTTTCCAAAGCGGTCTGCGAAGTACCCGTATTATGACGATGCGCGGTAGCCACCGCACGCGTGACCTGCGCATACTTTTCAGGAGCAACAACCACACCAATGAGCCCACCTGCAGTGCGCTGAACTTCATCGGTAACAGTCTGCACCACGGATGAAATGAGTTCTGAGGAATCAACCTTGACAATAAACGGTGGCCACTGCCCCTCACGCACCGCTTGCGGTGCCGAGATTTCTTGACCGGCTGCACGCGCCACAGACACCGCCGCGTCAGAAATTTGAGCAGGAGTACGGTAATTGACCGACAGCGTATCCACGGTGAAGCGCTCCCCCACAAAGGGTTCAAGCGCATCCTTCCACGATTGCGATGCAGCAGCGGAAGAGGCCTGCGCAATATCGCCCACGATGGTAAACGATTTCATAGGACAACGGCGGAAGAGCAAGCGCCACTGCATGGGCGAAAGTTCCTGAGCTTCGTCAATCACCACGTGACCGTATGCCCACGTGCGATCATGCATCGCGGCTTGAGACGCAGTCATGCGCTGAGCACCGGTCTCATTATAGAAAGCGATCTGCTCTGGAGTGATGACGCCGTCTACGCCAAAGTCTTCAAGTTCGTAGCGGACGTTCTCCAACGCTTTCTGCGCATTTTCAAGATTAGCTTTGTGCTCTGCCGCTGCACGCGCCGCCGCAGCTGCACCGGTAATCTTGCCAAAATCACCAAGAAGTTCTGCCGCTTCGTCGAGCAACGGAACATCCGCCTCAGTAAAGGGAGCATCTGCTGGGCGGAATAACGCATCGCGTTCAGCCGCTGAAAACTCCCGCAACGCCGAATCAAGGTAACCACGCTTAGAAAACAGTGACCGAATCAGGGTTTCAGACGAGAGCGGCATCCACGCTAGGTTGAGAGCTTTACGCACGTCCATGGACTCGCGGACGTCGTCCTCAATATGCGGACGATCCACCTGACGACCTGCCGACTCGTCGAGCTTCATGTTGAGTTGCTGCCCTAACTCGCGCAACAAAATCTTGACGAACGTTTCTCGCGCGTCATTGTGAGGTTTACCTGTTGCTCGAGCTTTTTCCCGAGCATAACGAACCATTTTAGGAGTCAATTCAAGATCAGTGGTGTCGACCGTCAAAATCTGCGTACGATCAATCATCTTTTGACGATCTTTAACAGCGCGCTTAATAGCTTTAGCCATGCGCAAATCGCCCTTGATTCGAGCAACCTCAGGATTCTTTTCTTCCACAGCGCGAAGACCGGGATAAAGAGACGCCAAAGAGGACATCACCACACCGGTTTCGCCAAGCGAAGGCAACACGCGCTCGATGTACCACATGAATGACGTGCTAGGACCAACCACCAGCACGCCTGCTTTGTTCAAGCGCTCACGATAGGTGTAAAGAAGATACGCCGCGCGATGCAACGCAACCGCCGTCTTACCGGTACCGGGACCACCTTGAACCACACGCACACCTGGCAAATCGGCACGAATGATTTTGTCCTGCTCCGCCTGAATCGTGGCCACGATATCGCCCATACGCCCGGTACGCTTACGATTCAACGCAGCCAACAAAGCGCCTTCACCGTGCAAATTATTCTCAGATTCGAGCATGGAGGAATCCAAGACGTCGTCCTCAATACCCACCACGTTACGTTTTTCGAGCATCAAATGACGACGACGACGCACGCCCTGGCGGTCAAAAGCCGTTGCCTGATAGAACGTACCCGCCTCAGGCGCACGCCAATCGATGAGCAAACGCTCATGTTCTTCAGTAGCAAGACCGATACGACCCACATAACGAGTGCTGTCATCTTCTAAATCGAGACGACCAAATGCCAGACGATGATCCACGGCGTTGAGCTGCGCTAAGCGGTCCTCATAATGCGTGGCATAAGCATCGCGCTCAGAACGGTTCTGGTGCGTACCTTGAGTTTGCGAGCGACGAATACCA